>QYPH01000029.1 GCA_007279905.1 Actinomycetota bacterium | reverse complement strand
GTCCGGAGTTGCAACGCTGATCGTCCTGGCATCTTCAAGCGTTCGCTTGGCCATACCGGTAAGCACGCCACCTGGACCGAGTTCGATAAAGCCGCGAACACCCTGTTCACTCAAAGCAAGCAAACAATGTTTCCAGCGCACTGGAGAAGACAATTGAGCGGACAACAATGATGCCCATTCGGAGCCGTGGTCGTGGGCGAGCGCATCAACGTTGGAGATGACTGGAACCTCAGTATCGCGAGGTTGGGCAGATGCGATTGCATCGCGAAGCCTGTTGCGCGCACTTGACATATAGGGAGTATGAAATGCGCCTGACACCGGAAGCGACATCACTCTTTTTGCTCCGAGTGCTTTTGCTTGCTCAGTTGCCTTGGCAACGCCTTCAAGGGATCCGGCAATAACAACTTGGCCAGGTGCATTGAAATTGGCAACCCACACATCGGCATCTGCTAACCGACACGCAACCTCAACCTGTTCGTCGTCGAGTCCGAGCACTGCAGCCATGGTGCCTGGTTGAGAGATGCCAGCTTCATGCATTGCCGCCGAACGCTCGGCGACGAGCTTTAAGCCGTCGTCAAATCGAAGTGCGCCAGTGGCCACAAGAGCCGTGTATTCGCCAAGGCTGTGCCCAGCGCAAAAACTCGGCTCGATGCCAAGACGCTCGACTGCATCGAGCACCATGAGCGACATGACAAACGTGGTGAGCTGTGCATTACGAGTATCTTTCAACGATTCGGCATCGGCTTCTAAAAGAAGTGCTGCAACATCACGACCGACGACGTCTGACGCTTCGCCTACAAGCTCCCAACTTTCGTGGTCGACCCAAGGCGCACCCATGCCGGGGCGCTGAGATCCTTGACCTGGAAATGTGAATGCGAGCATGGACCCCGTTTACTTTACTAACTTGCAAAAGAACACAATCCGTACAGCGTAGAACTTGTCATGGGTCGGTACGATGTTTCCTCGCAGTAAGCCAAGTACACAAAGTCTTCACTCGGGCCCGAGTGGCGGAATGGCAGACGCGACGGACTCAAAATCCGTTGTCTGAAAGGGCGTGTGGGTTCGACTCCCACCTCGGGCACCAACATCATGGACACACATACACTCAACGACGTGCCGAACAAAGGTATGAACAGCCGGTTGACTGAGCGGCGTTTGCGTCGTGGCACACAAACATTGGCGACATTGCGCAACGACCTCAGCGTTGTTGACGAACAGTTGCAACACTTTTCTGATGAAGCACATGATTTACAGGTTCGTGCATTGGTTTCTGAAACCCCGCTCGCCGATGCCGAATCTCGTGAAGCATTGCGCCACCTGCAGGCTATGAATAAGCAGCGCGATCATTTGCGAGCGTCAATTGCCGACTTGGAAAAACAGCAAGATCAATTACTCGACAAACTTGGTCGATAGATCGCGAACACTGTGAATACGACACGACCGAGTACCCGAATCGTGATTGCCGAAGACGAAGCGATTATTCGGCTCGATCTGCGAGAGACATTAGAAGAAGAGGGTTACGAAGTGGTAGCCGACACTGGTCGTGGCGACACCGCGATCGAACTCGTGCGACAGCATTTACCTGATGTTGCAATTTTCGATATCAAGATGCCTGGGCTTGATGGCCTCGATGCCGCTCGTGTAGTAAGCGCTGAAAAATTGTGTCCCGTCGTGATGTTGACCGCTTTCAGTCAACGCGAAGTAATTGAGCAGGCTCGCGATGCTGGAGCCCTTGCGTATTTGGTCAAGCCATTTCAGAAAACCGACCTTGTTCCGGCTATCGAGTTGGCGATCGGTCGTTTTTTGGAAATGAAAACGTTGAGTGGCGAGCGTGATGCCCTCGGTGAGCAGTTGGAGTTGCGCAAACTGTTAGATCGCGCAAAGGGACTACTGATTGACAAGTACTCAATGACCGAGCATGGCGCATTTGATTTCATTCAGAAGAGTGCAATGTCGACGCGTTCCAAAATGGTTGATGTTGCAAACCAGATCCTGAGCGGACACATCACTCCATAGTTGTCGGTTATTCTCGTGACATGAACAAGGTAAGCATCTCATGCAACTGATGGTGCTCGACGGCAACTCATTGGCTTATCGCGCGTTCTTTGCATTGCCAACCGATATGAAGACAGCCAGTGGGCAAGTGACGAACTCGGTATATGGGTTTTGCTCAATGCTGTTGACGCTGATCAAGGATCACAAGCCAGATGGCGTAATTGTGGTCTTCGATCGCAAGGAACCGACGTTTAGGCATGTGGCCGCACCCGAATACAAGGCTCAGCGTGAAGCGCAGCCCGACATCTTGTATCAACAGATGGACATTATTAAGCAGATGCTCGAGGTGATGGGGATTGCAGCGATTGATGCTGCGGGTTTTGAAGGCGACGACCTGATTGCCACGATTGCGGAAAAAGCAGAGCAAGCAGGCGAAGACTTGCTGATTGTGACGGGCGACAGAGATACGTATCAACTGGTGCGTGACCCACATATTCGTGTGTTGTACAACAAGCGCGGCGTCAGTGAGTATGCCTTGTACGACGAAGCCGGAATTATGGAACGCACAGGAGTGACACCTGCGCAGTATGCACAATATGCGGCGCTGCGCGGAGATCCGAGCGACAACCTAGATGGCGTTCCGGGTGTTGGCGAAAAAACTGCGGCCAAGTTGATGACGAAATATCTCAACATAGTTTCGGTTTTTGATGCCGCCGAAGAACAGACGCCGAAGTTGAAGCAAGGTCTGTTAGAGGCGAGGGAGCGTGTGTTGCGCAACGCTCAACTGATGGTGCTTCGACGAGATGCACCGGTTGCGATCGACATCACTCAGACTGCGCCACGTCCGCGAATGAACGAACTCAAAGCGATGTTTGAAACGCTCGAATTCAAATCGATGTTTGCACGAGCCAAAACGATTTTTGGTGCTGGTATCGATTCGCAAAACGATCTGCCAGTCAATCAACCCGAAATGGAACGCATCGTTGCGTCGGTAGCGGTGTGTGACACAGTCAAGTCGGCTCGCGACACAATTGCCAAGATTTCCAAACTCAAGTCTGTTGATATCGGTGTCGGTTGGGCAGGAGAGCCGGGGCGAAGTGCTCTTGACGGAATTGCGATTGTGATCGACGCTGTTGCCTCCAAAGTTGCGTGGATTGCTACCAGTGTTTTGCAAGAACCAACCGTGCTGAGCGATGTTGCAGATCTTGTAAACATTCGTGCTCATAATGCCAAACCGCTGTTGCGATGGTTGATAGAGCATGGAGTCGATCTGCGCTCGGTTGTTGTTGACACCGCAATTGCGGCGTACTTGCTCGACCCAAGTGACAACAAGTTCGAGATTCAACAAGTGCTGAGCCGATATACCAATCGTTCGCTTGATGTTGGTCAAGCAGAAGAATCTGGGCAACTCGACTTCGGATCGGTTGGCCTTGATCAATCCAGTAGATCGTGCGCCGAGGCGCTTGCTGTGGGTCTACTTGCCAACCCGATTCTTCATGCACTTGACACTCAGGGAGTAGCAAAACTTTTTGCCGACGTTGAGATGCCGCTTGTGCGGGTCTTGGCACAGATGGAGAAGGACGGAGTAGCGGTTGACGTAGAGCAGTTGACAACTATCAATGACAACCTCAAATCGCACGTTGAGCGATTGACGGCACTGTTGCACAAACTTGCAGGTCGCACGTTTAACATCAACTCTCCAACGCAATTGCGCGAAATCTTGTTTGATGAAAAAAATCTCGCACCTGGAAAGAAAACAAAGACTGGTTTTAGTACAGATGCCGCGACATTAGAAAAGATTCGCGATCAATGGCCAGAATTTATTGATCCACTGCTGGAGTATCGCGAGTTTGAAAAGTTGCGCTCGACATACGGTCAAGGTTTGCTCGACGCCGTCGGTGCCGATGGCCGGATTCATGCAACGTTTAATCAGACCGTTGCGCGCACAGGTCGTCTGTCGAGCGATCAACCAAATTTGCACAACATTCCCGTTCGTTCCGAACAAGGCAAAGTTTTCCGTACGGCATTTGTTCCTTCCGCAGGATGCGAATTTTTGGTCGCCGACTACAACCAGATTGAGTTGCGCTGCATTGCGCATCTCGCAAATGATCCGGGTCTTATCGATGCATTTACTCGCGGCATCGATGTGCACAGCGCAACGGCATCGCGACTTTTTGGTGTCAATGAATCAGAGGTGTCGAGCGAGCAGCGTTCACAATCAAAGATGGTCTCGTACGGTTTGGCGTACGGCATGGAGGCCTACGGCTTGAGCCAACGCTTGAACGTTGGTGTTGGTGAGGCAGCACAGATTTTGGATGCGTATTTTGTTGCCTTTCCAAATGTTAAGAACTACATGGACAGCACGGTTGAAGAGGCTCGCAAGCGCGGTTACACCGAAACGTTGTTTGGCAGACGTCGCCCAATCCCCGAACTCAACAGCAGCAATTTTCGCATTCGTCAAGCAGGTGAGCGTCAAGCAATGAATGCCGGTATCCAAGGTTTGGCAGCCGATATTTTCAAGATCGCGCTCGTACGGATCGTTGCTGCGTTTGAAACGGCTCATCTGAAAAGCCGTGTGATCTTGCAAGTGCATGATGAGGTGATTATTGAGGCGGTGGTGAGCGAAAAATCTGTCGTGGAAGACATCGTGCTCACACAGATGAAGCAAGCAGCAAGTCTCAAGGTGCCACTCGAGGTGCACAGTGCGTGGGGCACTTCGTGGGCCAGTGCCAAGGGTTAGAAACACAGGCTGATCTGCTGAATCTGACTGGTAGCGTGATCCTGCCTTACCGCAGGTAGGGCCGCCTTGAAAGAGGTGCACCCGATCCCATCCACCGAAAGTACGTCATCATGTCTGATCTTCAGTTAATGCAAAGTCCTCCAATGGGCACCTTCGACGCAGAAGGAAATTACACCCCGCGCCAAATTACTGAGCGCGATCTCTCACAGTCGTTTGCCGATGCAATCAACGGCACACTGGTAGAACTCAAAGACGGGCAACTCGTCACCGGAACAGTCGTGCGTATTACGCGTGATGAAGTTCTTGTTGAGATTGGTTACAAAACAGAAGGTGTGATCCTCGGTCGCGAGCTTTCAATGCGCGCAGACGTAGATCCAAACACCATCGTCAAGTTGGGCGAAAAGATCGAAACACTTGTCATCACGCTCGAAGACAAAGAAGGTCGTTTGTTGTTGTCGAAGAAGCGCGCACAGTACGAGCGTGCATGGGGCGACATCGAGAAAGTCAAAGAAGTTGACGGAACCGTTGAGGGTCTTGTCATCGAAGTCGTCAAGGGCGGCCTCATTGTCGACATCGGTTTGCGTGGCTTCTTGCCAGCATCACTTGTTGAGATGCGTCGTGTTCGTGACCTCGCTCCTTACATCGGTCAGCGCATCACTGCAAAGATTCTCGAGCTAGACCGCACGCGCAACAACGTCGTGCTTTCACGCCGCACATTGCTCGAAGCAAACCAGCGCGGAGAGCGCGACGATTTCTTGGGCAACCTCAAGGTCGGCGAGATCCGCAAGGGTCGCATCTCGAGTGTTGTTGCATTCGGTGCATTCGTTGACTTGGGTGGCATGGACGGACTCATTCACGTTTCCGAATTGTCATGGAAGCATGTTGACAATCCAAGTGCAGTCGTCACGATTGGTGACGAAGTCACTGTCAAGGTTCTCGAAGTCGACATGGATCGCGAGCGCATCAGTCTTTCGCTCAAGGCCACACAACAAGATCCATGGCAAGAATTTGCCGGCGGTCACCAAGTTGGTCAGCTCGTCTATGGTCGCGTAACGAAACTCGTGCCATTCGGTGGATTCGTGCAAGTTGGCGATGGCATCGAAGGTCTCGTGCACATCTCGGAAATGTCAACTCACCATGTCGAGGCACCTGAGCAAGTGGTAACTCCGGGCGAAGAGTTGTGGGTCAAGATCATTGATCTCGATCTCGCTCGTCGACGGATCAGCCTTTCGATCAAGCAAGCCGCTGAAGGTGGCGAGTTGGCCGAAGAGTATCGCGGTCAGTTCCAAGTCGATGACCAAGGCAACTGGGTCGGCGGCGATGACTCAACTCGCGAAGCTGCATGGTCTGAATACTTCGATGCCAGTGCACCAGTTGCTGATGCACCAGTCGCAGATGTATTAGCAACAGAGGCAGCTGCACCAGCCGAAGAAGCCCCTGCAGGTGAGACTCCAGCCGTTTAATCCACAGTGGTGCCACATCTTTGGCCCCACACCTGACAGCGTGTAGTTCATGATTCTTGTTGGTCTTACCGGTGGCATTGGCTCTGGTAAGTCAACGGTCTCTTTGATGTTGGCCGATCGTGGCGCAATCATTATTGACGGTGACGCCATTGCGCGCGCATTGCAACGCGCTGGCACTGCGGTCTTTGCGGCGATGGTCGAGCGTTTCGGCGATGTGGTTGGGGCAGATGGCGAACTCGATCGCGCAAAGATTGCAACGCTTGTTTTTTCCGACGCACAAGCACTTACAGATCTCAATAAGATCGTGCACCCTGCGATCGGTGTAGAGATGTTGCGACGCATTAACGAACTGAAAAACACGGATGCGATTGCAATTCTTGATTTTCCATTGCTCGCCGAATCGCCGCGTAAGGGCTTGTCCGGCGTGATCGTTGTTGATGTAGACACACAGCTTGCAGTTGAGCGCGTCGTGCGTGACCGAGGCATGAAGGCAAGCGATGTGCAGGCCCGCATTGACAAACAAGCATCACGGGAAGATCGACTCGCCATTGCCGACTTTGTAATTGACAATTCGGGATCGCTGGAGGATTTGGTTCGACAAGTTGATGCAGCCTGGGAGTGGTTCGCATCGCTGCCTCAAGCAGGAGTCGATGCGGGGGAAACTGCGTGACAAAAAATGTCGACGTTCTGGACGAGAATGTTGCTCATCGGTTTGAAGTTGTGTCGGATTTCAAGCCTGCCGGAGATCAGCCTGCCGCCATCGCAGCGTTGGCCAAGGGCATCCATCGAGGCGACCGTTTTCAAACACTCCTTGGCATTACCGGCTCGGGCAAGTCGGCAACAATGGCGTGGACGATTGAGGCAGTGCAAAAACCGACATTGATTTTGGCGCCAAACAAGAGCCTTGCTGCGCAGTTGGCCCAAGAGATGAAGGAGTTTTTCCCAAAGAATCGTGTTGAGTATTTCGTGAGTTACTACGACTATTACCAACCCGAGGCGTACATTCCGTCGAGCGACACATTTATCGAGAAGGATTCTGCGATCAATGACGAAATCGATCGCCTGCGTCACTCGGCAACAGCAGCGCTGTTGACTCGTCGGGACACAATTGTTGTTGCCTCTGTGAGTTGTATTTATGGAATGGGAGACCCTGACGAATATCGGGGAAACTTGTTGGAGTTGCATGTGGGGGTCGACTACGACCAGCGCAGCATTTTGAAGCGTCTTGTCGACTTGCAATACGACCGCAACGATCTCACACTTGGCCGGGGCAATTTCCGCGTACGCGGAGACACCATTGAAGTGCATCCTGCATATGACGAAACGGTCACGCGGTTTGAAATGTTTGGTGACACGGTAGAACGAATTACGATCGTCGACCCAGTGACAGGCGAGACATTACAAGACCTCAAGCAGACAATGGTTTTTCCTGCAACTCACTATGTAGCAGGCCACGAGCGAATGCAGCGCGCAATGCTTCAGATTGAATCAGAGTTGCAGCCACGACTCAAGCAATTTGAGAACGAAGGCAAATTGTTGGAAGCCCAACGTCTGCGACAACGCACGCAATACGACCTAGAGATGATGGCGGAAGTTGGGTATTGCAATGGCATCGAAAACTATTCGATGCATATAGATGGCAGGGTTCACGGAGAACCACCGTTTACGCTGCTCGATTATTTTCCCGATGATTTT
This sequence comes from Actinomycetota bacterium, assembly GCA_007279905.1. GTDB lineage: Bacteria > Actinomycetota > Acidimicrobiia > Acidimicrobiales > Ilumatobacteraceae > UBA3006. The sequence goes on along the minus strand of QYPH01000029.1, from coordinate 51,032 downwards.
CTGATGGTGATGGACGAGAGTCATGTTTCGATTCCGCAATTGCACGGACAGTATGCGGGGGATCAAAATCGCAAGGCAACGCTCATCGAGCACGGTTTTAGGTTGCCATCTGCAGCAGACAACAGGCCTCTTCGTTTTGAAGAAACCATGGAGCGTATTAATCAGTGTGTTTTTCTGTCTGCGACACCTGCGCCATTTGAGTTGGGCATCAGCAGCCAGATTGTTGAACAGATTGTGCGACCGACAGGTTTGATCGATCCTGAAGTCATTGTGCGACCGACGAAGGGTCAAATCGACGACATCATCGAGATGGTCAATGGACGAGTAGCCAATGGAGACCGAGTCTTGATCACGACTCTGACCAAGAAGATGGCCGAAGACTTAAGTGAGTACTTGATCGAACAAGGTCTCAAAGTTCGCTACTTGCATTCCAATATCGACACTGTGCAACGAATCGAGATTTTGCGCGCTCTGCGCCTTGGCGAGTTTGATGTATTGGTAGGGATCAATCTGCTCCGCGAAGGTCTCGACTTGCCTGAAGTGTCGCTCGTTGCGATTTTGGATGCTGACAAAGCAGGTTTTTTGCGCAGTCAAACTTCGCTCATTCAAATGATTGGACGCGCCGCAAGAAACGTCAATGGCCAAGTTGTTATGTATGCCGATAATCGAACTGCTGCCATGGACAAAGCAATCGACGAGACGAGTCGTCGTCGCGAAAAGCAGATTGCCTACAACTTGGAACATGGAATTGACCCGCAAACCATCCGCAAAGCAGTGGGAGATATTCTGTCGGTTCTCAGACCCAACGAGGCCAACAAGGTTCCAAAGCTCGGAGACCGAAAGAATCGTGAGCGTGACAAGGTTCTCAATGAACTCAAGTCGTTGCCGCAGCAGGAACTTGAAGCGCTTATTTTGACCCTAGAGGAAGAGATGTCACTCGCTGCTTCCGAGATGAAATTTGAATATGCCGCTCGTCTACGAGATGAAGTTAAAGAATTGAAGCGCGAACTGCGCGACGCAAAGTAGCTGACTTGTAGTCTGCTCTACGATGTCTACTCGCAAAAAAGCCGTCCATAACGCTGGTCATATTTCGGTGAGGGGTGCTCGTGAGCACAACCTCAAAAACGTGAGCGTCGATTTGCCACGTGATCAACTTGTGGTGTTTACCGGTCTTTCCGGGTCTGGAAAGTCGAGCCTTGCATTTGACACAATTTATGCCGAGGGTCAGCGTCGTTATGTAGAAAGTTTGAGTTCATACGCACGCCAGTTTCTTGGTCAGATGGATAAGCCAGATGTTGACATCATCGAAGGATTGTCTCCTGCGATTTCCATCGATCAGAAGTCGGCTTCACGAAACCCGCGTTCGACAGTCGGAACCATCACCGAGGTATACGACTATTTGAGACTCTTATGGGCACGCATAGGTGTGCAGCATTGTGCAAATGACGGCACCAAGTTGCAGCGCCAAACCCCGCAACAGATTGTCGATCGTATTTTGGAACTACCTGAGGGAACTCGCTTTCAAATTCTGGCACCAGTCATTCGAGGTCGAAAGGGTGAGTATGAATCGCTGTTGTCGGATTTGTCTTCGCAGGGTTTTTCTCGCGCACGCATAGACGGCGAAGTTGTAGAGATCGCCGAATTCTTAAAGTCTGACCAAAAGCTCGGGCGTTACGAGAATCACACGATCGAGATCGTGGTTGACCGACTTGTGCGCAAGGCAGGAATTGCACGACGACTTACCGACAGTCTCGAGACGGCTTTACGGCTTGCCGACGGAGTCGCTGAAATTGATATTGATGGAGAGGTCATCACGTTTAGTCAGCACCTGGGTTGCCCGAAGTGTGGAGACAGCTACGAAGAGCTAGCACCACGCAACTTTTCGTTCAACTCACCATTCGGTGCATGCGAAACCTGCCTTGGGCTTGGCACTCGATATGAAGTCGACCCCGAGTTGGTCGTGCCCGATGCAGAGTTGGCAATCAATCAGGGTGCAATTGCTCCGTGGAGATCGGCTCATACGCAGTACTTCACCCGCATGCTTGAGGCTGTCGCCGACGAATTTGGTATTGACATGAATCGCAAGTGGTCAAAATTGACTGACAAACAAAAAGCGATTGTGATGAATGGTGCAGGTGATGCACTGATGGTGAAGTATAAAAATCGATATGGCCGTGTTCGCGAATACTCAACTGCATATGAAGGTGTCGTGCCGTGGATCAAGCGCCGTCATGAGTCTGCCGAAAGCGACAACCAACGCGAACAGTTTGAAAGCTACATGCGTGAAGTGCCATGCAAGGCATGCAAGGGTGCGCGACTCAAGCCCCAATCGTTGGCAGTCTTAGTAAATGGCGAGCACATCAGTGCAGTGTGCGACATGTCGATCGCCAAGTCTGCTTTGTTTTTATCAAAGCTCGTACTAGGTGAGCGAGACAAGATGATTGCAGAGCGTGTGACCAAAGAGATCAACGCGCGACTCAGTTTCTTGCTCGATGTAGGTCTTGACTACTTGACGCTTTCGCGGGCTGCAGGCACTCTTGCCGGTGGTGAGGCTCAGCGAATTCGATTGGCGAGCCAAATTGGTTCTGGCCTCGTAGGAACACTGTATGTATTGGACGAACCATCCATCGGGCTACACCAACGCGATAACCACAAATTGATTGAGACCTTGATGCGTTTGCGCGATCTTGGTAACACCGTCATTGTTGTAGAGCATGACGAAGACACCATTAAGGCAAGCGATTGGCTTGTTGACATTGGGCCTGGTGCTGGTGAACATGGTGGTCAAGTGGTGTACAGCGGGCCAGTCGCAGGCGTCAATTCTGTCAAGGCGTCGATAACCGGTCAGTACCTGAGTGGCAAACGTTCGATCGCGGTACCACTCGAGCGTCGTGCACCCAACAAAGAATGGTTGACCATACGGGGCGCCCGTCAACACAATCTGAAAAATTTGAGTGTCAAAATTCCGCTCGGATGTTTTGTTGCTGTAACCGGAGTGTCGGGCAGCGGTAAGAGCAGTCTGATTCGCGACATTTTGCTGCCGTCGTTGATGCAGAAGATTTACAAATCAAAGGATGCGCCTGGCAAACATACGGCTGTCGACGGCGTGCAGCACCTTGACAAAGTGATCGACATGGATCAATCACCCATTGGTAGAACACCACGTTCGAACCCCGCAACATATACAGGCGTCTTCGACGACATTCGCAAATTATTTAGCACGACACCCGAAGCAAAGGTGCGCGGCTACATGCCAGGACGTTTTAGTTTCAATGTGCCTGGTGGCCGATGCGAAGCATGTGCGGGTGATGGAACCATCAAGATAGAGATGCACTTTTTACCCGATGTGTATGTGCCGTGTGAAGTATGTAAAGGTGCCCGCTACAACCGCGACACTCTCGACATCACGTTTAAAGGAAAGAATATTTCGGATGTGTTGAACATGCCTATTTCTGAGGCCGTTGAGTTTTTTGCTAAGCAACCTCGCATTTCGCGGCACATGGAAACACTTGTTGACGTTGGTCTTGGCTATGTGCGCTTGGGTCAATCGGCTCCAACACTTTCGGGCGGTGAGGCTCAACGCGTCAAGTTGGCAGCCGAATTGGCAAAGAGAAGTACAGGACACACGATCTATCTGTTGGACGAGCCCACTACTGGTTTGCACTTTGAAGACGTGCGACGCTTGCTCACCGTATTGGCTCGCTTGGTTGATCAGGGCAATACCGTTTTGGTGATCGAACACAACTTGGATGTCATCAAGACTGCAGATTGGTTGATCGACTTGGGCCCAGAGGGTGGAGACGGTGGTGGACAACTTGTCGCAGAAGGTACACCAGAGACGGTTGCCAAAGTGAAGGGCAGTTATACCGGCAAGTTTTTGGCGCCTTTGTTGAGTCGTACACCTACAAAAAAGCCAGTAGCAAAAGCGTCGGCGAAGTAGCCAGAGCGGTTACGTAGTATGCAACGACCGAGCGGAATAATCCCCGACACGCCAGGCTCGTATCAGTTTCGTGACGCGCAAGGAAGAGTCATCTACGTAGGCAAAGCAAATAATTTGCGGTCGCGAGTTTCAAGTTATTTTGCAGATCCCACAACACTCCACCCGCGCACCGCGAGCATGATGAGTTTTGCCGACAAATTGGAGTGGATCGAAGTACGCAACGAAGTTGAAGCATTGCTACTCGAATACGCATTGATCAAAGAACACAAGCCAAGATTCAACATTCGCCTGCAAGACGATAAGAGTTTTCCGTTTATGGCGATAACCACCGATGAAGAGTGGCCTCGAGCGATGATGTTTAGGGGTAAAAGACGCAAAGGCGTTCGCTATTTTGGTCCGTACGTTCACCCTGGCGCTATAAGAGACACACTCGAGCTATTGCTGCGCACGTTTCCGGTACGAACCTGCGCCACTTCAAAGTTTAAACAACATGAACGACTTGGACGACCTTGTCTACTTTTTCACATCGAAAAATGTTGCGGGCCGTGTGTTGGTGAAGTCTCTCAAGAACAATACAAGCGTCATGTTGACGGACTCATGAAGTTCTTAGATGGCGATAATTCGGAAATTGTGCGCAAGATGGAACACGAGATGATTGAAGCCTCTCAGGCAACTGATTTTGAACGCGCAGCAAAAATTCGCGACAGACTCACCGCAATACATCAAGTGCTCGAAAATCAACAGATGGTTGGAGTGCAAGAAGACGATATGGATGTCATCGGTATTTCCCAAGATGAGATCACAGCGTCAGTGCAGATCTTTTTTGTTCGTAAAGGGCGAGTAATCGGTCGTAATGGTTTTGTATTAGACAAAGTTGAAGATGCCAGTCAAGAATTGCTGTTGGATAGAATTCTCGAAAACATCTATGGCGATGAACCAGCACTTGGTATTCCCAAACACGTGCTCGTTCCAGTGTTGCCTGAGAGTGTTGGTGCGATTGAGAAATGGTTGAGTGATACACGAGGTACTCAAGTCAGCGTGCGCGTACCAATGCGTGGAGATAAAAAGGAGCTGCAAGAGACCGTTACTCTCAATGCCACCCGCGAACTTGGACGCCACAGACTCAAGAGGTCTGCCGACCAGCACAGTCGCACACTGGCACTCAACGATTTGCAACGCCTCTTACAACTGTCGCAATTTCCGCTCAGGATCGAGTGTTATGACATGGCCCACCTGCACGGAACTGATTATGTGGGCTCAATGGTTGTGCTCGAAGATGGCTTGCCGGCAAAGTCGGAATACAGGCGTTTTAAAATTAAAGACGTTCCCGGAAATGACGATTACGCAGCAATGCGCGAAGTGTTGATGCGCAGGCTAAGCGCGTACAAAAAGGATCGTGACTTGCCGGTGTCGGAGCGAGGCAGGACGCCTGGGAAATTTGCGTATCCGCCGCAACTTCTATTGGTCGACGGAGGCAAGGGGCAACTTGGAGTTGCAGTTGATGTTGTTCGCGAGTTGGGACTTGAGCATGAGATTCCTGTTGCATCGCTTGCTAAGCGGCTTGAAGAAGTGTTTATTCCTGGCTTAAGCAATCCGATAGATGTGCCTCGGGGTAGCGAAGCGCTCTTCATGTTGCAGGTGATTCGCGATGAGGCTCATCGGTTTGCCAACTCGTTTCACCGTCAATTGCGAGGCAAGCGAATGAAGGTCAGTGGACTTGACGGCATTGCCGGACTTGGTGCGGCGCGTAAAGAAAAACTCATGCAAGTATTTGGCAGTGTTCAGTCGTTGCAGAAGGTGAGTATCGAGGAATTGAGGTCACAATCAGGACTTCCAGAGGTGGTGGTGCAGGCAGTATTCGATGCCTTGCATCAATCTTGAGCCTTGCATCAATCTTGAACTGGCCCCGCTTTCGGTAGCCTGATTATCAGTGGCTGACATCCTCTTAATTGCAGGTCTCTCTGGTGCTGGTCGTTCTCAGGCCGCTGATGACCTCGAAGACCTTGGATGGTTCGTTGTCGACAACATGCCCATTGCTCTCATTGACAAGGTCGTCGAGCTTGCCGCAACAGGTGAACAATCTCAACTTGCCTTGGTCGTTGGCTCTGCTACTCATCAAACTGATGCGGTAGTCATCGTTCATCGACTCCGAGATGCGGGACATCGTGTTCGTGTTTTGTTTCTTGACGCATCAACGCCAGAACTGGTGCGAAGGTACGGTGCAACCAAGCGCAAACATCCGTTGGCCAGCCGATTTTCGAGCGTTGAAGAAGCTATTCATGAAGAGCGTTCGTTGCTTGAAACTGTTAAAGGTGCTGCCGATTTGGTAATCGACACTTCGGGCCTCAATATTCATCAATTGAAAACGCAAATTGTCGAGCTCTTCGCGCCAACAGGCGATAGGGACGTGATGCAATTGTCGATCGTTTCGTTTGGTTTTAAGCACGGCATACCGCTCGACGTTGACCTGGTGTTTGATGTGCGCTTCTTGCCCAACCCACATTGGGAAGATCAACTACGAGAACTCTCTGGACTTGACGAAGCAGTAAAAGCGTTTACCGTCGATCAACCTTTAGCCCAGGAGTTTTTGTCGAAAGTGCAGGGTTTGCTCGAGTTTCTCTTGCCCGCATACCAAGCAGAAGGAAAGAGCTACTTGACTATTGCTATTGGATGCACAGGTGGACGTCACCGTTCTGTCGCTGTGACAGAGGCCATTGGTGCTTGGATGACATTACAGGGACAACGTCCGCGGGTAACTCACCGCGACATGTTCAGGTAGGGCGGGCGCGTCACAGGCTAAAGTCTGTGGCTATGGAACAGACACCTATACGAGTTGGCATTAATGGTTTTGGACGAATTGGTCGCAACTTTTTCCGTGCAGTGAATGCGGCGGGCGCACCAATCGAGATCGTTGCGGTAAATGATCTCGGATCGATAAAGACGATGGCGCATTTGCTGAAATACGACTCGGTGCTCGGGATACTTCCGAATGAGATTGTTCCAGTCGAAGACGGCATTTCTGTAGATGGCAAAGTTTTGAAGGTATTGCAGTTTCGTGACCCTAAAGATCTTCCATGGAAGGCACTCGGCGTAGACGTAGTCATCGAGTCGACAGGTTTTTTCACCGACCGAGATAAGGCTGCTGCCCATCTAGATGCTGGTGCTCCGTTGGTCATCGTTTCTGCGCCATCGAACGGTGCAGACGCAACGTTTGTTTATGGAGTGAATCACCTAGATTTCGATCGCACCAAACACAAGATCATTTCAAATGCCAGTTGTACAACCAATTGTTTTGTACCGATGGTCAAGGTACTCGACGACGCTTTTGGTATTGAGCAGGGTTTGATGACAACTGTTCATGCCTACACGGGGGATCAGCAGCTAGTTGATGGTCCACACAGCGATCTGCGAAGAGCGCGTGGTGCAGCGATCAACATTACGCCTACAGGTACGGGTGCAGCACGAGCTACTGCACTGGTGCTCGAATCGATGAAGGGCAAATTGGATGGCACATCGTTACGCGTTCCTGTACCCACCGGCTCGATCACCGACTTTGTTGCGGTGCTGAAGAAGACTGCAACGAAAGACGAAATCAATGCTGCGTTTAAGAAAGCAGCATATGGAGAACTGAAGGGCGTGCTCGAATACACAGATGCACCGATCGTTTCGAGTGATGTGGTGACCAACCCACACAGTTGCGTGTTCGATAGCGACTTGACGATGAGCATGGGAACCCTTGTCAAGGTGCTTGGTTGGTATGACAATGAATGGGGTTACTCAAATCGTTTGGTTGACTTGACGATCCACGTCGGTTCTGCAAAGTAATTTGTACTAGAACCGAAGCGTTCGTAATGATGTCAATGTTGCCTCGTTTGGAGGATTTAGGAGACGTACGTGGCAAGCGCGTGCTTGTTCGTACCGACTTCAATGTTCCAATGTCTGGCCCCGATGATGCCCGAGTCATCGTTGACGATTTTCGGATCACATCAGCATTGCCGACCCTTAACTATTTAACAGAGCGTGGCGCAACAGTCGTTTGTGCGAGTCATCTCGGGAGACCAAAGGGTGCTGTATCGGCAAAATATTCGATGGCGCCCATACGACAGCGACTTTCCGAGATCGCACCAGGCGTAGAGCTCTTGGAAAACCTTCGTTTCAATCCTGGCGAAGAAGCAAATGATGAAACTTTTGTTGCTCAGTTGGTTGCCGGATTTGATCTGTATGTTGACGATGCTTTTGGGGCGACACATCGTGCGCATGCATCAATAGTCGGGCCACCAAAAACATTGCCATCGGCCGCTGGACGACTGTTGCAGCGAGAGATCGAAGTGCTTGGCACCTTGCGCGAGAAACCAAAGCGACCCTTTGTTGCCGTGTTGGGCGGTGCAAAAGTGAGCGACAAGATTGGTGTGATTGAAGCGTTGCAAGAACGAGTCGATGCCTTTGTTATTGGTGGCGGAATGTGTTTCACATTTCTCGCTGCGCAGGGTTACTCGGTCGGCGATTCAATCTGTCAACCAGAACTCATTGACGTGTGCAAAAAGCTTTTGGCCGGAAATGTTCCGATTCATTTGCCCGAAGACATTGTGGGACTCGACGCTGATGGTGTGTATGCGACGTATGGCATTCGTTTGCCAAACGGTGCAAAGGGCCTCGACATCGGGCCAGGTTCTGCTGCAGCATTTACCGACATCATTATGGAAGCACGCTCTGTGTTTTGGAATGGGCCAATGGGAATGTTTGAAGATCCGAGGTTTGCCAACGGCACACGAACAGTCGCTCAAGCCATGGCTGACACTAAAGCGTTTACTGTTGTGGGCGGCGGAGACTCTGCTGCAGCACTTGCACAGTTCAAGCTCGACGATGAAGTAGATCACGTGTCAACAGGTGGCGGCGCATCGCTCGAATATCTAGAGTTAGGCGACCTTCCTGGTCTTGAAGCGTTGCGAGGAGCACCACGTGTCAAATGATGTAGTTCGTAAACCGTTGATGAGCGGCAATTGGAAAATGCACCATAATCATTTCGAATCGATTCAGTACTTGCAAAAGCTTGCGTACTTACTCACTAAGGAAGATTTTGCGGCTTGTGATGTCAGTGTGCACCCACCATTCACCGATATTCGTAGCGTTCAAACATTGATCGATGCAGATGAGCTGAAAGTCTCTCTTGGCGCACAGCATTGCCATTGGGACGACAAGGGCGCATTCACTGGCGAAGTGAGTCCAGCATTTTTAAGCAAGTTGAATGTCCAATACGTGATTTGTGGGCATAGTGAACGGCGCGAACTCTTTGGTGAAACAGATGCTGATGTTGCGAAAAAGATTTCCGCGATTCAGAAATACAAGATGACACCAATTGTTTGTGTAGGCGAGACACTTGCCGAACGCGAAGCAGGTCTCACTACTCAGAAGGTGATGGGCCAAGTGCGCTCGGCGCTCGACGGCAGGTCGTCGGAGCAGATTGAGTCAATGGTGATTGCGTATGAACCCATTTGGGCGATAGGCACTGGTCGCACAGCCACCTCATCGGATGCCCAAGCGGTCATTGGCGCTATTCGGGCCCAAGTGCTGGAAATGAGTGGTGTCAAGGCAGCTCAATCGGTTCGCTTGCAATATGGGGGCAGTGTGAAGGCAGCCAATATTGCCGAATTGATGGCCCAGCCCGATATTGACGGGGCATTAGTCGGTGGGGCAAGCCTCGATTCGGCCGAATTTGCCCGAATCGTGCAATTCCGTCTGCATCGAACCCCGTAGCGGTGTTACCCTTGTCTCATTCGTGGGGGCGACTTGCCCTTACACCAATGGGGGAACCCACCTAATTCGACGGGGAGGTCGATAGTGAAGAAAACCAACAAGCTCAGCTTGCTGGCTGCCGGTTTCGCAACGTTGTCACTTGTAGTGGCAGCATGCGGCGGTAGTTCATCAAGTGATTCGTCTGAGGCACCTGCCGCAGACGCAGTGTCATATCCAGGTATCGAAGATTGTGCGGACGTGTCATACGACTACGCCGCACCAGCTGCGACTGGCAATGGCATGAAAGTTACGTACGACATTGCTCCTGAAGCAGTGTGGGAAGATGGTTCACCAATCACTGTTGCCGATTTCCAGGCAACGTTTGATGCATCACTGAACACACCTGGATCAATCTCGACTTCTGGTTACGACCAGATCACGACGGTTGAGGCTGGCACGAGCGACAAGCAAGTTGTCGTCACATTGAAGTCTGTGTACGCCCCATGGCGTGGTTTGTTCAGTGGATTGATCAAGGCTGCAGCAGTGAAGAACACTGCTGACATCTCTGGCGATTTTGCTGACATGTTGCCATACTCTGGTCGTCCATACAAGATGCAGTCATGGAGCAAAGATCAAATCGTTTATGTTCCTAACGAAAACTACTGGGGTGCCGACAAGGCCGCGACACCAAAAGTTGTCATGGTTCCAAAGGCCGACAGCGACACAGAAATTGCGTCGATCAAGGCTGGCGAAGTTGACTTCGTATTCCCACAATATTTCGGTGGACTCGCTGACGCGATGAAGCAAGACAACATTGCTACATCAGTGCAATACGGTGGAGACTACGAAGCGTTCTACTTCCAAATGAAGTGTGGACCATTCGCTAACCCAACATTCCGTACAGCATTCTCGATGTCAATCGATCGTGATGCATTGTTTGAACAGATCTACATTCCAATTTCTGATAGCGCAACGCTTCTTCAGTGTGGTCCGATTGTTCCTGGACCATATTGCAACGGCGATGAGTTTGTAGGAAGTTTCGATGCTGAAGGTGCTGTCGCGCTTCTTGAAGGTGCCGGTTGGGCGAAAGATGCCGATGGCTTCTGGGCAGAAGCAGGAAAGACTGCTCCAAAAATCCGCTGGATCATCAACACGGGCAACACCCGTCGCGAGAGCACACAGGCCTATTTGATTCCGTTGCTACAAGCAGCAGGATTCAATGTGCGAGCAGACAACTGCGATGCAGCCTGTTACTTCCAGAAGCGATTGCCAGCACTCGATTACGACATGGCAATGTACATCTCCACTGCACCACCAGACCCTGCATACGTAACAAGTTCGTTTGCATGTGACTTCATTCCGACTGAGGCCAATAGCAACATCGGTCAAAACGGTACGGGATGGTGCAACGCAGAAGCTTCAGATTTGCTGCACGCAGCAGATATTGAAGTTGATGCAACCTTGCGAGCAGACATGATTAAGTCGGCACTCAAATTGATGGCTGCTGACCACATCTTGTTGCCGTTGTTCCAATTCCCTAAGGCTGGCTTCTGGCGCACCGACAAGGTGGGCGGACCAATTGAAGGCGATTTGAATAACTACATGGCATTCAAGAACTTCGACCAGTGGACCGATGTTGATGGCGATGGACAAATCGTTATCGGTGCCGAGCAATGGCCAGAGTGCTTGAACCCAATCACGGAGTGTGCAAACTCTTCATGGATGGTGTGGACCACAGCATTCCCAGTGAGCCCAGGTGCCTACACAACGACCAATGATGGTCAATATGTAGTTACCAACCTGCTTGCAGGCGAAGCAACCGTAGAGGTGCTGTAGTTTCAGCAAATTATTGAAAAGTGCATTTAGGGTGCGCAGACCAGATCGGTTAGATTTGGTCTGCGCACCTTTTGCGTTCTGGAATCATTATCGGTATTGACGAGGGGGTGAGAGCTTGTTGCGATTTATCCTGAGACGGTTGGCATGGGCCCTACCCACATTGCTGCTTGTGACATTCCTCGTCTACATAGCTCTTCGCTTGGGCACAGACCCGCTCCAGAGTTATCTTCGCACCAATCCTCGTGCCACAAAAGTAAAGATTGCGCAATACAAGTCTGTAAACGGATTGTCATCAAACTATGTATTTGGATATTTCCAATGGTTGAAGAACTTCGTGACATTTAATTGGCCCAGAAGTATTAAGGGAAGTCGCGAAGTGTGGCCAGCACTCAAGGACGCCATGGCAAATACCATTCGCTTAGGAACTTTTGCGACAGTGATTGGCGTGTCGATCGGATTATTTGTGGGCATGTTCGCTGCACTCAAACCTGGCAGTCGACGAGACGTCGCTGTCAATACGGGTGCGTTCCTCGGTGTATCTATCCCTCCCTACATCACTGCCGTGTTGTTTCAGTTGGTTTTTGCTGTGTACTGGTCGCGGTGGTTTGGCAAGACGTTGTTCCCGACGTCTGGCGTATATCCACCAGGGCATTCCGGGTTTGATCTGGTGCTCATGCTCAAGCACATGGCGCTTCCAATGATGGTTGTTGCAATTCAGGTGGTTGCAACCTATAGCCGTTACATGCGCTCGTCGTTGTTGGATGTCTTGAATTCGGATTACATGCGCACGGCACGCTCTAAAGGTATTAGCGAGCGACAAGTCCTGTTAAGGCATGGCGTGCGTAATGCGCTCATACCTGTTGTCACGATTGCCGCTCTCGACGTAGGCGGAATCATTGGAGGACTGATCATCTCCGAGAATATTTTTGCCTACCCAGGCATGGGTCTCTACTTTTTGGATTCATTTAACAATGGTGACTTTCCGTTGCTGATGCCATGGATGGTGTTGGTTGTCGCATCTACGTTGATGTTTAACTTGGTTGCTGATGTTTCATATGCATTTCTAGATCCAAGGATCCGTCTTGACTGAGTTTGCAACAATCTCTCCTAAACGCATGGCAATGCGTCGCTTTTTGTCGCACAAGGCTGCCGTTGGTAGTTGTGTATTGCTAGCAATTATGGTTTTGGCCGTCATACTCGCTCCAATCAGCGCTCGCTATGGTGTCAACGAATCGGTGCGCAAGCCGCCCAACACGTTTCTGCACCCTCAAAAGTTGGCGTGGTTTGGCACCGATGATATTGGTCGTGACTTGTACAGCCGATTGATCTACGGCATCCGCGTGTCGTTGATTATTGGATTGTTTAGTGCACTTATTTCTACGCTGGTCGGTTGTGTAGTTGGCGCAGTCGCTGGTTTTCGTGGCGGACGCTTTGATGACGTCGTGATGCGAGTGACCGATTTGTTTCTCGCGTTTCCGTTTTTGGTCGCGCTGTTAGTGATTAGAAACACGATTGGTTCTATTGGGTGGCTGACGGCAATCATCGGCGACAAATCCTCTGCTCGTTTTATCGTATTTTTGCTCTCGTTTTTTGGATGGATGGGTGTAGCTCGAATTGTGCGAGGTCAAGTATTGGCACTCAAGGAACGCGAATTTATTGAGGCTGCTCGGGCAGTAGGCGCAACACGCCGCTACATCGTGCGTCGACATCTTTTGCCAAACTCAATTGGTCCAATCATGGTTGCACTGTCGTTTGCTGTTGTTGGCGCCATCACCGCAGAATCGACCTTGGCATTCTTTGGATATGGTCCTCAAGCGGGTGACGGAGCGACGTCGCTTGGAATTTTGGTCGGTGCGGCAAAAGGTGCGGTTCAGACCGGGTATTGGTGGATTGCGGTGTTTCCATGTTTTGCATTGGTGCTGATCTCGCTCGCCATCAACTTCATTGGCGATGCGCTGCGCGATGCAACCGACCCTCGACTTGACAGGGGGGAATGATGAGTGAACTCGTTCTTTCTATCCGCGATCTACGCGTCACATTCAACACGCCGCTCGGCCCACTAGAAGCAGTTCGTGGCGTCGACCTAGATGTTCATGCCGGTGAAATGATGGGTGTAGTGGGCGAGAGTGGTTCGGGCAAGTCGGTGACATTTCTTGCTGCGATGGGCTTGTTGCCGCATCAAGCCAAAGTAAGTGGCTCAGTGATGCTCAATGGCCAAGAAATGATTGGTGCATCGTCGAAAGTGTTGCGCAACATGCGCGGTGGTCTGATGTCGATGATCTTTCAAGACCCGTTGTCGGCGCTCAATCCTGTGCATCGCGTTGGTGACCAAATTGTCGAGATGTTGAAAGCCCATTCAGGAAATTTGAGCGACAAGCAAGCGGCTCTACGTGCAGTCGAACTACTTGACGTAGTTGGTATTCCGCAGGCTGCAGAGCGAGCCCACCAGTATCCGCACGAATTCTCGGGTGGGATGCGACAACGCGTTGTCATTGCAATTGCAATTGCCAATCATCCAAAAGTTTTGATCGCAGACGAACCAACAACAGCTTTGGATGTGACTGTTCAAGCCCAAATCTTGGAAGTAATTGAGCGTGTGCAGAAAGCGTTTGGCACCGCAGTTGTTTTGATCACGCATGATCTTGGAGTCATTGCACGAGTTGCTGACAGGGTAAACGTGATGTATGCGGGGCGTAACGTTGAAAAAGGCAGTGTCGATTCGCTGTTTGACCACCCAAGCCACCCGTATACGCGAGGTTTGCTTGCATCACTGCCGCATGAAGGCATAGAGCGACTAACACCTATCACAGGTTTCCCTCCCAACATGTTGATGCCGCCGCCAGGTTGTGGTTTTGCGCCACGCTGCTCTCACGCGATAGATGCATGTCGTGCTTCCTTGCCATCATTGCGAGCTTTTGCCGATCTGGAAACAGCATGTATCTGTGCTGAAGAACTTGTTGTGAGAACGGGATTATCATGAATCAGCCTCTCTTGCAAGTAGACAATCTCGTCAAGAACTTTGAGTTGCGCTCAAATACCGGAATACGCAAAACCAAGCGCATCGTGCAGGCGGTGTCTGACGTATCTTTCACTGTCGACGAAGGTCAAACGCTTGGAATTGTTGGCGAATCTGGTTCTGGCAAGACAACCGTTGGTCGTTGCGTGCTGCAGTTGCTCGACATCACCTCTGGAACAATTTCCTTTCAAGGACAAACGCTCGATGGTTTGAGTTTTGAGGAGATGCGTCAGGTGCGTCGAAAGATGCAGATCGTCTTTCAAGACCCATTCGCATCGCTCGACCCCAAGATGACTGTTGGTTCATCAATTGCCGAGCCACTCGTGGTCCAAGGCATTGAAGGCAATCACGAAGACAAAGTTGCAAGCCTCCTCGAGTTAGTGGGTTTGGCTGCCGATCACGCCAAAAGATTCCCCCACGAATTTTCGGGTGGTCAACGCCAGCGCGTTGGTATTGCTCGTGCATTGGCACTTGACCCTGCTTTGATTGTTCTTGACGAGCCAGTTTCAGCGCTCGATGTGAGTATTCAAGCAGGTGTTGTCAATTTGTTTGGCGACTTGCAGAAGCGACTTGGCATGTCGTATGTATTTATTGCCCACGATTTGTCGGTCGTGCGCCACATTGCTCACCGCGTGGCAGTGATGTACCTCGGCAAGATCGTGGAGATAGGCGACAAGAAGTCGATTTACGAACACCCAACGCATCCCTATACGAAGGCATTGCTTTCTGCGGTTCCTATTCCAAATCCAACTACCGAACGATCGCGTTCACGAATCATGTTGGAGGGAGATGTTCCTTCGCCGGTCAATCCACCTACTGGGTGTCGTTTTAGAACGCGTTGTTGGAAGGCGACCGAATTGTGCGCAAGTTCTGAGCCACAATTGGTCGTGCGCCCGACAGGACAACTTTCGGCCTGCCATTTTCCAGAGTAATAACGGTAGGATTTAGCCCGTGAGAGAGTTCATCAAAGTCATCACCATCGTTGTCAACGTGGTTTCCATGCTCGCCATGATCGTCGGAGTGTTGCTCCACAGCGGTCGCGGCGGCGGGCTCAGCGACATGTTTGGTGGTGGGGGTTCTGCTGCATTGGGAAGTGCTGCAGCAGAGCGCAACCTCAACCGCATCACCACGGTGTTCGCACTCGTGTGGGTGTTTACGGTTGTGGCATTGGGTTTGCTTCTCGCATAGTTGTTTTTAGGTAGTACCACGTCGGAGTGGCGAAATGGCAGACGCACCAGCTTGAGGGGCTGGCGCTCGAAAGGGCGTAGGGGTTCAAGTCCCCTCTTCGACACAAGAGTTTGGTTGCGGTCTGTGGTGCACTATCACCTACGATCTTGAGATAGTTACGCTCTACACACCTCACGAGATCGCGGCAATTCAGCGGCGAACATTGCGTGTTTTGGTTGTGAGCCAGATTGCCGGCTCTGCCGCACTTGCTGCTGCGGTAACGGTTGGCGCGTTCGTCATTCAAGACATCCTTGGTCAGACAACAGCGTGGGGTGGTGTTGCATCGGCAACGGTGACGATGGGTACGGCCTTTATGTCGCAGATGCTTGCGCGTTTGATGAATGTTCGTGGCAGGCGAAACGGTTTACAGGTTGGATATCTGCTCGCGATTTTTGGTGGGTTTATTGCGGGATACGGCGCTGAGACAAAAACGCTCTGGATATTTTTGTTCGGGCTATTCATCTTCGGAAACGGTCAAGCTTCAAATTTACTTTCTCGTTACGCCGCAGCCGATTTGGCTACGCCAAATGAACGCGGTCGAGCGATGAGTCGCATTTTGTTCGCCTCAACGTTTGGTGCGGTGTTTGGCCCATTGCTGATCAGACCGGCCGAGCAGGCGGGTATGCATTGGTTTGGCTGGGGCCAGTACACCGGTCCGTGGATTTTTGCTGGTGCATTCTTTCTGACATCTTTGATCAATACGACACTGCGTTTGCGACCTGATCCGCTCGAAGTTGCAGGAAGACTGAATCGACAAACTGAAGTTGGAGCGTCATCGCGGCTCTTTTCGGACGCAATCAAGGCGATACGAATGTCTGGCGATGCGCAGATCGCAGTGATCGCAATGGTGATTTCTCAGATGGCAATGGTTGCCGTGATGACGATGACGCCAGTACACCTCAAAATTCACGATCACGAAACAGTGAGCGCTTATATTATTTCTTTGCATATTGCTGGCATGTATGCATTCAGTCCACTTGTTGGAAGATTTGCCGACCGACAAGGACGGATGACGACAATTCAGGTTGGCGCTTTAGTACTGATGGGGGCAACGGTACTTTCGTCGCTCGCAGGTGATTCACCAGTTCTATTGTTTCCTGCATTGTGGATGCTCGGTGTCGGCTGGAGTTTCGGTTTGATTGGAGGCTCTAGTTTGCTGATTGATTCAATCGACGAGAAAATTCGCGTACGGGTGCAAGGGGCCGCAGATTTGACGATGAGCTTTTGTGGAGGTCTCGCGGGTTTTTCGAGTGGATTTATTCGCAAAGCGGTCGGTTATCACGTGTTGTCCAACATCGGAACTGTGCTTGCAGGGATGCTGTTGGTGGTTGTGATGTTGAGAAAATCCAGCATGTCTAGTGAGTCGGTTGGTGCATCATGATGTGGAAAAACTGGGCGGGCAATGAGCGCGCATTTCCGATCAAGGTCCATGAACCAGAGTGCGAGACAGACATCGTTGCAGTCGTTGGTTACGCAAATGCACTGCGACAACGAGTGAAGGTGGTTGGATCAGGGCACAGCTTTACCGCGATTGCTGTTGCGCCAGATCATTTAGTCAAGATGACCCGCTACAACAAGGCGCTTTCAATTGATGTCGACAAGTTAGAAGTGACGGTCGAGTCGGGGATCGTGATCAGCGATCTCAACAAATTTTTGGCTAATGCTGGTTATGCCATGCCAAACCTTGGAGATGTGACCTACCAAACTATTTCTGGTGCCTTGTCAACATCGACTCATGGAACTGGTGCTTTGCGAACCGGACTCGCAGCACAGATCGCTGCATTTCGAATTGTTGTCGCAAATGGCGATGTATTGAGCTGTAGTCCAACAGAGAACTCAGAGATTTTTCACTGTGGAAGAGTTGGTCTTGGCGCACTTGGGATATTGAGCACGATCACTCTGCGTATTGTGCCGGCATTTCGCTTGCAGGCAGTTGAAGAACCAATGCGTATAGACGCGTTGCTTGCAGATCTCGATCGGCATGTCGCTGAAAATGATTTTTTCGAGTTCTTCTGGATTCCGCATACGGGGTGGGCACTCACTAAGCGAAACAATGTTACGCAACTACCTGCTGATCCACCTTCGAATTTCAAGACTTGGTTCAACAAGATGTTTATGGAGAATATTGCATTTGGAGCTCTTTGCTACGTGGGCAGGTTGTTTCCACATCTCATCCCTCGTCTGTCGAAGGCACTACCAAGTACTGGCAGAACGGAATATGTCAATGCAAGCCATCAAATATTTGCAAGCAAGCGCATTGTGCGCTTTTATGAGATGGAGTACTCAATTAGGCGAGATGCAGTAGTAGAGGCGCTCAACCGTGTGCGCAAAATGGTGGACGAAAAGGGGTTGTTGCTCAACTTTCCAGTAGAAGTTCGCTTCACGGCCGGCGACGATATTCCACTCTCAACTGGCAGTGGTAGAGACAATGCGTACATAGCGGTACACGTGTTTAAGGGTATGAAATATGAGTTATATTTCCGAGAAGTCGAAGCAATCATGAGTGATTACGACGGTCGACCTCACTGGGGAAAGATTCATTTCAAGTCAGCAGTTGAGCTTGAGCGCCTGTATCCTGAATGGAAGCGTTATATCGAAGTTCGGAACCGTCTCGATCCCGAGGGTGTGTTCACAAACGACTATTTGCGTCGTGTGTTGGGTCGCTAGTTCGCCTCAACCGTAAATAAACCCCCTAGGTATTTGAGGAGAATTTCATGACTAAGAGCTGGACCGCGCTCGGCGTACCCGAGAGAATCGTTGCAGGACTATTAAAACGTGGTATCGCAGAGCCATTTCCTGTGCAGGCTGCAACAATCCCAGAATCATTGATGGGTCTAGACATTTGTGGCAAGGCACCAACTGGATCCGGCAAAACGCTTGCATTTGGCATCGCGTTGGCCGTCAAAGTTGTGAAGTCCAAGCCAGGTCGTCCTCACGGTTTGGTACTTGTACCAACACGTGAGCTTGCTGCCCAGGTAGCAAAAGAAGTCGCGATGTTGTGCGCAGGTGGCGGCATTACAGTTGCCGCTGTTTATGGTGGTGCTGGTTATGGACCACAAGTAAAGGCTGCTCGTGCAGCAAGCATCGTCGTTGCAACGCCAGGTCGTTTGGAAGACCTCATGAAGCGTCGCGATCTTGACTTGGGCGCTGTTGCTCTCGTGGTGATCGACGAAGCAGACCGCATGGCCGACATGGGCTTTATGCCAGCTGTTAAACGCATTATGCGCACCATCCCAGGCGGGCGTCAGACACTGTTGTTTTCGGCAACTCTTGATGGCGATGTCGACAACCTGATCCGCGAGTTTCAGCGTGATCCTAAAAAGCATCAAGTTGCTGCTGCCGAAAATGGTGGCGAGATCGAGCATTTGTTTTGGAACGTCAACCGTGACGAGCGCACTCGCATGGTTTCCGAAATCGCCAATCATTACGAACGCGCCATCGTATTTTGTCGCACCAAGCATGGCTCAGATCGCTTGGCAGGCAATCTCGAGTCATTGGGTGTCGAGACATGTGTTATTCACGGCAATCGCAGCCAGGCTCAACGCGAACGTGCGCTCGAACAATTTCGTCGTGGCAAAGCAACGGTGATGGTAGCTACCGATGTCGCTGCCCGCGGAATTCACATCGATGCCGTACCAGTCGTCGTTCACTTCGACTTGCCAGAAGATCCGAAGGACTACATTCACCGTTCGGGCCGTACGGGCCGAGCTGGCGAAAAGGGTGTAGTCATTTCGTTTGTAGACAAGTCGATTCGCAGGTCAACAACACAGTTGACAAAGAACATGCCGTTCGATGTTGTGTTCGTTGATCCTCAGTTCGTCGACACATCAGTGCCAGCTCAGTCTCCACGACCGGGCTCCATCGGCACAGTTCATACTCTCGCACTCATCGGTGCAGGCCCTCAATCCAAATAGGTTACAAACAGATATCTTGAGGACGTACTGGCACTCGTGAAAGTGCTTTACCCGTTGCAGCACGAATAGCTGCGACGATTGCGGGAGTAACTGAAATGCATGGTGGTTCGCCGATGCCTTTGGCGCCCAATGGCGCTTGGGGTTCTGGTTCTTCGATCATGATCGCAACGACGTGTGGAGCATCAAGCGCGGTAGGCAACAGATAGTCGGTGAAGCTTGGGTTCTTGACTCGTCCGTTATCCAGAATGATTTCCTCCATCACGGCAAGGCCGAGGCCTTGGGCAATACCACCCTCAAGCTGTCCAAGTGCCGAGAGTGGATTGAGCACTCGACCAACGTCTTGAGCGGTAGCGACTTGTACCACTTTGACGAGACCGAGCTCAATATCCACGTCGACAACTGCACGGTGGGCGACAAAGGCAAAAGCAACGTGGCAGTTGCCCTGACCGTTTTCATCTAAGTCTTCTGTTTTGCGGTGGTGATGCTCAAAAGTTTCGGACAACGTGATGCCTTGAGTTGCTTGAGTAACACTGATGCGAAATGTGCCGATGGTGTCGATCACGTCGGTATGTTCGATCATGAGTCGGATTGGATCGATGTTGTGCAGCCTGCCAACATGTTCAAAGAGGCGTTCGCGCACCAACCTGCACGCTCCGTCAACAGCGCCACCGCTCATCCATGTTTGTCGAGATGCCGAGGTTGAGCCAGCGGAACCTATTTGGGTGTCGGAAGTTTCGAGCACGACATCATCGACACCCAGCACACTGCGTGCGATCTGAGGAGCAAGAGTAACGAAACCTTGGCCTACTTCTGATGTTGCAAACTTGAGTGAAGCAATGCCATTTGACAACGTGCACCGTGCCGTCGCATAGTCGTCGAAGCCCTCGGAGTACATAAGGTTTTTCATTGACACACCCCAACCGATGCCACGGACAATATTGTGTCTGTCTGCTGTGCGACCGCTGCCACCAGGAAACTCAAGCACATTGGCATCGAGTGCAAGGGGAGCAGGTAGTGGGATTAAATCAGTCTCGCGGATGCAACGCTCGACGGGTGCAACGCTTTCCATGACCTGACCAGTAATCAATTTGTCGCCGGTGTGCATTGCGTTGATGAGTCGCACTTCGACGGGCGAGAGTCCACATGCGTGGGCCAGTTTGTCCATCTGGCTTTCGTGAGCGAAGCAGGCTTGTACAACTCCAAAGCCACGCATTGCACCACATGGTGGATTGTTGGTGCGTACTGCATATCCATCGACCACAGCGTTGTCGCATTGGTATGGCCCTTGGGTATGGGTGATGCCATTGATCAACACAGCAGGTGATGTGCTGGTGTACGCACCGCCGTCAAATACCATTCTCGATTCAACCTTGACGATCTTGCCTTCTTTTGTTGCGTGATGTTTCATCCAGATTTTGGCGGGATGACGATGCACGTGTCCGAAAAAGCTTTCTTCGCGGCTGTACTGCATCTTGATTGGTCTGCCAGTGCGCAACGCGAGTAAACAGCAGTGCACTTGCAAACTGATGTCTTCGCGTGCCCCGAAGGCTCCACCAACGCCGCCAAGTACTACACGAACACTGTCTTCTGGCAGGTTGAGGCACGCAGCTATTTGGCCACGGTCTTCGTGTAACCACTGTGTTGCAA
The DNA here is from genome assembly GCA_007279905.1 of Actinomycetota bacterium. GTDB lineage: Bacteria > Actinomycetota > Acidimicrobiia > Acidimicrobiales > Ilumatobacteraceae > UBA3006. The sequence goes on along the minus strand of QYPH01000029.1, from coordinate 29,719 downwards.
TGTGCAACTCGACGCCATTGCCACCCGAATCGGGGAATGCCATTGCGGCTTCGAGCCCCAGGAAAGCTTGGTCTTGCATGCCGATCGTGTAGTTGCCTTCAACCGTGATGTCGCTTGTGATGTGTGCTTCACCGTGGAGAATGTGTTGATGGCGAATGAGATTGCCGTCGGGATGGATCTGTTCGGTTGTTGCAAGCATTGCCAATTCTGGATCTACAACTGGCGTGAGTACTTCGTAGTTGACGATGATTGCCGCGAGAGCTCGACGACAGGTCTCTGGATGGTCGGCTGCAACAGCGGCGATTGGTTCGCCCATGTAGCGAACGAAGTCGGATGCAAACACAGGCTGATCTGCAGAGATCAAACCATATGTTGCTTTGCCCGGAACGTCTTGGGCGGTAATGACTGCTGAGACTCCACTGATGAGCAGCGCCGCGGTCGTGTCAATAGAAATAATGCGTGCGTAGGGATGAGGCGAACGTAGCGTCGCACCCCACAGCATGTTTTCTGCCCACATGTCGGATGAGAATGAAAAGGCGCCCGTCACTTTGGCTACACCGTCTGGGCGAAGGGCGCTCGTGCCAAGTATGTCGCGATGACGCGTGTCTTGTTTGACTGTGCTCATCGGGACGCCTTACGCACTTGAACGACTGCTTCAACAGCTGCAAAAATGCGACCATATCCAGTACAACGGCAGATGTTGCCAGAGATTGATTCTTTGACTTGTAATTCCGTTGGTTCAGGATTCTTTTCGAGTAAATGATGCACTGCAACGATGAGGCCAGGTGTGCAAAATCCGCATTGCACGCCACCTTCTTCGATGAATGCCTGTTGCACATCAGTTATTTGACTGGTAATTGTTTGGGCAGTTACTGCCATCGATGGATCGTTCTCGATCAGACCCTCAACGGTCACGATGTCGGCACCTACCGCAGTCGCCGCCATCACAAGACACGAACACACAGCATCGCCGTCCATTATTACCGTGCAACTTCCACATTCACCCTGCTCGCACGCTCCTTTGGCGCCGGGCAACTCAAGACGTTCGCGCAACACGTAGAGCAGACTCTCGCCAACCCATGCATCTTTGACAGGGCGGTCTTGGCCATTGATGTGAAGTGTGTACATTTCATTTCCAATTGAGTTGTTCATGAAGGGTATGCCCTCGTGATGAGTCGTTTGGCAAGAACCCCTACGGCATGGCGACGGTAGTCGGCAGTGGAGCGATGATCATCGATGGGCTTTGATTCGAGGGCCACTCGTCTTCCAAATTCGAGAGCAATTGCTGGGTCGATGCTTGTCGCAATGCTGAGATCGAATTGCTGCACAAGCCAAGATTCTGCATCTCGACAGCGAATGATCGTTGGGCCAACAGCACCGAGAGCGATGCGAACAGAATTGCTTTTCTTGTCAACAGCAAGACAAGCTGAAGCAACGGATATCACCATTGCGTTTCGTACACCAACTTTTGCGTAACCCTGCCAACCATCAAGGACTGGCACCGTCACCCCTGTGATGATCTCGTTTGCAGTACGGGCATTGCGCTTTACGCCGAGCATGAAGTCGTGAATAGAGAGATCTCGCGATGACTCGAGGCTTTGCAGGTGCACGATTGCGTCGAGCGCAAAAAGTACGGGAAGTCCGTCGCCTGCTGGTGAACAGGTACCCAGATTTCCACCAAGCGTTCCTGCGGCACGGATCTGTGGTGAGCCAACTGTGCGTGCTGCTTCTGCGAGAGCCGGCAGTAGTTCTTTGAGTTGTCCCGTTTCCATTTCTTGATAGGGAACACCGGACCCAATAGTGATGGTGTTGTTGCTATTGACGTGCCATGTGCGCAATTCTTTGATGCGCCGCAGTGCAATCACGTTTGCGGGTTTGACATGATTGAAGTTGATCTCAACCATGAGGTCGGTGCCGCCTTGAATGAGTCGTGCATCTGGTGTGCGCGAGAGTTCATCAAATGCCTCAGCAAGCGACAGCGGTACAGCAACGGTCACTTCACGCCGTCCCAATCTGCAAATGTGTCGATCATTGCTTTGACGTCACCCAGTGGATACAAAATCGGGCATGTTGCACCGTTGTCGATGTAGTGCTTGACACTTGCACGCGCTTCTGCAGGTGTGCCGCTTGCAGTGAGCATCTGAACGATCTCGTCGGGCACCAACTTGGAAGCAGCAGTTACTTGCTCGTGTGTGGCCGGCCATGTCAGAACTTCGCCAACCTTGTCGAGCAAGCTTTGTGGCACTCCAGATGCTTTCATGATGTGTGGTTGTTGACCCAAGTATTGCGTCACCATTTCGCGTGCCATGTTGAGTGCGGTCTTTCTGTCTTCGTGCACGCTGCACACAACCAACTGAGGCCTGTCAATGTCGGCAATCTTGCGACCAGCCTTGTCGGCGCCAACAGTAAGCGCCTCGATTGCTTGTCTGTTGTAATCGGGGGAGACGAGATAGTTGAGCACAACACCATCCGCAATTTCTCCGGTGAGTTCCATCATTTGCATGCCGGTTGCCCCAATATAAATTGGCACATCTTTGGCACGGCGATCTTGATAGACATAATCCAATTCGATTCCATCAAACTTGACGAACTCGCCATTGAAGGTCACATTTTCGTTGTTGAGTAGTGCTCGCACATTGAGCACGATCTCGCGCATTGCACGCAAAGGCTTGGCGCGCGAGATGCCTACTTTTTGTGCCAATGGATCCCACCATGCGCCGATACCGAGTATCACGCGACCAGGAGCGAGATCATCCAAAGTTGAAAATGTTGCTGCAAGTCGGGCAGGGTTGCGGCTCCAACAGTCAACAACACCCGAACCGACCTTGATGGTTTTGGTCACCGATGCAAATGCGGCCATGGGAACCGTTGCTTCGCGCACGAGCCGACTCTCTGCTTGCCACACTGCTTCGAAGCCTTTGGACTCTGCGTATTGCGCATATTCCATGCCCTCGCGAATGCGATGAGCATCCTGCAGGTAGATGGCAACTCGTGCTTTACCAGTAAGCGGATTGATTGCTTGTGGATTAATTGCATGTGATGGTTGAGACATCAGTTGAGCCTTTCAAATAGTCGTACAGATTGTTCTTGTGCCTTGGCGCGGATCTCTTGGATGTCGACACGTGTTGGCAACCCGTTGCGGATTACTGCTTGGTCATCAATCACAACATCGGTAACACGAGTTCCTGGAGTAAATGCAACATGCCAAGGGCTCTCAACATGATCGTAATTCCACGTCACCGTATCGTTTGCCGCTTCTGGAAAAAGTTGATATCCATTGCTCAGCCACTGAGCAACTGTGTCGGGTGTTTCAGCTATATCAAATTCACGAAGTCGTGCATAAGCCAGTCGTGCTTCTTCAAGCATGTCTGCTCCAATGCCGTCTGTGCCCAACAGAATGGTATTTGATTGTGTAGTTGGTTTGGCGTAGCCAACATGGTTGTTCATGTTGGATCGTGGGTTGTGCACGAGGCGACCTTTGAGGGGCTCATTGAGATGAACTCCATGCACTAAGAGCCAGTTGCTTTTGGCCAAGTGCGCGAGGCGTGATCCGGCATGCGAATCATCTACTCCCTCTGCAACGTGGATGTGGACTCCAACATTCAATTTGTCTGCGAGTTGCGCCGCGGCGCTCAGTGTTTCATCGCCACACGTAAATGCAGCGTGCACACCCACCATTCCGTTTCCACCTTCAGCTATAAAGCGCTCACACTCAGCAAGGCCGCGCTTTGCAGCACTCGACATCGGAGACAATGGCGAGATCTTGGAATGTAGATTGCCGACATCGTCCCAGCGATCGGAAATGCCGTAACACGTGTTGACGCGGACACCCACATCACCACATGCTTGAGCGATAATCGACAACGAACCCTCAATTGCGTTTGGCGATTCGTGATGGTCAACAATTGCGGTAGTGCCATTCATTAATGCCTCAACAGCACCGAGCGCGGCCGACCAATAGATCATGTCTGCATCCAATGCGGCATCGAGTCTCCACCAAACTTGCTGAAGTATTTCGATGAAACCTGTTGGAGTTTGCTTCGGAGCCGGCATTCCGCGCGCCAATGATGAATACAAGTGGTGGTGCGCGCACACGAGCCCGCGAGTGGTGTTTGGCACGAAGATCTAATCCTCGGAGTCGGTGTTTGAATCGCTTGTTGATTTGAGCATCGGAAGTGTTGTATGCCATGTGCCGTCGAGGTCGTAAAAGGCTGCAGCAACAGCACCCGCAGTAGGCACGAGTCCGATTTCTCCAACACCCTTGATCCCGTATGGAGAGTTTGGCTGTGGTGACTCGACAAGAATAACTTCGATTGTCGGGATGTCTTTAGCGCGCAAGATCTTGAGCGACCGAAGCGTTTTGTTCAAGGGGAAGCCAGTTTCGGGATCGCTTGGGAAGTCTTCGGAGAGCGCGTAGCCAAGACCCATGTGCACGCTGCCCTGAATTTGTCCTTCACAGAGTTGCGGGTTGACTGCCTTGCCAACATCGTGGGCAGCAACAACGAGCTCGATCTTGCTGGTCTCACGATCGATGACGACGAGTTGCGCCGCATAGCCAAAGGTGGAGTGGATGATCGGATTTGTGACACCTGGTTCGCCGAGCTTGTTTGTCCAATCAACGCGATATTCGCCAACGTGATCGACACCGACAGCACAATGTGCGGCTTTGGCTACATCGCATGCGTCTTTGACGGCGCCCGCACCCATGAGTGTTCCGCGTGAACCGGTTGTTTGCCCAAGCCCGAGTTCGCGAGTGGTGTCAACGATGACATCGATGAGGTTGCCATCTATGCCAAGTTCGTGCACCGCAACTTGCAATGCAACGGTGTTGATACCTTGGCCCATCTCTGTCCAGCCGTGACGAACTTCAACGCGTCCGTCTTCTCTAAATCGGATAACCGCTCGGTTGATCTCTTTGAACCCATTGCCGAGGCCACTATTTTTGAGACCAAGTCCGAGGCCGATTGCTTTGCCTGCTGCTCGGGCTTCGTCGTATGCGGGCTTAATCGCTGTGAGACACTCGGATGCACCGAGGCAACCTTCGTCCATGATTTGTCCTGGGCCCCACACCCGTCCTGGCATGATGACGTTTCGTTGACGCATTGTCCACCCATCGATGCCAACTTTTGCAGCCAGTCGATCCATCACTCCTTCCATTGCAAATTGCGCTTGGTTTGCACCGAAGCCGCGAAATGCACCGCACACCGGGTTGTTGGTGCGCACGGCAATTGCTTCAACATCGATATTAGGAACTTCATACGGACCACTTGCATGGCCAGCCATGCGCTCGAGAACCTTCATTCCAACACTGGCGTACGCGCCAGAGTCACCAATCGCTCGCACGTGTAGCGCGGTGAGTTTGCCGGTTGCATCACACGAGGCTTTGTACTGCATGGTGATGGGATGCCGCTTGGCATGCATCAACAGACTTTCCTCTCGCGAGAGTGTGCACTTGACTGGTTGTTGCAACAGCCATGCGCTTAAGGCTGCATGGGCCTGATTGCTCATGTCTTCTTTGCCACCAAACGCGCCGCCGTTTGTTACCAACTCGACGGTGACTTGGGCATTGTCGAGGTTGAGCACTGATGCAATGTCATTTCGGTCGTCCCAAATACCTTGGCCGCCCGAATACACGTGCAATGATTTGCCGTCATCGGAAGGTACTGCAACGGTGCTTTCTGGCTCTAAAAAAGCATGTTCGATTCGTTGCGTCACAAAAGTTTCTTCAACAACATGCACGCTCGTACTGAGAGCGATTTGTGTGTCGCCTCGTTTATATCGACTCGTGCTCAAGATGTTGTTGTCAGTTTTCCAGACTGCAATCTCGCTACTGGACATTGCAGCAACCGGATCGGTGAGTGGAGTGTGCACGGTGTACTGCACGTCGACAAATTGAGTCGCGGCTCGAGCCTCGTCTCGGGTTTCGGCAACGACGATGGCGAGTACGTCGCCTGCATATGATGTGCGACCGCCAACTGGAATTATCACTGGCCAGTCTTTATAGATGATGCCAACCATGAGTTCGCCCGGAATATCGGCTGCAGTAAACACGGCACGAACACCTGGCATCTGTAGGGCAGTAGTTGCATCGATTGCAGTGACGTCGGCGCGAGTGTGTTGAGTGAATACAAGTGCTGCATGCAGCATGCCAGGAATACGGATGTCGTCGATGTAGCCACGATCGCCTAGTGCAAGAGCTTGGGCTTCGTACTTGACCGTACGAGTACCAACACCACCTGGTTGTACTAAAACGGGCACTTCACCTCGCGCGACCATCAAGACCGCATCAAGAATTTTGACGTATCCAGTGCAACGACACAGATGTGCGCCGAGATGCTTTGCCATATCGCTGCGTTGCAGCGCAGCACCCTTTTTGTCAACTTGAGCCTTGGCGCGCACAACAATGCCTGGAATACAAAAACCACACTGCAATCCGCCACATGCAGCAAATGCTTGCGAGTAGCGGCTGCGTTCTTCTTCGTCGACGCCTTCAAGGGTCGTAACTGTTCCACCCGCAACTTTGGACAGAGGTGTTTGACAACTGACCACTGCCTTGCCATTCACCAAAACAGTGCAACACCCGCATTGGCCTGACGGAGAACAACCATCCTTTGGCGAGGTGATGTCGAGTTCTTCGCGCAGTGCTGCCAATAGATGGGGGTGGTTTGCCCGCACGCTCACCGGAGTTTCGTTGACAGTGAAAGCGATACGGAGGTCGTTTGGGGAGCCCAAGTCCATAGCAGTCACGGGTTTTACGCTACAGCATTTGCTTTACAAAATGTTAAGCAATGGGTGGCGATCTGGATCAATCGAGAACCGCACCCCGTTGTGCAGTTATTCGGCCATAGACCTCGGGTCGACGATATTTATCGAAGTCAAACAAGGTTTCTTTGTACTGTTTGCACCAATCCAGATCACAAACAGCCGAGACCAACTCGTCGCCAGTAGTGACAGTCTTGGCAAGAATTTCTCCCGATGGGGCGATGATGCTCGAGTCGCAGAGGCCCAAGACTCCTTCTTCCACACCACCTTTGGCGACACCAACTACAAATGTTCCGTTTTGGTAGGCGCCACTTTGCATAACGAGAGCATTGTGAAAGCCTTGCAACACATCCTGTGTCGGATCTGGTACATAGTGCATTGGGGTGTTGTAGCCACAGAGAATCATTTCGACTCCCTGTAATCCCATCACTCGATACGACTCTGGCCAACGCCGGTCATTGCAGATCATCATGCCCATACGCCCACCAAATGCTTTCCAAACACCAAACCCTTCGGCGCTGGGTGTGAAGTAGTAGCGCTCGGCATGTTGAAATGGTCGGTCTGGCTCGTTCGTCTCGTGTCCAGGAATATGCACTTTGCGATATTTGGCGACGACCGAACCGTCGCGCTCGACCAAGATTTGAGTATTAAATCGTTCACCCTGTGGTGTGAGTTCTGCATAGCCGAGACAAAAACCAATTTCGAGTCGTTTAGCCTCTAGGAAGAGTGGCAGCGTCACAGCCGAAGGCATCTCGGTTTCATACCAATGATCTGTTGTAGCAATATCGTCGACGAACCATCGTGGGAAAAACGTTGTGAGTGCAAGTTCTGGAAACACAACAAGTTCGCACTTCGCTGCTTTGGCTTGGCGCAAAAGTTCGATCAAACGGATGACGACAGAAGCCCTGTCATCTGATTGCTGAATTGGCCCAAGTTGTGCTGCACCAACATGAAGAAGTCTCGTCATGCGCTCAATACTTTCATATTCATCCGCTTCAGCCGCTTCATTGGAGATCTGTTGCGCACAGGGTCAGCATGGTATGTAAAAGAATATTTGCTCCTGCCACTAAATCATCTGTGTCGGTGTGTTCGGCAGGATTATGACTGATGCCATTGACGCTCGGCACAAAAATCATCGCTGTTGGGCAGACCCGCGCAAGCATCTGGGCATCGTGACCAGCGCCTGACGGCATGCGTCTTGTGGTGTTGCCTTGTTGTTTGGCAATTGACTCAACGATGTCGATCACGCGTGGGTCAAAATCAACTGGTTCAAAACGGGCGAGTTTCTTTGTGGTGATCTGGACGCCCTCTGCTCTTGCAATTTGGGTCAAGAATTCGGAAATTTCGTGTTCGGCTTGTTGCAATAGTTTTTCGTCGGTGTTGCGCACGTCGAGAGTGAGGGTGACACGAGCAGCGACAACGTTGATGAGGTTTGGAAAAACATCAACTTTGCCGACCGTGCATACTTGGTGCCCACCGAAACGCGCGCTCAACTGCCGCAAGAAGACAGCGATTTCTGCTGCAACATAGGTGGGGTCATGACGCAACGACATTGGCGTAGTGCCTGCATGATTTGACTGTCCAACAACAGTGACTTCTTGCCATGAGATGCCCTGAACGCCAGTTACCACCCCGATGCGAACATTGTTTGCCTCGAGCAATGGGCCTTGCTCAATGTGTAACTCAACGAAACTGTGGGGAACAACGCCGGGGCATGGAGCTGATCCTGCGTAACCAATACGAACGAGTTCATCGCCTAAGCGTGGTCCGTCAATTGCAGTGATGTCGAGGGCCTCTTCGGTGGTCATGCCGCCGACATAGACGAGCGACCCGAGCATGTCGGGGGCGAAACGCGCACCTTCTTCGTCGGTGAAAATCCCAACGGCTAATGGGCGAGACGGAATGTATCCATTGCGTTGGCAGGTTTCGACAACTTCCAGACCAGCAAGTACGCCGTAGTTGCCATCGAACTTGCCGCCTGTGCGCACAGTGTCGATATGGCTACCTGTCATTACTGGTGCGCCTGAACCAACATTCCAGTAGGCAATGATGTTTCCGACTGCGTCAATAGAGACATCCATGTTGAGGTCTCGCATCCACGACACCACTAAATCACGTCCGTCACGATCTTCGTCGGTGAGTGCGAGTCGACAGTTGCCGCCACCAGCGATAGGCGAGACCTCGGCAAGGCTCATGATTCGGTCCATCAATCGTGCAGAGTCGATGCGCAGGTCATCAAAATCACTAGCAATTGGGTTGTTCGTATTCACTTCTCTCAGTGTAGAGATTTCGTCATAAACAATCCGTTTCACGTTTGTGGCGTGTAAGAATGCCAGTGTGATTGATCGACTCAAACTTGCAGCCGCACTGAAGTCTGAAGAGCAACTGTTCTGTGACATTCACCCGAAATCGATGCTCCTTGCCCAATCTGCCAAGACAGCATTGTTGTCTGGGGTGCCAATGCCGTGGATGACTCGTTGGCCCGGAAGTTTTCCTTTGCACGTACAAAGAGCACACGGCGCTCGTTTTGTTGACGTGGACGATATTGAATATGTTGATTTTTGTCTGGGCGATACAGGCGCAATGACAGGTCACGCATTAGATGCTGTTGCCCAAGCAGTGACGCAACAAGCACAACTTGGTTTGACAACGATGTTGCCAACTAGCGATGCGCAGTGGGTTGCTCAAAACCTTGCCCAAAGGTTTGGTGTTGCAAAGTGGCAATTTGCAATCAGTGCCACCGATGCAAATAGGTTTGTGCTCCGATTTGCTCGCATGTTGACAGGCCGCCCCAAAATTGTTGTGCACGACTGGTGCTATCACGGTTCGGTTGATGAGACGCTCGTGATTAGGAACGCAGATGGCAACACGATCAGCCGACCGGGAGCAATTGGTCCGCAAGTTGATCCTGCACTCACGACGCGAGTTGTGCCATTTAATGACTTGGCTGAACTCGAGCGAGTGTTGGCAATCGGTGACGTTGCATGTGTGTTGATCGAGCCAGCACTCACAAACATCGGTATCGTGCTTCCCCAAGATGGCTACATACAAGGTGTGCGTAACCTCACTCGAAAATTTGATGTGCTTCTTGTGATTGACGAGACACATACAATCTGTGCCGGACCGGGCGGATGCACCAAGTTGTGGAATATTGACCCGGATTTTGTGGTCATCGGAAAGACGATCGGTGGTGGCATTCCGGTTGGTGCCTATGGCATGACCAGCGACATTGCGTCGCGCTTAGAGGCGGCTATGACGGGTCACGATGTGGATGTTTCAGGAGTTGGCGGAACATTGAGTGGAAGCGCTCTTGCAATGAGTGCGATGAGGGCGACCTTGTCTCATGCACTCACCCAAGCGGATTTTGATCAAACAATTCCGTTGGCAACAAGATGGACGCAAGGTGTTGAACAGGTTTGTAGCGAGCGAAATCTTGATTGGCATGTACAGCAGTTGGGCTGTCGCGCGGAGTACTGGTTTTGCACACCTCCGGTTGATGGCGCTCAGGCTGCAGCAGCAGTTGATCCGATGCTGGAGTCGTTCTTGCATCTCTTTTGTCTCAATCGTGGTGTGTTGCTCGCGCCATTTCACAATATGGCTCTGATGTCGCCATTTCATAGCGCGGCCGATGTTGACAAACACACTGCGGTCTTTGCGCTAGCCCTTGACGCAATTGTCACTGCCTAGATACTGATTGGATCAAGCACTGTATGTCGCAAGAACATTTGTTGATCATTGCCGTGATCATTTTGGTCACCTCGGTGATCCAGGCTGCTGCAGGGTTTGGGTTTGCGCTCCTGGCTGTGCCGGTCATGGTGTTGTTCATCGATTTACATCAGGCCGTGATTATCGCAACCTTGCTAGGAACTGTCAGCAATTTTGGACAGGCATGGCAATTGCGCCATCATCACGACCGTGAGATCGCCAAGATATTTATCATCGCATCGTGTCTTGGTGCTCCTTTCGGACTCGCTCTTTTTCGATATGGAAATCAGGATGTAATGAAGGTGCTATTGGGATGTGCGGTGCTCTTTGGCGTGTGGATGCTTGCTCGGGGTCGCGATCTTCAGCATGCCCACAAATCGCTGGATTGGACAATGGGGTGGCTCAGTGGAGTATTGCTGATGGCGACATCGACCAATGGGCCGCCGATCGTATTTACGTTGCAGGCGCGCAGACTTATGCCGGAAGTGCAACGTGCAACTCTCAATCTCATTTTTTCGGTGACAGGCATTTCGAGCGTCATTATTTTTGCTGTGGCGGGCAAGATTCATCTCGATGAGCTGCGTGTTGCGTTACTCACAACTCCGCTGATGTTGCTCGGCGTGTTTATTGGAACGAGAGCGCGTGTATATATTGACGCAGTCCGTTTTAAAAGGATGGTGTTGGTGCTCTTAACTCTTGGTGGTGTGAGCAGTCTTGTCTCGGCATTTGTTGGCTAGCTAAACCACTGCAGCCAATCGGCTTTGGTTTTTGGCTTAAAAACATAGTTGGTTTGGCGAACTTCAGGAAGAGCCCGCGAAGAAGGATCCGAATACCGGTGTCCTGGATAGACGACTGTCTGATCTGGAAGTGCGGCCAACGTTTGCAGACTGTCAAACATTTGGCTTGGGTCTGATCCAGGCAAGTCAGTTCGTCCGCAACCTTCAAGAAACAGTGTGTCTCCTGCAATGAGTCGGTTATCTACCAAGAAGCACTGGCTACCGGGCGTATGACCAGGTGTATGCACCAAACAAATTTCAATCTCACCTACTTTGACAGTGTCTCCCGGCTGATGCTGATGCAAGTGACTTGCTGACACACCAGTAGTGCGCATGATCCATTGCGCTTCAAGTTCCTGCACATGGATAGGGATGTCTAGTTTGTCGAGCAGTGTTGCAATGCCATCGATGTTTGCACCCATCATCGATCCACCCACATGATCTGGGTGGTAATGGGTAGCGAGCGCTCCAACGACGTTCATGTCGTCTTTCTCGGCAACACTCAGCAACTCCTCAACCGCATACGCGGGGTCGACAATCATGCACTCGCGGGTCGATTTGTCGCCAATGAGGTAGACAAAATTGACCATTTGCTGTGCAAGTTGGTTGTCTGTTGCGAAATCTCGGCCTGAGAGTAGTTGCTTGAAGTAGATCTGATCTGAATCGGGATTGGAAATTGGGGCTATAGACATATTTGCAAGATTAGCGTTCTACGATTACATGCATGCCGATTGCAGATGCTCGAGTATTGAAGTACGCAATCATCGGTAGCGGAATGATGGGCTTAGAGCACATCCGTAACTTGGTAGAGATGCCAGAAGTACAGATCGTTGCGGTGTGTGATCCGCATACCCCAAGCCTCGAAAAGGCACGGCGTGCATTAAATCGCATGGAAGGTGTTCGGTATTTTGCAAATCACGTCGAGATGCTCAATCACTGTCAGGCCGATGTGGTGGTGATCGCAACACCAAATCACACGCATTTTCACATTGCGAAGGATGTTCTGAAGAGTGGAAAACACATCTTGATTGAGAAACCTCTGTGCATCACCGTCGCCGAGTGTCTGGAATTGGAACAAATAGAGGCTGCTACCACAGTTGAAGATCGGGTCGTTTGGGTAGGCCTCGAGTATCGATATATGGCACCGACGGCGCGCGTAAAACAAGAGATCGACAAAGGCACTATTGGAAACGTACAAATGGTTTCTATCAGGGAGCATCGCTACCCATTCTTAGAAAAGGTGGATGACTGGAATCGTTTCAATGCAAATACGGGCGGCACGTTGGTGGAGAAGTGCTGTCACTTTTTTGACCTGATGTGCATTTTGGCCAACAGCTCGCCAGTGTCGGTGATGGCTAGCGGATCACAAGATGTCAATCATCTGTCCGAAAATTACGGTGGCCGTACTCCAGACATTTTAGATAACGCTTATGTCATTGTCAATTTTGAAAATGGAGTGCGCGGCATGCTGGATCTTTGCATGTTTGCTGAAGCCTCAAAGAACGAGCAAGAGATCTGTGTTGTTGGCGACAAGGGAAAGATTGAAGCGATGATTTCCGAATCAATTGTCAGAATCGGCAAACGAAAGAACGGTTACGGGACGTTTCAAGATTTTCCAATCGAATTGGAAGAGGATGTGGTGCAAGGATTTCATCACGGTGCGTCATTCAAGGAACATCGCTTCATGCAGGCTGCAATTCGTAATAGGCAAAAAGCCGAAGTTGGGCTGCGTGAAGGTTTGATCTCGGTTGCAATTGGACAGGCTGCTCATTTGTCTATCGAACAAAGTCGACTCGTTTTGATCTCAGAGGTGCTCGAATGAACCACACGCTTCAAGCAACGGACATCATTCTCATTGATGGTGTACCGCATCCGGTTGGTTTAAGGATCGCTGATCAGTATCGAGAAGGAGACCTGATCATCGGCCTCAGTGGAGGCCATCTCTTGCATGTTCCACAAGCCGATCTGCTCGTGGCAACTCAGGCTGTCTCTCAGAGTGTTTTAGCTTTTGATCTCTTGAAGAGCGTTTCGAGCGAGCAAATCTCTCAGTTTTTTCATACATTCGCACACAAACTCGAAGACGATGCAATCTTTGCCAAAATCAAATCTTGCAATGAAGACGATGTTGCATCTGCGATGCAGCGCAGTCGCTCAACCACGCGCTTGATACTGACCGATGCAATGCGCAGTGACATGATCTCGGCGCTTCATACATGGGGCGGTACTCCTCATGTCGACGGATCAGAGATGGAATCGATTGATCACCAAGGCTGGTCGGTCTCGGCGACTAAATCTTCATTGGGCGTTGTTGCGTTTGTTTTTGAAGGACGGCCAAATGTGTTTGCAGATGCGACAGGAGTGTTGAGGTCTGGCAACACGTGTGTGTTTCGCATCGGTAGCGATGCTCTTGGCACTGCACAGGCCATCATGAATCTCGCAGTAGTGCCAGCGCTCGAATCGTGTGGTCTGCCACTTGGTGCCATAAGTCTTGTTGAGTCAAGATCTCACGCAAGTGGCTGGGCTCTCTTTTCTGACAAGCGTGTTTCACTAGCCATTGCGCGGGGAAGTGGCGAGGCAGTATCGCAACTGGGTGCTGTTGCTCGCCAATTCGGTATCGCGGTCAGCCTCCATGGCACAGGCGGGGCATGGATGATTGCTGGAGAGCATGCCGATGCTCAATGGTTTGCAAAAGTTGTATTGAACTCGCTGGATCGCAAGGTTTGTAACACGCTCAATGTGTGTTGCCTTGTGCGCTCACGAGCAGTTGAGTTGGTGCCGCTCTTTGTTGACGCCATGATGCAAGCCGCAGTGCTGCGAAACGCACAGGCGGTTATTCATGCAGATTTAGCATCCCAAGAATTGATGGCCGATCAGAGCGAACTAGTGAAGGTGCGCAATCTTTCGGTAGATGAACTTGCTACTGAATGGGAGTGGGAGAATACGCCAGAGTGCTCTTTGGTCATTGTGGACGATGTTGACGAAGCAATTGTGCTATTCAATCAGCATGCACCGAACTTTATTGTTTCCATCATTTCAGACAACGAATCCGAGTTAGAAATGGTCTGGCGCAAAACCAACGCACCATTTGTGAGCAACGGAATGACGCGCTGGGTGGACGGGCAATTTGCTCTGAACAAACCTGAATTGGGTCTGTCTAACTGGCAGAACGGTCGAACGTTCGGTCGCGGTGGCATTTTGTCAGGAGACTCGGTGTTTAGCGTGCGATATCGAGCGTTGCAGCGCGATGCCGATCTGCATCGTTAGCCAAGATCGCTTGATCGCTTGATCGCTCGAACTATTGCAGGAAAAGGTTGTCGATAAGTCGTACGCCATCGAGCACGCCCGCAAAGAGCAGCACCGCGTTTCGGGCTTCATCTACAGGTTCGAGCGTGTCTTTCTGCACAATCTCCAAGTACTCCACGTGCATGCTCGGTTCTGAGCCAAGAATCTTGAGAGCTTCATTTATGAGCACGTGTGAGTGATTCTGGCCTTGTGCATGCAAATTGGCAATTGCTTGCAGTGCGCGCGGGATGATCTGGGCTTGAAGTCTTGAGGCTGTGTTCAATCGCGCGTTACGACTAGAGAGCGCGAGACCATCCGAGTCGCGAACAGTTTCAAAAGAAACAATGCGAATAGTTGGATGCAACTCACCGCACATGTCTCGAATGACTGCAACTTGCTGGTAATCCTTTGTTCCGAAAATCGCAACATCGGGTTGCACGATTTCGAAAAGACGATGAACAACGGTTACCACGCCTGCAAAATGACCCGGTCTGTGCTTGCCTTCGAAGTCGTTTGCTAGAGATGACGGTGTTAAGTAGCAATCAAAGTCGGCTGGAAATACGTCCTGCTGCTGAGGCGCAAAAACGATGTTTGCTCCGGTGGAAACACTGGCTTGGTAGTCGGACTGCTCGTCGCGCGGATACTTGATGTAGTCGTTCGCATCGCCAAACTGAAGGGCATTAACAAAAATTGATACGACTACCAGGTCGCATTCTTTTGCGGCTTGAGCGATCAGTGAATGATGCCCTCTATGCAGTGCACCCATTGTGGGAACAAATGCAACAGTTTGATTGGCAACGTTCTTTCGCCAAGCATCGAACTCGCTAGTGGAATGAATGAGCGTCATCAGGCCACTGTCCACTGCGGACTTCTTGAACAAAAGCCGTGCAAGCATCGATACTGGCTGTGCGAATGTCTGCAAATTGCTTGGTGAATTTTAGTTCGTGAGTGGTGAGCCCAAGAATGTCGTGCAGCACCAACACTTGTCCATCGCAATCAGGTCCGGCACCAATACCGATGGTTGGTATCGAAACCTTCTGCGTGATCTCTTGAGCGAGCTGACGGGGGATGCCTTCCAGCACAACTGCAAACGCTCCGGCTTGCTCAACAGAGTGTGCGTCTTCGAAGAGTCGCTCGCGACCACCGGCGTCGCGATTGTCGGCACGTCCTTGCACGCGGTGACCACCCATACGGTGGTAGCTCTGTGGAGTAAGGCCAATGTGTCCCATGACAGGAATGTCGACGCGACTGATTGCCGAGATGGTGTCAAACATGTTGACGCCACCCTCAAGCTTGACGGCTGAAGCGCCAGCCTTGATCAGACGAATGGCGCTGCGCACGCCTTGCTCCGAATTGACTTGGTACGAACCAAAAGGTAAGTCACCAACTAATAGAGCCCGCGGGTTTGCGCGAGACACGAGCCGTACGTGGTATTCCATTTCCTCGAGTGTCACGGGGATTGTGGTGGCTACACCTTGCACCACCGAACCAACAGAATCACCAACGAGAATGATGTCCACTCCCGACTCGTCGACAATTGAAGCAAAGGTTGCATCGTAAGCAGTGATCATCGTGATCCGCTGCGCTGCATGTTGCGCTGTGTTGTGTAGCGACTTGCGTTCCAGGATCGATGGCACCGTCACCCGTTGTCGGATCATGAGTTCATCCAAAAGTCATAGACGAGATTGTCGGGGGACTGCACTTGCGAATGAGACATCGTGCACGGCATATCAAATATTTTAGTGGCGCGTTTGGACTGATCGTACGGCTGCCAACTTGGGTCACCCATCAATCCAAGATTCAAGAGATCTCTAGACATCTCTGTCCCCAGCACACCATTTGACGGATCGTTGCTGGTGTACACGTGAACTTGTGGAAGCGATGTGTTATTTAAGATGAAGGGAATGTCGATGCCGTGGCTAGCCCCTAATGCTCCATCAAAAATCGGTGAAGCCCACGAAAACATGTACGACCATGTGTTGGTGAGTGTCGCTGGCCTTGATTTGAGCATCTTCCACATGTGCAGTTTGAAATGGGTGTCGGTGTCGACAGCCGCAACTATCTGTGTTGGTGTGTAAGCGGGATAGCACGTGTTGTATAGCGACCATATCGCGTCTGCACGAAGCGGATGATTTGCTCGCAGTACTGCGATGGCTTGATCTTGATCAAGATTGTTCAATGCTGGATTGAGCAAGTTAAAGATTCGTGACTCGTCTCGAGTGGTACCGATCACGAGGTCGACAGGGTTCGCGCCAGCAGCGCTCACAATGTCAAGTGGCAAAATCGTTCCATCTGCGGTTGGCGAAAAACCTTGGTTCCAATTGGCTATGTCGAGCAGCATCGTGTCTTGTGCCTGAAGGATTTCTTGTGTTGTGAATGTCTCGAGATGTGAGATGTCTGATACATCTGCCGCTTTGAGAAAAAGCTCTAGCGCTTGTGCCGCAAATTCCTTCGTACGCAATTGGCCGAGCGATGGGCTCATTGCCCAAGCATGCGCAAAGAGGTTGGTTGATAGTGGTGAGGACATCAAGGCGATGACACTGCAACCGCCAGCCGATTGACCGAAGATTGTTACGTTGTTTGGGTTTCCTCCGAAGGATTCAATGTTGCTTTGAATCCATTGCAATGCAGCGATTTGATCGAGAATTCCTAGATTGAGATTGCCAAGAAAACCAAAAGCACCCAATCGGTAACTGATCGTGACAACAATTGCGTCGCCGTCGAGTGAGAGTTGTTGCGAATCATTCCACGACAGTGGGGGTGTGATGTTGGTGAATCCGCCTCCGTGAATCCAGACGTAAACAGGACTCAGTGAGGTAGAAGCACTTGGAACTGTGATGTTGAGAAAGAGGCAATCTTCGTTCTGACCCGAATTGTCGGCATTGAGGAGAGATCTCAATTGGCTCTCGGTTTGAGGACACTCTGGCCCGATCAGGTTCGCTTCGTAGATGCCCGTCCAGCTCGTTACAACAGTTGGTGCTCTGAATCTTTCTGCTGACGCAAAGCGAATGCCTTGATACACGCAAACCCCTGCGCTTGATTTGGTTCCGCGAATCTCTCCACATGGGGTGCTGACCAGTGTCATCGAATCAGGATAGCGATTAGATTTTGAGGGCATGTTTGGTCGACTAATTCATCGCTTCCTCGAGAGTGGCACAACTCGGTTGTGGGATGTAATGGGCATGTACGGCGCGATTGGCCCTGATACGAACAAAGGTAAGCGGTTCGGAAAGTTTGGAAACGGAAGCATTATTTGTTTTCCACAGACCACCATATTTGGCGAGCGATACATCCATATCGGTAATGAAACCATGATTGGTTCGAATGTGGCGTTGTCGGCGGGAATGGTGCCAGGCCAAGTGTGTCTGACTGATCCTGTGGTTCGCATCGGCGATCGTTGCCTCATAGGACGGGGTAGTGGCATCGTTGGACATCTTTCGATCGACATTGGTAACGATGTTTGGACTGGTCATCATGTGTACATCACTGACCAAAACCATGGATACGAAAATGTGAATATTCCGATTTCACAACAGACTCAGGCTGAACGTCCGGTTTCGATAGGCGATGGTTCTTGGCTGGGTGCTGGCGTTGTAGTGCTGCCGGGATCGCAAATTGGTAAACACGTTGTTGTTGGTGCAAACTCTGTGGTGACTGGTCATTTGCCAGATTTCTGTGTTGCGGTTGGTTCACCCGCTCGAGTGATCAAGCAATATTCGCCAGAGGGCTACTGGCAGACTAAATAGACAAATCCATTGGTGGCTTGCACGACTTCATAAAATTATCTGCAGCAAATGTAGAGAGTTTCTCGCTCAATGGAATTCCCATCACGATTGACTCACCAAACGGAACATTTGTCCCGAGTCGAAGTTGGTCTGCATACGTACGTCGGTCAACAATGTATGCACGATAGTCGCTGATCCACAGCGGGATGATCGCTTGACCCTTTGCATCCGTGGGCTTCGTAGCCTCAAGCTTGATCAGCATGTGGTCAAGAGTGTCGGTTGCAATGTCGACGATTCTGGCTCGCTCAAACAATGCATCTGCACCGGCATCAATGAGTGGCCGAAAGTCGGCCAGAGCGATTCTCTCGTTGGCGGCATCCTTGCAGATCAATTCTGCACGCTCAGTCCACGCGCGATCGGCAATCTCGTTGACAACTTCTTTAGAAGCGAAAAACCATGCGTACACCCACATTGCGCCGATGAAGGCAAACAGCACCAGCAGTGTTGATGTCAATGCAAATCGTTTCATGATGGTTCTTTCGAGTAGTCAAAGTGTGCTCTGAGCGTAGAGGCTGGGTCGTGTTGTTATCTCAATAAAACCGTTGTGCGATGAGTCACAATTGTAACATTATTTGATCATGAGTGTGAACACGGAGGCACCTGATGTTGTTGAGGAAGCTCGAGAACAAAGTCGACTACGTACCGGAGTACGTCTTGTTCGCGACTTACTGAAGTTTCACCCGCGTTTATTTGCGATTGCTGTCGCCGGGGCATCGTTGTATGCAGTGTGCACTGTTGCATCTAGCTTCGGTGTTGCATTTTTGGTTGACAGAGTTATTTTGCCGCGTTTTGAAGCTGGTCACATTGACGGGGGTGTATATCTCACCGGAGCAATAATTGTCATCGGTATCGGCGTGTTGCGAGCGTTTGGCGTTGTGGTGAGACGCAGTTTTGCAGGAATAAGTAATTGGAGAACAGTGGAGTCACTGACAATGCTGCTTGTCAGACAAATTATGAGCCAACCTTCGATTTGGCACAAAAAGCGCATGACAGGGGATTTGGTTGCACGAGTGGGCGTCGATTCTGACGCAGCAGCAGAAGTGCTGGGGCCTTTGCCATTTAGCACGTCAGTTGTTCTGCTCGTGTTTCTTACTGGTGGCTGGCTCATCGTTATCGATATACCTCTTGGCTTGATTGCGATATCAGTTATTCCAGTTTTGTTGTTGCTCAATGTTGGCTATCAGCGAAGAATCGATCAGCACTATGACACCGCACAACACGAATTGGGCGCATTGTCATCTGCTGTGCACGAGAGTTTCGACGGCGTGATGGTCGTCAAGGCTTTCGGTGCCGAAGACCGCGAGACGCAGCGTCTGTCATTGATCTCGACACGACTAAAAGACGCGCGAGTTCGAGCAGTAACAGCGCGTTCCACCTTTGAAGCATTACTTGATGGCGTTCCATCGTTGGTCAATATTTTGCTTCTGGTAGTCGGCGCAATGCGCATCGAGTCTAAAGACATGACGGTTGGAGAGCTCACGAGTTTTATCTATCTTTTTACGTTGCTTATTTTTCCGCTGCGAATAATCGGATACGTTCTGAGTTCGGTGCCGCATTCTGCGAGTGGATACAAGCGAGTACGAGAAATCTTGGATGAACCAGTTGTTTCTGATCCTTCATTGCTGATCATTGATACACCGAACGGCGTGGGAATAGCACTTGAGAACGTTTCGTTTTCGTTCGATACGAGTTCGGCGAGGGTACTTGATTCAGTTTCGTGTCGTATCGGGTCTGGTAAAACCGTTGTAATTGTTGGAGCCACTGGTTCTGGAAAATCAACATTGCTTGCAATCATGGCTGGCCTACTGCAACCGTCAACAGGCCGAGTTGCAGTGCAGGGAAAACATGCATCGATTGTGTTTCAAGAACCATTCTTGTTCTCAGGAACAATTGAATACAACATATGTTTAGGTCGACAATTGTCCGAAGAAGCGATAGCAGAGGCTCTGTACTTGTCGGCTTCTGACAGTTTCGTCGCCGAGCTTGTAGACGGCACTCAGACAATCATCGGTGAGCGCGGAATTAGTCTGAGTGGGGGTCAACGGCAACGGATCTCGCTTGCTCGGGCAATTGCCCAAGGCGCACACGTCTTATTGTTAGATGACACCACTTCTGCGCTAGACACCGTTACCGAATCTGTCGTCATTGAACGTCTTCGTAACTCCTCACAAAGTGTCACAACGGTAGTTGTGGCGTCTCGACCATCGACGATTGCTTTGGCCGATGAGGTTCTCTTTATCGAAGATGGGAAAATCACCGATCATGGTGCGCACAGCGCACTGATGTTGATTAATGACAATTATCGCACTCTGATGCAGTCTTTTGAGCACGACCGCAACGAGGGTGACTCATGAGCGAACCAGCTATTCGTTTTGGATCTGCGCGAACAATAGGTCGAGGCATGCGTGTTGCACCTGCGCTTTACAGTGGTCTTGGTGTGACCTTTGGTTTTGCGTTCATTGGCACTGGCGCACGTCTTGTGATCCCTATCTTGTTACAACTCAGTATCGACCATGGCTTGCAGCCAAACCGGGTGAGAGTCTCGTACATTTCGATGCTTGGACTAATTGGTGCTTGTAGTGTCGTGTTGTCGACTGTTTCTTTGCGCATTGCGACAAAGCGGCTTGGCTCACGAGCCGAAGAAGGGTTGTTTTCGCTTCGAATTCAATTGTTCGACCACATACATCGTTTGAGTCTTGCCGATCACAACGAGGAAAAGCGGGGAGCCCTTGTCTCGCGCGTAACGAGCGACATCGAGACTCTGACCATGTTTTTTTCGTGGGGAGGACTGTCCCTATTGCTCGATGGATCCCAGATGATTGCGGTAGCGAGCGTGATGCTGGCGTATGACTGGAGATTGGCGCTAGTTGCTTTTAGTGTTTCTGCTCCGTTGCTTCTTGTGTTGCGAGTTGTTCAGGCGAGATTGGTGTCTGCTTATAACATTTCGCGTGAGCGAAATGCACAGTTGCTTGGTGTGTTTAGCGAGATGGTTTCTGGTGCCGAAACCCTGAAGGCTTATGGTGCGATCGATCTCGTTGTTGATTCTGTTGCAACAGATGTTCATAAGCGAGTAGACAGCAATATTCGCGCGGGGATTATCGGCGCATTTTTATTTCCTTCAGGTGAAGTTTTTGCAGTGTTTACAGTGATGGCAGTCGTTGGTACTGGCCTACTGATAGGTCCGGTAGGTGGGTTATCCGCTGGCGCACTTGTTGGATTCGTATTTTTGACATATCGATTTTTGGAACCAATTGCCGAATTTACGGAAGTGATCGACCAGGTACAGAGTGCAGTTGCTGGATTGCGCCGTGTGCTTGGTGTTCTTGACAGTCCAATTGGGCCACCTCAACCGACATGTCCAATAACGCTTCCTCCGGGTGCACTTGCTATTGATTTTGCTGCCGTGAGCTTTGCTTACAGTTCGCGACTAGACGAAGAAGACGACGAAACGCCAGTACTGAACTCGATCAACCTTCATGTTCCAGGCGGACAACACATCGCTCTAGTGGGTCCATCTGGATCAGGAAAGACGGCGATCGCGCGACTGATTGCGAGATTGGCCGATCCAACTCTCGGCAATGTTTTGCTGGGCGGGGTTTCGTTGACGCGCGTAGAAAATACGGATCTGAGACGACGACTGATTGTCGTGCCTCAAGAGCCATTCTTGTTTGCTGACACAATTGCTTACAATCTGCGTTTTGCATCACCGGATGCAACTGATGCTGCGCTGCAGAAAGCATTTTCGGACCTCGAACTAGATGACTGGCTGGAATCGTTGCCGAATGGAATTCATACCCATGTTGGTCAGCGAGGTGGCTCTCTGTCGGCTGGCGAACGTCAGTTAGTCGCGCTCGTGCGAGCAGCGGTCGTGCGACCCGATGTATTGATTTTGGATGAGGCAACTTCGTCGGTGGATGCATCCACCGAAGTGCGTATCTCGAGGGCACTTCGAAAACTGGCGAGTGGGCGAACAACCGTCTCAATTGCGCATCGACTGTCAACAGCAGCTCGTGCCGAGCGCGTCATACTCCTTGAAAACGGTCGAATTGTTGAAGATGGTTCGCATGAGCAACTGATCGCCAAGAATGGTCGTTATGCACACCAGTATCAAACTTGGGTGTCAAGTACACAAAGTACGATCTAACGGTGAAACCGTTTCGTTGCCTCGTGATTGCATGGTGCGGGGCTGTTTGTGTGCTGTTGGCATCGTGTTCGCAAACCGATGAATCATCTGCCGTGTGTAGTCGTGCTCCCGAACTTGAAAGCTCGTTGGTTGCGGTTGATGTTGCGATTGCCTCGATGTCAGATGTTTCGGCACGACAACTACAGAGCATGTTTGCTGTTTTGTTGTCTTCTCTAGACGCAATTGGGGATGTTGCACCTGTTGACGTAGTGGATCAGTTTTCTCAAGTTGAGCGCGCATATCACCAAGTATCGATTGCACTGCAAAATGTCTATTGGGATGGCTCGATTGGCGTAAGTGATGCAGCGGTGTTGGCGTCGATCGATGATCTGTCTCGCAACGACAATGTTGATGCCCTCAGTGAAGTTCGTTCGTTTGTTGCCGATTCGTGCCAAGTTGAATTGCAACGCGGAGTCAATAAAACCCCTGGAGACGCAGTCAACTTGCCGGCGCCATCTGTGAATGTTGAACCGCAACCAGACCTCAATACAGGTTTTGACAATGAAGAGAGTGCGTTGCGGTCGTATGCATATTTCGTTGCAGAGCAAGCTGGCCTCACTCTGACGCCAGAACAAGCTTTGTGTGCTGGCAGGATTCTTTCGGACAAAATTATTGGCGAAGGAACGTTGTCGGATGCGGCATTTGATGCTTTGGTCACCTCAACGTTTGAGAAATGCAATGTAAACACTGGGGTCGTAACCACATCAATTCCGTAACAGCAACTAGATTGTGAATTATGGAATTCGTTCTCATCAGACATGCTCAACCGGAATGGGTGAAGGATGGCCTCAGCATTGTCAATCCGCCTCTTTCAACATTGGGTTTTCGCCAAGCCGATGTACTTGGTGAGCGTCTCAAGGATGATCGTTTCGATCATGTGTTTGTCAGCCCACTGCTCAGAGCATGTCAAACCGCTGCTCCATTGCTCAAGCACCATGACAGGCCCCAAGTTGTTGAGCCGTGGCTAGAAGAGATTCGCGAGCCCGCATGGCATGGACAACCTGCCGAAGTCACTATTAAGGCGTACAACGATGAATCGAAGAGCAGTGCTACTGAGCGTTGGAACGGACTGACTGGTGGGGAAGCGGTCAGCGATTTTGTTGCACGAATCAGAGCCGGTTGCACCGATTTCTTGGCTCGCAATGGTGTTCGGCGCCAAGACTCAATTTTGCCTGTTTGGGACGTCGATGATCCCTCAACGAGTTTCGTCTTTGTTGCTCACGCTGGCACCAACAGTGTGATTATCTGTCATCTACTCGGCCTCGCTCCGACTCCTTGGGAGTGGGAACGCTTCGTCATTGGTCACGCTTCGATGACAACCATCAAAGCCATCAAGCTTGGCGACGGGTACACCTTCAGTCTAGAAAATTTGAGTGACCTCGAGCATCTACCGATGGCTGATCGCACGAGATAGGGAAGAGCTACATAATAATTGGGTGAGACGATGATGGTTCTCACATCGTCACCGCCTCACCCTTCAAAGACCGCGTACATTGCGCGTTACGGTTGTGGGAGCACGTCCGTAACGTTGCAAGCATCTGCTGCCTTGAGAATTGCATATGGATTGACTGCTGCACCACCAAAAGGGTGAACTTCGAAGTGCAAGTGTGGAGTGGTCGTACCAGTTGATCCGACATAGCCAATGATCTGACCAGCACGAACAGGAACGCCTGCGGCCATGCCTGGTGCAAAACTGTCGAGGTGGGCGTAGTAAAAGTATGTGCCGTTTGGAATCTTTACGTAGATGGCATTGCCGCCCAAACGACCACCGGTTGAAACCTTGCTGATGACGCCGTCATTCGTGGCATACAAAGCCAATCCGCGAGCACCCATCACGTCGGTACCTTCATGTGAGCGACTTTCGGAACGTGCCTGACCCCAAGTGTCAGTGAAACCACAGCGACCTTGCATTGGGAAAACCTGCAAGGTTGGCAAGCCGAGTGATTCGAGGCTTGGGATCAGTGCAAGAGCAACGGCTGTATTGACATCGAGCACACTTGTTTGATTGAGCCCACGAGCTACCTGAAAGTTTGAGATCGCAACAGTTGTTGCAACACCAAATACGCCGTCTGCGCCGCCCTTTACTTCTGTTCCACTTGCAAGCAGTGCATTCTGAAGCGAGCGAACTGCTTCTCCCGATTGTCCACGTGCTGGCAATGACTCAAATGTGATTGACGAGTTTGTCGGTGCTGGTGCGACTGGTGCGACAGGAGCGAGAACAACTGGAGCGGCAAACATTGCTGCATTGGTCGCATCGTCCATCGAGCCTGTGATGGCAAGTCCGCGTCGACGCTGATACTCAGCAATTGCGGCTGCGGTTCCCTTGCCAAAGCGACCGTCTGCACCACCAACAAGTCCGATGACATCCTGAATCAACACGGTTTGAATAGCTTTGACGACTTCACTACGATCGCCGAGTTTCGGATAAGCAGAACTAGGGGCCTGAGCGGCAACGACAGTCTTTACCGACGCAACAACTACTGGCTTTGGCGCCTGCAACATGCCAAGCGCAACTGCGGTTGCTTCATCAACAACTTTTGTCACCGACAATCCCTTGGCAGCCTGAAACTTGCCAAGTGCAATGCTGGTGGCGAGACCAAATTTGCCATCGGCTCCACCCTTGACAACAAATCCGCTATTGATGAGTGCTTGTTGTACCGACCAAACAGCGTCACCACTTGCGCCAACAGCAGGCAACGAAGTTGTGTTCAGTGCAACAACATCAACGAGACCCAAGAACTTTGCAGTTTTTTCGTCGAGCGTGCCACTTGCCTTAAAGCCTGCAACTTTTTGCAATGACTTCAATGCAGAGCGAGTTGCCTCAGAGTACGTACCGGTAACTCCACCCTTGATAGTGAAACCGCGAGCGGTGATCGCTTGCTGTAGACGCACTACTTCTGGACCATTGTCGCCAAATTTCGGAAGTTGTACGAGCGATGCGGTGATAACAGGCGATGCCGAGGCAGCAGTGATGCTGAGTGCGATGCTGACGATGCCGAATGTGCTCGACAGCACACCGATGGCAATTGCCTTGCGAAAAAGTGATCCGTTCATGTCGTGCTCCCTTGACGTGCTTGCGGTGTGAGTTCCGCAATAGGGATCGGTCAAAACGGAGAAAACTTGAACAAAAACCCACAGAAAATAACTGAATAACCACTATGGGTGGTTATTTTCTCGCAATACGGGTCGAAGATCACCAATAGTGGGTTCTGGGGTCAGGTGGGTCCCTGGATAATGTTCAGTGGTGCCAACAAGACAGTTATCCCAACAGTCCTTTTTGGTGATCTCACGAGTCGCTCTGGCGTTCTTATGCATCATCATCGTCAGTGGTGCCTTGGTACGCCTCACCGGATCAGGTCTTGGATGTGTGGATTGGCCTGGGTGTAGCAGTACGAAATTCGTCGATGTTTCAAGTGGTCACGCTGCGATCGAGCAGATCAACAGACTGTTCACGGGCGTAGTGAGTGGTGCTGTGATCGCAGCAGTTCTCGGGTCACTGCTTGTCTTTCCTCGAAAGTTAATACTGGTTTGGCTATCGAGTGGTCTTGTGGTGGGTGTGCTTGCCCAGATCGTCCTCGGAGCAATCGTTGTCTGGACAGGCCTTAATCCGTGGTCGAATATGGCGCATTTTTTGGTTTCGTTGGGCCTCGTGACTACTGCTGTGTTCTTGGTTGAACATGCTGGTGCAACAGACAAAGACAGCCGCCCTGGATCAGGCAATCAATCGCCACCGATTCGTCAAACTACTCAACGGTTTGCAGGTCTCATCGTTTTGCTGTGTGGGATGGCAATTGTCTTTGGAACATTGGTCACTGGCACTGGCCCCCATGCAGGAGATGAACATGCAATTCGGCTGACATTTGATTTGAGGTCAATCACTCGGCTGCATAGCGCAACTGTTTTGCTGTGCGTCGGCGCGACCTTGTTCTTTATTGCCCAGATTCGTAAAAACGCTTCAGAATGGATGAAACTGCGGGCGAAGTTAGAGATTTTTCTGTTTGTTGCAGTGGCGCAGGGGGGTGTGGGCTACCTCCAATACTTTTCAGGAGTGCCTGCGCAAATGGTCGCTGTACATGTGGCATTCGCTGTTGGTGTATGGATCAGTGTGCTTCGGCTGTGGATTGCAACACGGCGGTAAATGCTCATTTGCGGCTCATTTGTGATTGACTTGAGGAACTTGATCTGGGGGAGAAACGTTTGTGGTAGTTGCTAGTGCCGGAAAGCGGACATATCGCCTTGTTCGAGCGTTTGCCGTAGTCGCCGGATTTCTTGTACTTTTCGGCTCTGGGGCTAACGCCGCTTCCGCAGAAGAGGGCTTGTCGATCATTGCGTCTGTGCAAAACCAAACTGTTGATGCTGGCGTCTCGCAGAAACAGCCGGTCGCAGGTGTCACGATCACGGTAACGACCCCCGCCGGGGCCATGATAGGTACAGGAGTTACCGATGAAGCAGGTTTGATTTCGTTTCCCGTTCCTTCGCGTGACAACTACATCGTGACGTTGGATACTGCGACCTTGCCCAATGGCTTCACGATGATTGATTCGGCCAAAGCAGTCTCGATCGTCAGTAAGGAAGATTTCACGACCTCAGTAAAGCGCGCGACATTCTTTACGGGCTCGTCGAATACGTCAACGCAATCGCTGCTCAACCGAATGATCCAACGTGGTGCCGACGGCCTTCGACTTGGCTTGGTCATTGCAATGTGCGCCGTTGGTCTCTCGCTTATTTTTGGCACAACCGGACTGACCAACTTTGCGCACGGAGAAATGGTGACCTTTGGTGGGTTGATGGCGTTTTTGCTGAACGTAACGATGGGTATTCCGCTCTTGATCTCTGCTCCGATCGTTGTGGCGCTCGGCGGTTTGTTTGGGCTCGCGTTGAACGTGTTTATTTTTGGCAAGCTGCGACGACGTGGCGTTGGTCTCATTTCACAATTGGTCGTCTCTGTGGGCTTGTCAATCGTTTTGCGCAACATGTACCTGTATCAATTTGGAGGTCGCACGAAACCGCTCAATGACTACAGTCAGCAAACGGTAATGCGTCTTGGTCCAACCTCGATCACTCCACGAGACTTGACCACCGCAATTCTTTCCCTGCTGGTGCTTGTGGCAGTTGCACTGTTCATTCAAAAATCCCGCACAGGAAAAGCGATTCGTGCTGTCTCCGATAATCCAACCTTGGCATCTTCGACTGGCATTGATACACAGCGAATTATTCGTATCGTTTGGTTTGCGGGTGGTGCACTTGCGGCACTTGGCGGAATATTCCGTGGACTCGACGAGCAGGTCGGTTTCGAGATGGGTTCGCGACTGGTGTTTTTGATGTTTGCTGCGATCACGCTAGGCGGTCTAGGTTCGGCATTCGGTGCCTTGGTGGGCGGTGTTTTGGTTGGAATTTTCGTCGAGATGGCTTCACTTGTTGTGCCATCAGAATTGAAGAATGCACCTGCGCTGTTGATCCTGATCATCGTGTTGGTAGCGAGGCCGCAGGGAATACTTGGCCGCAAACAGAGGGTTGGTTGACGCATGGATTGGATAAATATTATTCAAAACACGTGCAAAGCTTTGACTGGCGTTGATGCTGCATATTTCGCACTCGCAGCAATTGGTCTCAACGTGCAGTTTGGCTACACCGGTTTGCTCAACTTTGGACAAGCTGCATTCATGGCGTGCGGCGCCTATGGAGTCGGTATGACATCCAAGTATTTTGGGATTGGAATGTGGTGGGGATTACCTATCGGAATGGCTTTCGTCATCGTGTTGGCATTGCTGGTTGGTATTCCAACCCTGAGATTGCGTGCTGACTACTTGGCAATTGTGACGATCGCCTTGGCAGAAATGGTGCGATTGATCGTGCGCTCTGTTCGCTTCAAACAATATTTTGGAGGAAGCGACGGCATCAATGGTTTTAGCTTGCAGTTTCGTGAACTCAGCCCGTTTGATCCTGGCGCACAGTACGGATTTTGGCCACTTCAATACAGCGGGTACACAGTGTGGACGCTGTTAGTTGGTTGGGTACTTGTGGCGATCTTTGCAACGCTCGTATACATGCTGATGCGTAGCCCTTGGGGACGTGTTATCAAAGCAATCCGTGAAGACGAAGACGCCGTACGAAGTCTTGGCAAAAGCGTGTACAGCTACAAAATGCAATCGCTGATGATCGGTGGACTCATCGGCATGTTTAGCGGTGTCGTTTTCGCACTCGACCGAGGGTCCGTGCAGCCAGACAACTACAGCCGTGACGTGACGTTCTATATCTTGACCGCACTTGTGCTTGGCGGCGTTGCGAAAGTCTCTGGGTCGATCGTCGGATCAATGCTCTTCTGGGGAATTTTCGTGTTCAGCGACAACTTCTTGCGTGAATTGACGAAGGATGAGCCACTCAAGATATTTGGAGTAACAGTGATGCAAAAGATCCAGGTAGGAGCAATCAACTACATGTTGATCGGTGTTGGTTTGATGCTGTTAATGACGTTCCGTCCGCAGGGTATTTTTGGAAACCGCAAAGAAATGGCACTCGATGCCCGCTGAGAACACACTCACCGATGCACAGGCACGAGCCGTTGCAGCATTAGCGACCGTTTCGCCAACACCGGGAGCGCCAAAACCCGACCCAATTTTGCTCGCTGACAAGATTCAAAAGCATTTCGGTGGTGTCGTTGCGGTGGACGTCGAGCACATTGAAGTACAACGAGGGTCAATCACTGCGTTGATTGGGCCTAACGGAGCCGGAAAGACAACGCTGTTTAATCTGCTCACTGGTTTTGACACCCCTGACACAGGCGAATGGCGATTTGATGGTCGAAGCATGGAGAAGATCGTTGCGCACAAGACAGCAGCAATGGGAATGATTCGTACATTTCAGTTGACAAAAAGTCTGACCAAGATGTCAGTAATTGAAAACATGAAACTGGGCGCAACGCATCAGGTCGGTGAAAAGTGGTGGAATGGCTTACTGCCGTTTCGTTGGCGCAAGCAAGAGCAGATCATCGAGCAGCGTGCTGATGAGTTGCTGAAGCGATTCAAGCTCGACCACATGCGCAGTGAATATGCCGGAACGTTGTCTGGTGGTCAGCGCAAGCTTCTTGAAATGGCACGTGCACTGATGACCAACCCACGGTTGGTGATGCTTGATGAACCAATGGCAGGTGTTAACCCAGCTCTTAAACAAAGTTTGCTCGAACACATTCGTGGTCTACGCGACGACGGCATGACGGTGCTGTTTGT
>QYPH01000073.1 GCA_007279905.1 Actinomycetota bacterium | reverse complement strand
CGCCATAATCTGGGCAGGTATTCGGTAACCGACCGACAATCCAATGACTTCTTGCTCGCGCTTGTTTGGCAGGTATTGCAACAAATCCGACCAAGCATTCGGTGCAAACGGGCCGGTTGCTTGTGCCAAGTCGCCAACAACAGTCATTGCCCCACTGAGCGACCTGCGGGATGCCATGCGCAACTGCATCGGTGTGAGGTCTTGCACTTCGTCGATCACGATGTGTCCAAACACGCGCACCTCGTCGGTCTCGTCAATCTTGCCGTTTTTGCGTGGGCGTGGCCCCAACAATGCAAGCGCTTCGTCGAGCAATGCAACATCGCTGTCGCTCCACAACACTTCCGTTATCGAACTACTCCGTGCGCGCACGAGGCACTCATATTCTTGGGCAGCAAACTCGTCTTTTGCAGCCGACCTCACAAGCGCTGCAGATCCAAACAAGTCATGGAGTAATTCGGCTGGTGTGAGCATCGGCCACATGCGTGCGAGAGTGGCACGAAACTCTGGAATATCACGCAACGAATCGCGCAATGCGTCAACATCGGCGTCTGGATTGCGACTCGAGGCAATCATTGCGCTAATCACTTCGGTTTCTATCCACCTATGAGCGGCATTGTGCCGACGGTACCGTCGTCGTGCATCGCGCACGATGCGCGCCGACTCCGTGGCTCGCAAGCGCATGAAACCAGCACCATACGGAATCTCGACGTCATCACGCACTGGGCGTTGACGATCGTGAACCGCTTTCGTCATCACCTTTGCCATACGGATATCGCCCTTGACACGTTTTGCTGCGTTGGTGTCGATTACTCCAATGCGATGACCCGGTACTAAATCGGCAAGCACAACTTGTTCAACACCTGCTTCACCCAACGATGGCAATACTTGTTCGATGTAGCGCAAGAACACGCGGTTAGGGCCAATCACTAACACGCCCTGGTCTTCGAGCGGAAAGCGAAATGTGTACAACAAGTAGGCAGCGCGATGCAGTGCAACAACAGTCTTGCCAGTACCCGGACCACCCTGCACAACGAGCACGCCGTTGTGGCTTGAGCGAATGATCTGATCTTGTTCGGCTTGAATAGTTGCAACGATGTCGCCGAGCTGTCCAGTACGTCCGCGTGCAAGTGCTGTCAACAGTGTTGAGTACCCGCGCAAACCCGTTGCGGTTTGCTCTACTCCTGAAGCAACGCCGCCGCCAAGACCTTCGTCATGACCAACACCCAAGTGTCCTTCGCCAAACAATTCGTCTTCGATGCCCAACAACTTTTGGCCATTGACGGCAAAGTGACGGCGCCGAGCAAGACCCATCGCCTCGCGCCCAGTCGCTCGGTAAAACGGCTCAGAAACCGGTGCGCGCCAGTCGACAACTACTGGTTCGTGATGTTCGTCTGCTACTGCGAGACGACCAATGTGAAAACTTTCGATCTCACCCTCTACTTCGCCAAATCGATCAATGCGCCCAAACACGAGAGCCGCATCGCCTAGGTCTAATTGAGTGAGTCGCAAAACCAATTGCTCGTCAAACGCGTTGCGCTCATAACGGGCCTGAAATGTGCCACCCTTGTCGGCTTCGTTGAGAGTCCGAATGCGCCACGCGTCGGTGCGACTGCGCTCAAGGCACTCATATGCCCTGTCGATGTGGGCCTGTTCGGCCGCGAGGTCTGGGTGTAGTTGGCTCATTTTGGGGTCTAGCAATTCTACCGTCTGCATCTGCACTGTTTTCTGGTTGATTTCATGTGACTTTCTTGCGCACAATCCGCCAACCGCACATTTCGACTGTCAATATCCACATTCGGTCATCAAACAAGGAGGATCGGATGTTGTTTAGGAAATGTTTACTTGTCCCACTGGCTGTTGTGTTGTGTTCGTGCGTTGTGCAACTGGGCGTAGGCGACAGAGAAGAAACACCATTGGACTTCACGAAAGTGGACACAACGCAAAGAACTGACACAACTGACGTTGTAATCGATTCGGTTCCATCGATTTCAAATACAGCGCCTGCCACAAGTCCTGACGCCATTACACAACTACGCAATGACTTCAATTCGAATCAAAATATTTTTAACATCTGCATGTTGGCACCCAAAAAGTGTGTTGCTTCGCGAATTACCGTGCCAAATTCGCCTTGGCGTGAATACCTCAATCGACTGATACGCGACTATTCCGCAGCCAACATTCGCTCACGAAAAGACTCTGGTGTTGCACTCGTGCGCATCGATTCGTTAAGTCTTGTCGACAGCAACACTGCCCTAGTCAACGCATGCTCCTATGACTCGATGGTCTTGGTTGATGCCGGCGCCACAGACAGCGCTGCTGACGACATCATCTTTAACGACGCAGTGAGTTCATACCTTTCTACGTGGGTCCTCAAGATGGACGATGGTGTGTGGAAATTCTTTTCGTGGTCGGCAAGCATGATCAAATTCAATGTCGATCAATGTGGATTTAACAAGCCATGAAATCGACTCTGAGGTATACAACTGCACTTCTTGTGGCCGCATCGATTGTGATGTTCCAAAGTCCAGCCACGGTGCACGCCATCCAATCCTCGCCAGCCCCAGACTCAACAATCGATGTCAGCAGTGCAGTTCGTGGTGATCAAATAATGGCAGGAGTTGAATACGGAGCATCTCCGGGGGGTGGTGGGGGCGCTGATTCGGAATGCGAGTGGTCGGAATCATTGCCTCGTGATGCGAGCGCAACCGGCCCTGGCACGGCCGTGATCAAGCACATTGGGTCAGTCACTTATAAGTTGTACGACTTCACGTGTCCCGACCGTGAGCAGCAAACCACTTACCACTGGCTTCCTCAGGTCTCGACAGAACAACTCGCCGAACATGCGGCATCGATCGTTTACGACAACTTGCCAGCGCTCTGGGGCAACTTTGCCCCACCAGCACGACGAGGATTCGTCGATGTAGGCACATGGATTTGGGTCAACCCCGTGTTGTGGATTCCCGTCAAACTCACTGCATCCGTCATGACACCCGTGGGTCGTGTCTCGGTGACCACCAAAGCCACGCCAAAGAAACTGATTTTCGATCCAGGTGACGGCAACCTAGGTTCTGGCCCAATCACCTGCAACAATCCTGGATTGATCTGGATGTCGCAATTTGGAGACCGCATGTCGTCTCCGTGCATGTACACCTACCATCACTCATCTGCAACACAGTCGACAGGACTCTTCGAGGCGGATGTTGCCGTGCAGTGGCATGTCACCTGGTCAACAAATGTAGGCACAAGCGGAACCATTGGCGACCTCACATTGCACACATCGCACCAAATGAATATCCGCGAAGTGCAAGCACTGATTAGTCATTAACGACGGCTATCGCTCCAACCTTCGCATCCAGCACAGCAATCAAATCATTCACCCCAATTTCGATGTCGAGGCCTCGTCGACCGCCACTCACCAACATGGTTTCTTGCAACAGTGCACTCTCGTCGACAACAGTTGGCAATTTTCGCTTTTGACCAAACGGACTGATGCCGCCCACCACGTATCCCGTAATTCTTGGCGCCTGCGAAGCCTCAACCATCTCGCAGCGTTTTGCATCAACTGCGTGCGCCAGAGATTTCAAAGAAAGTTGCGCATTCACTGGCACGATGGCCACAAGTGGCCCGTTTTCAGACTGCGCAAGCAGCGTTTTGTAGACGCGCGACTCATCGACACCGAGCGCGCGAGCCGCTGCCCTGCCATAACCGATTTCATCTGTTGCAGCCAGGTCGTGATCAAACGTGTGCGCAACATAGTGAATACCAAGTTGCTCGAGGCGTACAAGCGCCGGCGTGGCTGCCTTCATGGGCACATCATAGGAAACATCGCATCAGATTGGATCTAATAGTCCTTGGCAGGTAGTAACGGGGGCCCTTGTCTGACACACTGAAGCGTCGCTTCAACGAAGCAGAAAAGGAAATCCCCAATGCCAGTCAGCAACGCCAGAGACACCATTTTGATCGAGCGCCGTTATGCGGCAGTTTTCAGCACCTTGACCGACGAATCGATCGTCAAACTTGCCGCAGCCGTCGAAGAAAAACTGCGCGATGCCCTTGCCAAAGTGCTCGCCCTGCCTGCAGGAGCATTTACCGAACCAGCCACGCTTGCACCAAAGATTCGTGAGGCTATGAAAGAGCGTCGCTCATACCTCGACACCGGAGTGTTGTTTGGCGAAGGCGCAACAGAGCGAGCGATCGAGTTGTTGGGCGACCAGTCAGACGACCCAAGCCTCGAGGATTTGCAACTTGTGATACCTGCACTTGTTGAAACATTTGGACTTGATGCAGTGCGCCTGATGGCCGTGCAGTACTCGGTTTCACTTGGCGGATTCCGCAAACTCGTCAACACCGATGAGCGATTCATGATTCAGAGCGCTCCAGAAGCAGCTGCTCGCACTGCCCCGGGTGCCGCATCGGTCGATGCTGTTGCACAAGACGAAAAGCGTCGTGCCCGTGCCGAGCGTAAAGAAAAAGATCGTCTCGACAGAGCAAAGGCCGAAGCACAGCGTCGCGCTGCATACGGTCGCATTTAACTCAACGCACAGAGATCAACATGTCGCTCAAGCTTGCGTCGGTTCAGGGTCGGGCACAGTTCGTAGTCGGAACATCAGACAACTTTCGTGTTGTCGATGTTGAAACTTCGAGCAATGGAATTCTTCCAAGTGACCCGATGGCATGCTTCAACGTTTGGGATGCACTCGCCCTTCACGCTCAGTCACTGACCACCACCGATGGGGTGTCTTGCTCTCTCGAACAGCTTGACAGTCCCATTCCTCGCCCACGTCAACTCTTTGCTATTGGTCTCAATTATAAATTGCACGCCAAAGAAATGAACAGCCCTCTCCCGTCTACTCCACTTACGTTTGCCAAATTTCAAAGTTCAATCAATACACCCTGTGGCGATGTTCATCTTGTCGGCGATACATGCGACTACGAATCAGAGCTCGTCATCGTGATCGGCAGTGGTGGACAAAACATCGGCAAACAATCAGCATGGCAACACATTGCCGGCATTGCCGTTGGTCAAGATTTGTCTGATCGCACATTGCAATACAGCGGCGTGCCTCCACAATTCAGTCTTGGCAAAAGCCGCACAGGATTTAGTCCGATTGGACCATGGGTCGCCGACATGCGCGACAATGCAAGTCGCGACAACTTGCGACTCACGTGTTCTATCAACGGCGAAACGCGCCAAGACACCATGACCAACGACATGATCTTCGATATTTCAGAAATTGTTTCGTATCTCTCTGGCATCTGCCAGCTTTTTCCTGGTGACGCAATTTTTACTGGTACCACTTCTGGTGTGGGGCATGGTCACAAGCCACCTCTCTACCTACGCAGCGGCGACATCATCGAAACAACCCTTGAGGGCGTTGGAACCATTCGCAATCACTGCGTCTAGTCGCTCCAGGCCGTGCCATTAGGTTAGATTCTCCCGTGATGGAAACTGGTAAAAAGACTGTCATCACTGGGGCAACGTTGGTTGATGGCACTGGTTTGGCACCCCGATATGCCGATGTTGCATTTATCGACGGAACAATCACCGAAGTCGGCGAACCGGGTTCAGTTTCTACAGCACATGCACATCGCCATATCGATGCCGATGGGTTACTGCTCACTCCAGGTTGGGTCGATGTGCACACACATTATGATGCGCAGGCAACCTGGGATCCATGGTTGACGCCAAGCAGTTGGCACGGTGTTACTTCTGTTGTCATGGGTAACTGTGGCGTTGGATTTGCTCCCGCAGCACCCGATCGCCATCAGTGGCTGATCGATCTCATGGAAGGCGTCGAAGATATTCCTGGCTCGGCAATGGTTGAAGGCATTCAGTGGGAATGGACTTCGTTTCCCGAATATCTCGATGCTCTTGAGCGACAACCACACGTGCTCGACATGGGCACACAAATTGCTCATGGCGCATTGCGCGCATTTGTAATGGGTGATCGTGGTGCCAACAATGACGATGCAACTGCAGACGATATTTCGCAGATGAGCGCACTCACGGAAGAAGCGTTGCGGGCAGGTGCACTCGGCTTTTCTACATCTCGCACGTCACTGCATCGCTCCAAGTACGGCGAGCTCGTGCCGGGCACTACTGCACAGCCAGATGAGTTGTATGGAATTGCCGATGCAATGAAGCGTGTCGGGCATGGCATCTTCCAGTTTTCTCCAGAGCATTCGCGAGTGCCTGTAGACGAATGGCCATGGATGCAAGAACTTGCGCGTCGATCAGGAGCAACCGTCAGTGTCAATGTCAATCAGCTAGATGACGGCAGCGAAGTTTGGCGCAAAACTCTTGCGTTACTCACGCAGGCTCACACCAATGGAGAAAAGATCGTTGCCCAAACCGCTGGTAGATCGATCGGCATCTTGATGTGCCTCGAGGGCAGCGTTCATCCACTACTCGCCCATCCCGCATATCACGAAATTGCTCATTTGCCTTTTGCCCAACGCATTGCAGCGCTCAAAGAGCCGTTACGTCGCGCAAGATTTGTGAGCGAAGTGCCCACCGATGGTTTTTACAACGGACTCGTCACCAAATCATTGGGGCGGATGTATCCGGTCACGACAGCCAACATCGATTATGAGCCGCACCCCAGCACGTCTATTGGTGAAGAGTCGAAGCGAACTGGAGTTGCTCCAATGCAACTGATTGTCGATCATCTACTACTCAATGATGGCAAGGGCATCATCTACTCGCCATTTTTCAATTACATGTATGGCGATCTCTCCATGACCTACGAGATGATGCAGCACCCACAAACACGAAACGGTCTCAGCGATGCGGGAGCGCATTGCGGCGCAATCTGCGATGGGGGCATGCCCACATTTATGCTCACGCACTGGGCACGAGATCGCACCCGCGGTCCAAAACTTTCGATTGAGCACATTGTGTACCGCCAAACACGTCACACTGCCGAGTTGCACGACTTACTCGACCGCGGCATTGTTGCTCCTGGCATGAAGGCCGACCTCAACGTAATCAATTTCGACCAGTTGGGTTTTGATATGCCGTACATGGCTTACGATCTGCCCGCTCAGGGCCGGCGCCTTGTGCAAACCGCACATGGCTACAACAAAACATTTGTTAGCGGCGTTCAAACCGTTGAAAACGATGCCTTCACCGGCGAGTTGCCTGGCAAACTCATCCGCGGGCCACAGCGCTAGCTCGTCATTCCCCCAAGACCAACAAGCCCGCGAGCAAGTTCAATCTCGCCCATGTGACGCAGACCGTGCTGATAGATCCAGCACTCGACCGCATCCAACACGGTGATACCCACGTCCCCTGCCACGCGAGCCGAATACGTCGACTCGATTTGCGGCGGAAACGGACGCGCGATCACGACTCGTGTGAGTTCACCAGCATCAAGCGTCTCGAGCCAAGCGTGCACGCGATTGAAAACTAATTGCAAGTACTCCCCGAATGCTTCATAATCACCAATGCGCTGGCCAACCATTTCATCCACCGTCTTGTGCTTACCGTGATCTGCAATAGATGGATTGACGCGTGCCTTCCACTCGTCATTCCAAATAGGGGCGACGCCCGTGATCAACATAAACGACGCGTCGATCATGTTGACAATGTGAAACAGACTGAACGCAATTGGCATCACACCTTCGCGCTCAAAATGATTGACATGTTCAATTGTCATCGTGCCCAAAGCTTGGTCGTACAGCGAATGCAAAGCCTTCATGCGGCGCTGCAATGAATCAAGGATCAATTCGTGAGACATGCGTGTGTTATTCCTTTGCAGCTTCGGTAATTAAGAACGCATCGATGTCGGCCTTGGTGGCACGGCTGCGAATCTCAAAATGCACTTTAGTGATGGTGGAGTTACATGCAAACGGAGCAACGTAATCGCTCACTACAGGCGATAACTGATCGCTCCCCAAATCCATTCCCATCGATCCAAGCACTCGCACAATCCTGGGAATGTGCACCGAGCCAACATCTTTTCCATCAACTGTCAGTGTGATCGTTCCTGTTGAATCTTCGCGATCAAATCGGACGCCAATTTGGTGATTGCCGGGTTGCAATGAAATCGGGGAACTCGCCCGCTGATGTTTGCCAAGCGCGTTGTAATCAAAGTGCAGCACGGAGTCCTTAACAAAGAACGAGTGCCCGATGTTGTGTGCGCCGCGCGCGTAAATCACACCTTCAAGCGGTTGAGTGCCCACAACTACGTCTGCAGTAATAGTCCATGCTCGGCCGCTCAACAGCGGGCATGCGTCTGCAGGTATATGCGCAACTGGTGGATAATACGTATAGGTATTGCCGTAGTGCGGCGAGCCTGGACGCGATTTTGATCCAAAGATCTCGATGCCGCGATCATCAAGTGGCAATACTCCGTGCAACTCGGCTTGCTCCCACCACAATGCAATCATTTCCTTGAGCTTTGCCGGATGTTTCACCGACAAGTCATGCATCTCCGAAAAATCTTCATCGATTTTGTACAAACCCCATGTGTCATTTTCGTATGGCACGTTTTGATCGTGAAATGTCACTGCCTTGTATCCATCTGCCCAGATAGCGCGGTGACCCATCATCTCAAAATATTGTGGTCCACGCTTGGTTGCACTAGTCGCACTGTTAAATGTGTATGCCAAACTCTCGCCGTGCATCGGCATTTGTCCGTGACCATTTACAACAGGCGGCACAGTGATCCCGAGCGCGTCATAAACCGTTGGTGCAATATCGGTGATGTGGCAAAACTGTGAGCGAATGCCACCTGGTTGGTCGATGCCTTTTGGCCAGTGAAGAATCAGCGAGTCACGAATGCCTCCGCCGTATGTTTGCGACTTGTACCAACGACTCGGGGTATTGCCCACTTGCGCCCAACCCCACGGATAGTTGGAGTGAGCATTTTTGGTGCCGATGTCATCAAGACGATTGGCAACCATGTCATCTACGTCTTCCCACATGCTGTTAAAGAAACTAAATTCGTCAACAACACCTTGTGGTCCACCTTCACGACTCGCACCGTTATCCGAAAGCAACGCGATCATCGTGTTGTCGGTCAGATTGTGTTTATCAAGAAAGTCAAGTAGTCGACCGATCTGCACATCGGTGTGGTCGAGCATTGCAGCAAATGCTTCTTGCAAACGACACGCAAAAAGTTTTTCATTGGCAGTCAACTCTGCCCATGGGCGCACGCCAGGGTTGCGCGGCGACAGCACGGTGTCGGGTGGAACAATGCCCATCTCAATCTGTCGCTGAAACCAAACATCGCGATGCACGTCCCAACCTTCGTCAAACTTGCCGCGCCACTTTGCCAAATAACTGTCGGGTGCGTGGTGCGGTGCATGTTGTGCGCCAAAAGCAAGATACAAATAAAACGGACGATCGGGTCGCACCGAAACCAAATCTCGAATCCATGTTGTCGACTGATCGACAAGATCTTCCGAGAGGTGATAGCCCTCTTCTGGTGTGCGCGGCGGCAAAATATGTTGATTGTCTTGCGTGAGCTCAGGATAAAACTGATCGGTCTCGCCATTCAAAAATCCGTAGAAGCGGTCAAAGCCTTTTTGCAACGGCCAGTTGGTGTGTGGGCCAGCCGCCGTGCATTCTTCCATTGGCGCGAGATGCCACTTGCCTGCACACAATGTTGCATAGCCCTCGAGTCGCAATACTTCGGCCATCGTTGCTGCCTTCGGCGTAATGCCTCCGCGCATGTTTGGAAAACCGGTGTTCCAGTTTGAAACTCCGCGCATGCCAACTGCGTGGTGATTGCGACCGGTCAGCAAACTCGCTCGAGACGGTGAGCACAATGCTGTTGTGTGAAAGCCGGTGTAGCGCAAACCATTTTGCGCGAGACGATCGATGTTTGGTGTGTGCAAGGTGCTACCAAAGCAACTTGGGTGGCTAAAGCCCATGTCGTCAAACACGATGGTGATCACATTGGCGCCATGCAGCCCTTTGGGGAGTTCTGGCCACGACGGAGTCGACGTCTGATACGACGAATCGATCAAGCCCGCGAAATCCGGTTCATTTGGGTGCACTGACTTGTTTTGAGCCATCTCGCTCTCTCCCTTTGTTGAGTACTGCAGTTCCAATTATTACTTCGACCAACTTTTCTCATAGTGTATGCGAAAAGATTGCTAGGCTCGTCATCGCACAACCTATTGAACGACTACTACACAAATACTGGAGATTTTATGGAAGTCATACTGCTCGGCACAGGAAGTCCAATGCCAGATGCAAAGCGTGGTGGTCCTGCGACATTGGTAAAAGCCGGAACAACTCAAATTTTGGTCGATGCTGGTCGCGCCGTGGTGATGCGGCTCACCGGAGCTGGCTCGTTGCCCATTTTCTTGTCGGGCGTGCTGATCACCCATCTTCACAGCGATCACCTCACCGATCTCAACGATGTCATCACCACGCATTACATCATGAGTCAGACCGAAACCCCACTTCACATTTACGGCCCACCGCGCACTCAAGAAGTTGTTGATGGCATCCTTGCCTCACTTGCACCCGACATCAGTTACCGGCTCGCGCATCACCCCGACACGTTGTGGTGGCAACCAAAGATCATTGTCACCGAAGTAACACCAGGCATGACATTCACACTCGGAGAAGTGCAAATCTCTGTTGGTCAAACCAATCATGCGCCTGTTGAACCAACTGTCTCGTATCGCATCGAACACGAAGGCAAGTCTCTCGTCCTTGGTGGAGATGGCATTCCTTGTCCGACGCTGGACGCCATTTGCAAAGGCGCGGATGCGTATGTGCAAACCGTGTTGCGCGAAGATCTCGTCAGCCTTGTTAAAAACAAACGCTTCCTCGACATTTTGGATTATCACTCGACGGTTGAGCAGGCGGCACAAACTGCAACGCGCGCTGGTGTCAAGAAATTGATTTTGACTCACTACGTTCCAAGTATTCAGCCAGGTCAAGAAGAAGAGTGGCGCGCACTTGCCGCCGCGCATTTTGCTGGCGAAATCGTGCTCGGCGACGACCTCACAGCAACAACGATCTAGCTACTTATCCGACGATTACAACAAGCTCACATGCAAAGGACAACACGATGAAAGCATTGCGCACACCAGACGAACGTTTTGCCAATCTCGACGGCTACAACTACGAGCCCCACTATTGCGAGATTTCAGATCTCGAAGGTGGCACGTTGCGAGTGCACTACATCGACGAAGGCCCGCGCGATGCAGACCCAGTGCTTCTGATGCACGGCGAGCCATCGTGGTGCTACTTGTATCGCAAGATGATTCCGATCCTGCTCGCAGCAGGACACCGAGTTGTCGCCCCAGACTTGGTTGGGTTTGGTCGCTCCGACAAGCCGACAGAACAAACCGACTACTCATATGCACGCCACGTTGCATGGATGAGCGAACTCATTTTTGACAAGTTGCAACTGCGCCACATCACATTCTTTGGTCAAGACTGGGGCGGTCTCATTGGATTGCGTCTCGTCACTGCCGAATCAGAACGATTTGACCGAGTCGTTGCCGGCAACACCGGTTTACCAATCGGGCGCAAGACAGACTTTTCATCAAACGACGCATTTAT
Organism: Actinomycetota bacterium; assembly: GCA_007279905.1. Taxonomy (GTDB): domain Bacteria; phylum Actinomycetota; class Acidimicrobiia; order Acidimicrobiales; family Ilumatobacteraceae; genus UBA3006. The sequence goes on along the minus strand of QYPH01000073.1, from coordinate 11,215 downwards.
GCAGTGGCGCAACTTCTCGCAAACCACTCCAACATTTCCAGTTGGCTTCATCGTCAATGGCGGAAGCCTCAAGGCACTTACACCTGCAGAGGTCGATGCATACGATGCACCATTTCCTGATGAGACTTACAAGTCGGGCGCGCGCATCTTCCCCACTTTTGTTCCTGTCACCGTCGACGACCCATCCAACCGCGACAACGAAATCGCATGGGGTGTGCTGCGCAAGTTTGAAAAACCGTTCTTGTGCACCTTTAGCGATCAAGACCCAGTCACCGCCGGTGGCGAAAAGCCGTTTGTTCGTGATGTACCTGGCGCTGCTGGTCAACCGCATGTGACGATCACCGATGCTGGTCACTTCTTGCAAGAAAACAAAGGCGAGCAGCTCGCACAGATCATTGTCGAATTTATCGCCGCCAATCCACGCGAGTAAGCACAAGCGGCATTAATTGCCCCGCAATAGATTGAGTGAGTGAAATTCGCTCGGCTCGTCGTTGCATTATCGGTTGTTGCTACGGGCTGTACTGCAACGTCAACGATCACGACACCAACCATTACATCACCAACCGTTACAACATCAACAACAACTCTGCCGCAAGCACTCACGTTTGCGTTTACCGGCGATGTGCTATCACATACACCACTCATCAATCAGGCTCAGCGCACCGCCCTCGATACTCAAACCGGCTACGACTTTCGTCCAATGTTTGCCGACGTCAAGCAATTGATCAGCAGTGTCGATGTGGCGATTTGCCATCTCGAAACACCGATAGCACCAGACGGCGAGAAGCTCTCGACCTATCCGTTCTTTGGTGTACCAAAAGAAATTACAACCGCTCTTGCAGATGCCGGATTTGATCGCTGCTCGACTGCGAGCAATCATGCATACGACCGAGGAAATGATGGCATTGACGCCACTGTCAACGCACTGCTTGACGCAGGTGTACAGCAATCTGGAATGGCTCGCACTCCTGAAGAGATTGAGCCGCATATTGTTGTTGTCGACGGCATCAGGATCTGTCACCTGTCGTACACATTTAGTTACAACGGTCTGATCATGCCCGACGAGACGCAATGGCGCTCCGCCATCATCGACACCGACCAAATTTTGCGCGATGCCAAGCGCGCTCGCGAGTTGGGTTCGCAAGCCACAATCGTGAGCATGCATTGGGGTAACGAAAAGGATTCACGTCTCAATTCGATGCAGACGTCAATAGCGGACGAACTCACTGCATCCGGCTTAGTCGACTTGATCGTTGGGCATCACGCCCACGTGGTGCAACCAACCAAACAAGTTAACGGCGTGTGGGTCATGTTTGGTTTGGGAAATGTACTTTCCAACTTGCCCACCGACGAGCGCTGGCCCGTCAATAGTCAAGACGCTGTGATAGCCACGACTTCTCTCACTATTTCTTCGTCAGGCAAAGCGGTTTTTGACAAACCTGCAATGCACCCAACATGGGTCGACAAAGATCACGGCTGGGTCATTCGCGATATTCAGAAAAGTTTGCAGTCACCAACAACATCTTTTGGATTAGCACGAGAACTCGAGATGTCACTGGGTCGCACATCTCGAGTTCTCGGCGATTACATCACCAAATAGCTGCTGCTTCCACTACTGCTTTTACTACCGCTACTTGTGTGAACCACTGAACTCTGGGTATGCCAGCACACCCATCTCTGACATATCAAGGCCAGCAATTTCGTCTTCGGGCTTTGAGCGGATTCCGCCCTTCGTGAACTTGTTTTGCAAGGCGAAGAATGCGTACGACAATCCACCATTGACCACGATCAACACCGCACAAGCAAGAGCCTGCGCACCCAACTGACCCCAGTCACCCTTGATAATGCCTTTCACGCCATCAGTCGCCGATCCGTTCCAACCAGCGCCATAACTGCCATTGGCAAAAATGCCAACAGTAAGTACACCGAAAATGCCACCAACACCGTGCACCGAGATGGCTCCAACTGGATCATCGATTCCACGTCGCTCAAAGAAGTACACGGCCTCGATCACGAGTACTGCTGCAAGGATTCCGATCACGGCTGCGGCCCATGGCGAAACGAATGCACACGATGCAGTGATCGCCACTAAGCCGGCAAGCATTCCGTTGATCATCATGCCAGGATCTGGCTTGCCAGTCTTTCGAGTGATGTACAACATCGCAGCGATCGATCCGAACGCGCCAGCGATTGCCGTGTTTGCTGCCGCTACAGCAAACTGCACGTCGGTTGCCGAAAAAGTGCTGGCTGCGTTAAAGCCAAACCATCCGAACAACAAGATGAATGTTCCGAGCATCGCCATTGGCACGTGATGTCCAGCAATGGTGCGTGGCTTGCCGTCCGCACCAAACTTGCCAATTCGTGGGCCCAACACAATTGCTCCTGTAAACGCTGCTACTCCACCCACTGCGTGCACAACACCCGAGCCTGCAAAGTCCACATACCCAGCACCGAGAGACATTGAGCTCCACGTCTTAGCCAACCATCCACCGCCCCACGTCCATGCTGCAAAAAGTGGGTAATAGATGGCGCCACAGAAGAAACCCCAGCCCACAAAACTTCCCCACTTCCAACGCTCGGCCATCGAGCCAGTCGGAATGGTTGCCGTTGTGTCCATGAATGCCGCCATGTATAAAAAGAAGCCGACCACTGCTGGAGTTATCGCGCTACCGGTCAGAGCCCATCCACCTTTCCACAAAAAGATCCAGTCACCACTGCCCAAGAGTGCACTACCCACTGGCGCATCCATGCCAAACGCTGAATAGCTAAAACCACCGAACGAAAATGCAAACCCGACCAAATAAAAACCGATGAAGCCAAGACCAAAGATTGCAAAATTGGTGCTCACAACATGTGCTGCGTTTTTCGCTTGAGTCATTCCTGTTTCAACAAGCGCAAAACCTGCTTGCATAAACACCACCAATGCGGCTCCAATCACAATCCACATCAAGCTCACCTGCTGGCCCAGCACAGTGACCGGATCTGGTGTTTCAAGTAAAAACTTCATACTTTTCTCCATTCGGGTAAGGACAACCTCCTAGTTGCCACAGAAATACGCAAGGCGTTCGAGGGCGCCGTTGCAGCCGAACGACACGAAGATTACAAGAGCAGTATTTCAATCGTGTCTACAACATGTTTCGGGAGCGTTATTGTTTATGAACGCCTATGGCAACTCAACGCACACAAACGAAACATTCAGTTAACAAACTCGAGTTGCCACCGCTTGTTGCCGAGCGCATCACATGCCCGCTCAGCAAATGGCACGGCGAGATTGGTCGCTGTCATTGGTGCAATGAAATAATTACTGGTAAGCGGCGCACCACCTGGTGCTCCGACACATGTGGTCGCGCTTGGCAACGCGAACACATCTGGCGTTTTGCTCGATCGTGGGCAAAGCGCCGCGCCAAATATCACTGCATTCGTGTTGGCTGCGTTGCTGCGCGTCGCGACTGCGAGGTCAATCACATCGAACCGCGCGACGGCAAGGGCTACGGTCCTGGGTGTCATCATCATCTGCAACCCGACAGCACTGGTCGCGGCGGTCTTGAGGTGTTGTGCCACGCGCATCACGCCGAACTCACTGCAGCACAAGCCACTGCGCGAGCTACTACACGAGCAAATGCGCGTCGTGCGGCCATTGACGCCACTGAAACTACGATCTAACTCATGGCTTTTCGAGACGGAGACGGTTGGGTGATGTGCTCATGCGGTCATCGACATTGGGGTCTTCACGGCGCTGCAGGTCTGTTGCTTGTGCGCCTCGACAAGACTGAGCCTCACGTGCTGTTGCAGCTGCGTGCTGCCTGGACACACGGAGGTGGAACGTGGGCTCTGCCAGGTGGCGCCCTCGACAGTCATGAAGATTCAGTGACGGCTGCTGGCCGCGAAGCCGCAGAAGAAGCGGGTATTAATAGCGACGACTATGTTGTGCGCGATGTATTTAGCGACGACCATGGCCCGTGGCGCTACGACACAATAATTGCCCACACCAACGGTGACGCTGGCGCATACGCAGCGAATGCCGAATCAGAAGATCTGCAGTGGGTCACGCTTGGCGAAGTCTCAAACTTCTCGCTACATGCCGGCTTGGCCGGCGCTTGGTCACAATTACACGAGCGAGTATTGGCAACTCTCAACTTGTAATAGTCGCAGATTAGGCTAAATGCATGACACTTGAAGCAACAAAGACCCAGGCATATCTCGACGACCGCGCGCATGTGTTTCACTCGTGGTCGGCGCAAGGAACACTGAACCCAGTAGAGATCTCAGGTGGTCTCGGCAGTTACTTTTGGGACTCAACGGGCAAAAAGTATCTCGATTTTTCGAGCCAGCTCGTCAATCTCAATATTGGCCACCAACATCCAAAACTCATTGCCGCAATTCAAGAACAAGCCGGCAAGTTGTGCACCGTTGCCCCACCATTTGCAAACGATGCTCGCTCTGAAGCTGCACGTTTAATTACCGAACTTGCTCCCGGCGATCTCAATATGGTGTTTTTCACCAACGGCGGTGCAGAAGCCGTAGAGAATGCAGTGCGCATGGCGCGCTTGCACACCGGCCGTCAGAAAGTGATGTCGACATACCGTTCATACCACGGTTCAACGTCAACAGCTATTGCAATGACGGGTGATCCGCGCCGCTGGCCAAACGAGACAGGCACAGCGGGCATCGTCAAATTTTGGGGACCCTATGCATACCGCTCTGCTTTTCATTCGTCGAATGAAAAAGAAGAGTGCCAGCGCGCGTTGCAGCACCTCGAAGACACACTCATGGTTGAAGGTCCACACACCATCGCCATGATCGCTCTCGAAACTGTTGTCGGCACCAACGGCATCCTTGTTCCACCAGACGGCTATCTACAAGGCGTGCGCGATATCTGCGATCGCTACGGCATCATGATGTTGTGCGACGAAGTGATGGCCGGTTTCGGTCGTTGTGGCGAGTGGTTCGCAGTCAACAAATGGAACGTTGTTCCCGACTTGATCACCTTCGCAAAAGGCGTCAACTCTGGTTACCTTCCACTCGGTGGTGTCGTCATCAGCCAGAAGATTGCTGACACATTCAAAGATCGTGTATACCCAGGTGGTCTCACCTACAGCGGTCATCCACTTGCGTGCGCATCGGCAGTTGCTTCAATCAACATTTTCAAGGAAGAAAAGATTGTTGAGAATGCCAAAAATATTGGCGCAACGGTCATCGGACCAGAACTCGAAAAATTGAAGGCCAAGCACCCGTCAATCGGCGAAGTTCGCGGACTCGGTGTGTTTTGGGCTATCGAACTCGTGAGCAATCGCGAAACACGCAAGCCTCTCGTTCCGTTTAATGCTGCCGGAGCGGATGCCAAACCGATGCTCGACATCGTTGCTGCTTGCAAAAAAGAAGGCCTGTGGCCATTCGTGCACTTCAACCGCATGCATATTGTGCCGCCGTGCACGGTGAGTGCAGACGAAGTGCGCGAGGGCATCGCAATTATCGATCAGGCGCTTACAGTTGCCGACTCGTATTACGAGGGCTAGATACTTACAGCGTTGCAGTAATACGCACGTTGCCAACAGGCTTGCCGTGACCATAGATCGTTGAATCAAAGGCCCGTGGATCGACATTTGATGTGTCAATACCAAGCGCATCTAGTGCAAACTTCATCATTGGCGGACGCGCACGATTTGCTCCGTCAGCGATCTTGAGCGCAACTGCTCGCCCATCGGGCATCGCAACCGCAAACACTCCCTCTGCGCCGTCTTTGCCGAGCAGCCCTGGCACGCCCTGCATCAGCAAGGTGACATCGCGATTTGGTCCACCCACCATGAGCGGATGACTGCGCATCGCATGGGCAACTTTGCCCGGAGCGCTCGTCGGATCCGACATCACTACCGTGCGAAACACTCGGGCAAGACCGGTGAGCGACATGGCATGCGCAGGTGCGCCACAACCATCGACTCCGATAAACGCAGCATCTTCTCCGCTGAGCTCTGGCACCATTTGAGTAATGCGCTGTTGCAACGGATGCGACTCGCTCAAATAACTCTCGTCATGCGACCAGCCGTTGAGTACGCACGTGGCCAGCATGCCAGAGTGCTTGCCAGAACAATTCATTTGCAACTTGGTCTTTACTCCACCACCACGCACTACATCTGCTGCCGCATCATCGTCAAGCGGAAAATCTTTGGTGTTGCCAAGGTCGTCATCGGTCAAACCTGCAGAGGCCAAAATCTCGCGGGCAGCGGCAAGATGAGTTGGTGATCCGTCGTGGCTTGCGCACACGAGCGCAAGTAGTCGCGGTGGCAAATCGAGTCCGCTTGCCACCATGGCTGTGGCCTGAATGGGCTTCGTAGACGAACGCGGATACACAATTGTTGCTGGGTCGCCAAAAGCAAACTCGACCGACCCATCGCGAGCGAGCGCAACAACTGCCCCATAGTGCATCGACTCGTCGTGACCATTGCGCGTGGTAACGCCCAATTGTACAAACGCATTATCAAGCGGAGAATGCTGGTTCATGCTTCGAGAGCATCCATCAGCATCGACATAAACACATCGTGTCTGGCGCTTGTCACTACGAGCGCATTTGGCGATTGGTGCAGCACGCCAAGCGTGTCCATCACAACCATGCCCTCCGTTGTTGGCGAATGCGTTTCGACAACGAGATGCATTTCGCGCACCTCATCGGCAACACCTGCGTTGATGGCGTATGCAATCGCAATCGGATCGGGCAAGTCAAAACCAGCAAGATGGGTTTCGTTTTCACAAAACTTCTCCAGCACTCGTTGAATGTCAATGGTGAACGTTGCAAGTGGCGTGTTCATTGCTCGCAGCATTGTCGACTCTGCTTGAGTGATCACAGCAAATTTGCGCGAGATGTCCCAGCCCACAAACTCAAGGTTCATCCCAGAATGCAACACCACTTCTACGGCTTCTGGATCGACCCACATATTGAACTCGGCCACTGGCGTGACGTTTCCAATGTGATCAGCAACTGCGCCCATCACTACACATCGCTTGATTTTGTTGGCAATGGTCGGATCTCTTTGCAGTGCGAGAGCGATATTGGTTAATGGCCCGAGCGTGACGAGTTCAAGCACTCCCTCAAACTCATGTGCCGACTTGATCAATTCGTCAACTGCGTCACCAACATCTGGCTGTCGACCCTTGAGATCAAGACCGATATCCCCCATGCCATCGATGCCGTGCACGAACTGCGCGGTGCGCAGCTCTCGTGAGAGGGGCTGGCTCGCACCGGCATAAATTGGCGTGTTTGACCCACATAACTCGCGTGTATACAAGGCATTCTGCACACCCATCTCGAGGGGCACGTTGCCAGCAACAACACCAATTCCAACAACCTCTATGTCCGAGTGGCGAAGTGCGATGATCAGGGCGACAGCATCATCACTTGCTGTGTCTGTGTCGATAAAAAATTTTCTCTTCATAGATCAACCGTAACATTTGGCGTCGCCACACTACGCTCGCATGTATGCGCATGCAGCCACGCATCAAGCCACGCATCAACCAGGCTTTTTGGGTAGTAGCAATTTTTGCAATTGCCACGCTCCTCAATCCTGTCCAGAGTCTGGTCGCAGATGCCGAAACTCCGCTGCTCTATGTTTTTCCGTTTTCTCAGGTAGCAGTCAATTATCCACGCGACCACATTGACTACCCGGCTGTCGACGTAGATGGTTGTTACGCACGTGTCCTTGCCCCCACCTCTGGTGTGATTTCACAGTCGCACAAAATTGATACATGGACCAAGGCAGCAGATGCCCCTGGCACGCGAGGTGGAAAAACCATAACCCTTCTCGGCGACGACAACGTGCGCTACTACTTTGCCCACCTCGGCAGAGTCAAAGTTGTGACTGGTCAATATGTCAGTGCTGGCGACTGGATCGGTGTGATGGGTTCATCTGGCAACGCCAGTATCACTCGGTGCCATACACATTTTGGAATGTCGCGAATCTGCATACTCGCCGAGGCATTTTTATTGCAGGGTGAAATATGGCCACAGAAATATCTGGATGCGTGGCGCAAAGGAAATCAGCTCTCCCCGACAAAAGAAAAAAATGCAATCGTCAAGCGAGATCCGCTAGGTTGCACGCGCTCACGAGCCGACACCCAAGCTGCGCTTGCCCAAAGAACTGGGTAAGCGTTACAACAACTCGTTGGCTAGATCAAACCAAGTTGTCTTACAGCGTCACGCTCTTCGATTAACTCGGCAACCGATGCATCAATACGTGCGCGACTGAATGCATCGATGTCAAGACCTTGCACGATCTTGTAATCACCGTTTTCACAAACACAAGGAAACGACGACATCACGCCTTGTGGCACGCCATAACTGCCGTCTGACGGAACCGACATAGAAACCCAGTCGCCTGGTGGCGTGCCCAACACCCACGAACGCACGTGATCAACAGCGGCATTTGCTGCACTCGCTGCCGACGACGACCCGCGAGCCTTAATCACTGCTGCGCCACGCTTGGCAACGGTTGGGATATACGTTTCTTCAATCCATGTCTGGTCATTGACCAACTGCGCAGCATTTTTGCCGTCTACTTCACAGTGGAATAAATCTGGATACTGCGTTGTCGAGTGATTGCCCCAAATCGTCATCTTTTTAATGGACGAAACAGGTCGTCCTACGCGCTGGGCAAGTTGGCTCATTGCTCGATTGTGGTCGAGACGTGTCATGGCAGTGAATTGACGCGGGTCGATGTCTTTTGCGTTGTGCATGGCAATTGCCGCGTTGGTGTTTGCAGGGTTACCCACAACTAAAACCTTGATGTTCTTTTTGGCATTTGCGCTAATTGCAGCGCCCTGGGGCTTAAAGATCCCACCATTTGCAGAAAGTAAGTCGCTGCGCTCCATACCGTCTTTGCGAGGCATTGCGCCAACAAGCAATGCAATGTCGGTATCACCGAAAGCGACATTTGGGTCGTCGGTCATCACCACGTCTACAAGGTTTGGAAATGCACAGTCGTCCAACTCCATTTTTACGCCACCGAGCGCACCGAGTGCAGGAGTAACTTCAAGCAATTGCAAAATTATTGGGGTGTCTGGGCCAAGCATCGCGCCAGAAGCAATTCGAAACAACAGGCTGTACCCAATTTGTCCTGCTGCTCCGGTAATTGTTACTCGAACTGGCGATGCTGCTGGAGATGTCATAACTCAAACACTACTTTCCTATTGCTTGCATGATGAGGTCGGCATAGACAGTCTGACCCTCTGGGTTGAGGTGAATTTTGTCTCCGTATAAGTATTCGGGATGAGCCTCGGCAACGGTGTACCAGTCAAGGATCTTCACATTTCCGTATTTGTCTGGCATCGCGCGCATCAATGCATTGTTTGGATCTTGCCATTTCTTGCTTGGCACGTGGTTTGTTACAAACACAACAGTGTCTATGTCGGCCAATGGAACCATGATGTCGTCCAGCGTTTTTTGATCGACATAATTATTGGTGCCAAGGTGAATGATCACGATTTCGCCAAGTCGATTGACCGATTTGAGGTAGTTGCAAATCTCGAGTGCTTGACGAAACGGCCTGCTCTTGAGTGCATCCACGGTGATTCCGCGTTCAGTGAGCACATTTGCAGCACCGAGCATTACCGAGTCGCCAATGGCAATGATCTCGATGACCTGTCCATCGAGTGTTGTTGTCGATGGCGAAGGCACAAGGGTGTCTGTAGCACCAGTTGCACCCGGCAGAGTAGTTGCGCCGGACAAAGTAGTTACCGTCGAAACGGCAAGCGTCGTACTCGTCAACACGTTGACAACACCACTTTCACCATCGGCAAGGCTCTGACCAATCTCATCGAGTTTGACTCGCGCAGTTGCAAGACTCACCAATGCAAAAATTGGCACCACCGCCACGACTACACCGATCGCAATGATTCCCTGTCGCTTGTCTCTATCTGAATCCAGCCGCGGGTGACGAAACTTGTCCCACCCAGCACGAAAGCCGCCAGTGCGAACCGGCATCTCAATGAATCGATACGAAACCTCTGTGAAAACAAGTGCAAGTGTAAACAGCAAGATGAATTCAATTACATTGAGCGCCCTGCCAGCAAACTGTCGATAAAACTGAAAAATCGGCCAGTGAAAGAGATACAAACCGTAAGACCTCTGCCCGACATACACGAGTATCGGGTTGCCGAGCACTCGCCGCGCGAGCAGTGTGTGTGGATGCACTGCAGCAGCGATGATGGCAATGCTGGCGAGCCCAACTAAAAGAAATCCACCTTGGAATAACGGCGCATACCCACTCGATCCACCGTCAACTCCCCCTTCAACCACATCATGAAATTTCCACAGCATGGCGCCAAGTCCGGCGACACCCAGCCAGCCAACAATCGACACAACATGGCGTTCCGATGTGGGGTGGTCGTGATGAAACATTGACGGCTTCCACCAAAAAGCGAGTGCCGACCCAATGAGCAACCCACCCGAACGCCCGAGCGTTCCTAAAAACAAAAAGTCAACTTTCGAAACCGTTTTCCCAAAGAGCGAAAGGTAATGATCTGGGGTTTCAAGCACTGAGCCAGCCGCTCCTGGTTCAAAAGTTTTCGCAACATACACAGATACCGCAATCGATGCAACAAAAAACATTGTCCCGAGCAGCATGGGTCTGCGTCCAAAAATCTTGAGCACGGCAGCAATCAGCACTGGCCACACCAAATAGAACTGCTCTTCTACAGCGAGCGACCACAGGTGGCGAAGCGGCACGAACCCGAAAGCACTGAAGTATGACGTGCCAACCCAAATTTGAAACCAATTGAAGCCATATACAAATGCGGCCACCACATCTCCACGCAAATTGCCAAGGGTGTCGCGCTCGAACAATGCGCAATATGTCGTTACACCAACGAGCAGAGTCCACAACGCAGGCAACAACCTGCGAGCACGACGCATCCAAAACCCTTTGAAATCAATTTTTCCATGTTGTTCTGATTCATTGATCAGGAGCGTCGTGATCAAATACCCACTGATTACGAAAAATACTTCAACACCAAGAAAACCGCCGCTCACCCAACCCTTATTGGCGTGATACAGAATCACGGCAATGACCGCGACTGCGCGCAGACCGTCGAGGCCTGGCAGATATTTTAAAGATTGAGGGCGATTCATCTATAGAGAGCGTAACGACTGAACAATTTCTGCCATCAAGATGCCGGCCTCAGTTGGGTTCAAGCCGATTTGCACACCTGCAGCGCGCAATGCGTCCAT
>QYPH01000081.1 GCA_007279905.1 Actinomycetota bacterium | reverse complement strand
TGATGAGTTGATGTCGCGCTTCGACGGCCTGATCTTGATGGGCGGTGGCGACGTAGACCCAACGTTGTATGGGCAAGAACCGAGTGTCTATGTGTACGGCATCTTGACCGACCAAGACATTTTTGAGTCAACGATGGTCAAAGCTGCAATTCGTATGAGTAAGCCAGTGCTTGCAATTTGTCGCGGACTGCAAATCACCAATGTTGCATTGGGCGGAACCTTGGTGCAAGAAATTGCCACGCTGCCAAATGCCGATACACAGGTGCTGCACAAGCCAGTCAACTTCCCTGAGGGAGCGCCGTTTGCGGTGCACGACGTGCGCATTCAAGATGGCAGCAGGCTTGCTCGTGCGTTAGGAACTACGGCAATTCGCGGCTCTTCGTTTCATCACCAAATAGTTGACCAAATTGCGCCAGGCTGCGTTGCTGTTGCGTGGTCACCAGATGGTTTGTTAGAAGGTATCGAGCACACCGATCATTGGTTGGTGGGAGTGCAGTGGCACCCCGAAGACACCGCAATGAATGATTCTGCGCAACAGAACTTATATAACGCACTTGTGGAAGCCGCGCGCACTATTTAGCACGACGTGCGTTTTAACGCACGGTCAACTTTCTGTGTTTGTGTTGACGTTGGTGCTGTCCGTTCGAGCAGCCTGAGCCTGCTGGTACGGCGAAGTTGGCGCAGTGACCCAACGAAACGCTTTGGTGATTCCTGATCCGAGAGGTCGCAGTGCAAAGCGCTCGGTGAGCGGTAGATATGGAATGCGCAACATTGGGCGTGACCATGGGGGAAGTGTGGCAGCCGTTGCAGCAACAAGTGCGTAATACGCAGCGCGTGCTGGAAAGGGAAGCGGTGGTTGAAACAATAAATATTTCATTGCATCGCGCGACTCTGGAGTGCTCTTGAGTTCATGTTGAAATGAGAGCAACTGTTCGCTGAGTTCTTTTTCGGTTGTGGGAGGGTTTGGTACGTCAAGTTTTGCAGCGATGAGCGACATGTCGGCAACATAACCATCGCGGCCAGCCTGATCGAGAGGCTCCTTGCCATAGCGCTGATGTGAGGTGAGGAAGCTGTCGACTTCGACAACGTGCACCCAGAGCAACAGGTGCGGGTCGTTTGCCGAATACGGCCTGCCGTCGCTAGCAATGCCATTAACGAAACCGTGAACATGCTTGATGCGATCGATGATCTTTTGGGCTTCATCTGCAGGGCCAAATGTGGTGGAGGCCAAAAAATCTGCAGTGCGCTGCAAGCGACCCCACGGATCAGTTTTGTAATTTGAATGATTGGCAACGCCAGCCATGGCGAGTGGGTGCAATGTTTGGATCATGAGCGAGCGAAGGCCGCCAATGAACATCGAGGTGTCGGCATGTACGCGTCGCACAGGACGATCTTCGTCAAACCATCTTGGGCCAGGTGTATCCATGAGTTCTTGACTGCGAGCATCACCGTTTGGACCAATCACGCGAGCGCGCAATGCATCGCCAAGTGAGTCGCGCACGGTGCTGATTAATTCGGTAACAGCAGCGTTGTTTGGGAATGGATTGTTGATCTTTGCCACGTCTGTATCGTGCCATCAAATGGATCAAACCACACGAATTGGATGCCGAGTAATGTGGGTTCGTGACGACAAACACTGATGCCGCAATGCCGAAATGGGTGCCTCGTGCGATTGTGGTCTTTTGGCTCGGCTTGTTGGGTGCGTTGGTTGTACGCGAATTATTTCACCAGCTTTCAAGTTTTGTATTGCTGTTGTTGGTCTCCATGTTTTTTGCGCTTGCCATTGAACCCGGTGTCAATCGGCTGGCGCGGCGCGGTTGGCGCAGAGGGAGCGGAACGGCTCTGATCTTGTTTGGTGTACTTGCGTTTAGCGTGTTATTTATTGGCGCAATCGGCACTCTGGTGGGCAGTCAGGTTGCAGACGTACTCACACATAGTGAAACGTATGTCAATGACACCGTTGATTTTGTGAATGACACCTTTAGCACTCATATCGATCCAGCAGAAGTGAATGCATCTATCTCCGACCCAGATGGTCCGGTGCAAACATTTATTGACAACCAGCGTGGCCGAGCTATCAGTTTGTCAACAAGTGCGCTCGGCGTTTTGTTTCAGATGTTGACGGTTTCTTTGTTTGCGTTTTACCTCGTAGCCGATGGACCAAAGATGCGCCGCGCAATCTGCAGCAGGTTGCCTGAAGCAAAACAGCGCACGGTACTGAAGACGTGGGATTTGGCGATTGAAAAAACTGGTGGGTACTTGTATTCGCGTGCGTTGCTCGCTCTGATCTCGGCGTTCTTTCATTGGATTGCATTTCAGGCGATTGGTACGCCAGCGCCTGTGGCGATGGCGTTGTGGGTTGGCATCGTCTCACAATTCTTGCCCGTCGTAGGAACCTACTTGGCAGGCGTGTTGCCATTGCTGCTGACATTCCTCGACTCGCCGTTTAAGGCACTGTTTGTAGTTGGGTTCATCTTGGTGTATCAACAGCTTGAAAATTATTTGTTTGCGCCGCGCATCACCGCGCGCACACTGCATGTTCACGCCGCAGTTGCATTTGGTGCAGCAATGGTGGGTGGCGCAGTTCTTGGCCCACTTGGCGCAGTGATGGCACTGCCTGCCTCAGCAATGATCCAGGCACTCGCAAGCAGCTGGGGCACTCGACACGATGTGATCGATGATGAACTCGTGCGCGTTGTTGAAAAACCTGTGCGCGAAAAGCGAGCGCGCCGAATTGGTAAAAAGAACTAGTCGAAAAAAGTTAGTAAAAATCAGGCGCCGATTGGCGTCACACTCGAGATGCCAGATAATGCTTGCAACTCGGCAATGATCGCCTCTGGCACCTGAGTGGTGGTGGCGATACACATCAACGCGCTACCCGCAATTTCGGTTGTGCCCACATCCATGTTGGCAATGTTGATTCCGGCATTGCCAAGCACAGTGGCGACACGACCGATAGCACCAGGTTGATCGTCGTTCTTTACAACCAACATGAACTCGGATGGTGGGATGTCGGTGAGGTGATCGTCGATCATGACGATGCGCGCTTCGCGGCGACGGCCTGTGAGCGTCGCGGAAAGACTGCGAGTCGACGAACGCAAAGTGATCAGGTTGATGTAGTCGTGATGTGTTGTAGTGGTTGTGGCAATACTGGTGATTGAAACATCGAGGCTTCGCGCAATCACAGGGGCGTTGACGAGGCTGATGGTTTCTTTTGACCACACAGTAAGCAGGCCTTTGAGCGCACTAATTGCAATAAATCCCGGGTCGTATGCACCGATTTCGCCCGAGGTGGTGATCTCGACATTGGTTGGCATGTTGTCGGTCAGTGAAGCAAACACGCGACCAAGGCGCTCGGCGAGTGGCACAAATGGTTTGAGCGTTTCGTTGGCGTCTTCGGCCTCGATGTTGACAGCAAACGGAACAAAGTCGCCATTGAGCGCGAGTTGCACCATGTCGGCAACTACTTCGCCCGCTCGGTCTTGTGCCTCGCGTGTGCTCGCGCCAAGGTGAGGTGTAACGACGACGTTGTCGAGTGAAAAGAGTGGCGAATCCGTGGTTGGTTCTTTTACAAACACGTCGAGTGCTGCGCCTGCAATAGTGCCGTTGCGCAGTGCATCGGCCAAATCGGTTTCGTTGGCGATGCCACCGCGCGCAACATTGACAATACGCAGTGACGGTTTTGCGCGAGCCAGCATCGCTGCATCAAGAATGCCGTTTGTTTCTTTGTTTTTTGGCAAGTGAATGGTGAGCACATCGGATTGCTCGACAACTTGTTCGAGTGTGAGCATGTCAACACCAAGATCGCGCGCGCGATCGGGAGAGACAAATGGGTCGAATGCAATGAGGCGCATGTCAAATGCTCGTGCGCGTTGGGCAACGAGCGTGCCGATGCGACCAAGACCAAGGATGCCAAGAGTCTTGCCAGCGAGCTCGATACCTTCCCACTTTGAGCGCTCCCATCTGCCTGCAACAAGAGCGCGATGAGCTTGAGGAACATTGCGTGCGATCGAAAGAATCAAAGCCATGGTGTGTTCGGCAGCCGAAAGAACGTTTGATTGTGGGGCATTGACCACCATGACACCCTGCTGTGTTGCCGCATCGACATCGATGTTGTCGAGACCAACACCTGCTCGCGCAACGACCATCAGGTCGCGGCCCGCCTCGAGCATTTGGGCATCGACCATGGTTGCCGAACGCACGATCAATGCGCTTGCACCTGGCAAGATCGCGTGCAGTTGCTGTGGGGTTTTGTCGACTTGAATATCAACATCAAAACCTGCTGCGCGAAGGCGATCGAGCCCAGTTTCGGCGATGGTTTCGGCAATAACAATGCGTACTTTGGTCATGAGAGTTGCTCCACGATGTAGTCGATGCTGGATGTAAGTAGTTGCACGTCGGACGGATCGACGGCAGGAAACATGGAGACGCGCAACTGATTGCGACCAAGTTTGCGATATGGCTCGGTGTCAACAATGCCGTTGTTGCGCAACACGGTCGCAACCTGCGCGGCATCGACATCGATGAAGTCAATCGTGCCAACAACGGGCGAGCGATGCTGTGGGTTGGTCACAAATGGCTCGGTGAATGGGCGGCTCGTGGCCCACCCATACAAGATGTCAGCCGATTGCTGGGTGCGGTTGGTGCACCAACTCATGCCACCGTTGTCAAGCATCCAGCCAAGTTGTTCGTTGAGCATCACGAATGTGGAAATTGACGGTGTGTTGTATGTCTGATTGGCGCGAGAGTTTTCGAGTGCCAGAGATAGATCGAGTGATGGCGGACACCAACGACCAGCGCTCTTGATCTTGTTGATGCGCTCGACTGCGCGAGGTGAGCACAATGCAATCCATGTGCCACCTTCGGACGCAAAGCCTTTTTGTGGTGAGAAATAATAAACATCGACTTCGCTCGGCGACCATGCAATGCCACCTGCCGCCGAAGTTCCGTCGACAACGACGAGTGCATCGACAGGTGTGGCCGGTCGAGAAAGTTGCATCGATGCACCCGTGGAAGTCTCATTGTGCGTGAGACAAAATGTGTCGATATTGGAATCGACACATGCTGGCTCAATTGTGGGCACTGTGCCAGGAGCAGACTCGATCACGAGTGGGTCGCCAAGATGCGGCGCAGCAAGTGAGGCCTGAGCAAACTTTGAAGAGAACTCGCCAAAAACCAAATGTCCGCTGCGATGCTGGACGAGACCGAATGTTGCGGCATCCCAAAACAAACTGGCTCCGCCGTTTCCAATAACAACATCCCAATCTTGTGGCAGTTGAAATAATTGGCGCAATTGATCGAGCACCGAACCAACCAGATTCTTTACTGGCGCTTGGCGATGTGATGTGCCAAGAATGTTGCGCGATGCACGAACAACGGCATCAATCTGCTCTGAGCGAATTTTGGATGGGCCGCTACCAAAGCGTCCGTCGAGAGGCAGGAGATGTGCAGGAATGTGGATATCGATAAGGGCAGCGGCAACCATATGTTTAGTTTCGCAGGAGGGTTTCGCAGAGTGAGTGCGATTTACAAAAAGTCAGAAAGATTAGTAAGATTTAGGCTTGAGTGGCGAGTACTTCGCCGTCATGCCACGAGTCACCACTGGCAACCGCATGTGCTGCACGCTGCAAACGGAGCGCATCGAGTGGCTTGATGATCCAACCATTTGCGCCACTGCGGCGAGCCAAATGCACATCGGCTTTGCGATCGAGCAACATCAACACCGGAACATGTGGGATGCGATGATCACTGTGGTCGAGGCGAAGATCCATAGTCACGGCCATTGCGCCCATTGATCCGATTTGCAAGTCGAGAACGGCTAAATCTGGTGTGCGAGTGGCGATGGCTTCTGGCACATCACGTCCATTGCGACAGACGGTGAACGAAGTGTCGGGTGATCCGAGGGCTGCAAGGACTTCGTCAAGAACCCATTGGGCATCGGTGGCCAGCAAAATATGCACGCGAGGAATCTTAGCGTTTGAGGCAGATACCGTAAGTTGTTGAGGTAAGACAAGTTGCGTAATGCATGAGAGAGATGACCCCGGAGGATCAGTTGCTGAAGTTTTCGAAAATGGTGCGTGTAGGCGCAGTGGCACTGATTGTTGGAGCAGCAGGGTTATCGATGAACTCTGGTGTATCCGCCGACCCAATATCGGCAGACCAGTTGGCGCCCGTAGACGTTGTGGCGGTCAGTGGTCTGCTTGATGACGTGGTGGTCGCCGAGATTGAGGCGGCAATAGAAAGATCAACAAACAATGGTGCACAAGC
This sequence comes from Actinomycetota bacterium, assembly GCA_007279905.1. Taxonomy (GTDB): domain Bacteria; phylum Actinomycetota; class Acidimicrobiia; order Acidimicrobiales; family Ilumatobacteraceae; genus UBA3006. The sequence continues at coordinate 2,351 of QYPH01000081.1, read as the reverse complement.
CATCGTGCTGCAAGTGAATTCGCGCGGTGCGGTTGTTTCCCGAGAGCGCATGACACAAGTCTTAGAAAAGATTTCGTCGGCCACGATTCCGGTAGCAGTATGGGTGGGCCCTACAGGCGCTCGTGCATATGGCTTGTCGGCACAAATGCTTGCAGTTGCCGATGTCACTGCGATGGCACCAGGTGCGCGAATTGGCCACAGTGGAGAGTTGTTGAGTGTGGGTGGCTCGTTAGTGAGTTTTGGAACTGCCGACGCGATGTTGACAAACTCGAGCATTGGTTTTAGTGATGCACGAAAAATGGGTGTGCTCAAAAATGTTGGCACCGATGAGGGCGTGCCTGTAGTGCGCAACATGTTGTATGCACTCGATGGCTTGACAATTGATGGTCGCATGTTGGACACAGTGGTTGAGTCGCTTGACTCAAGCGGATTGATGGTGAGAGACGCAACAACAGCACGATTTTTCAAACTCGGACTCACAGGACAATTGATGCACACCGTTGCAAGCCCTCCTGTGGCGTACTTGTTGTTTGCAATCGGTTTGTCGCTTCTGATATTTGAGTTTTTCACCGCGGGCATTGGTATCGCGGGTTTCGTTGGCGCCGTGTGTTTGGTGCTTGGTGTTTATGGTCTCGCTGCATTGCCAGTGCATTTGTGGGCAGTAGCGATGATCGTGCTTGCAGTGTTTGCCTTTGCCATCGATGTACAAGTTGGTGTGCCGCGGCTGTGGACAGGAATTGGTCTTGCGTTGTTTAGCATTGCGTCGCTTACGTTGTATCAACCGATCGACGGAAGCTCGATGCGGATGTCGTGGCTCACTCTTGTGTGCGGCATTGCAATGATGACTCTTGCATTTATTGTTGGCATGCCGTCGATGGTGCGCACTCGTTTTGCAACTCCGACAATTGGGCGCGAATGGATGATTGGCATGGAAGGTATTGCTCAATCTGACATCTCGCCTGAAGGGATTGTGTTGGTACAGAGCGCGAAGTGGCATGCGCGCGCAAACCGATCAACACCACTTGTGCAAGGTGCCGTGTGCAGGGTTGTGGCAATTGATGGCATCACTCTTGAAGTCGAGCCTCTCGAGGGAGCAGCGCGCGACTATCGAGAGATGCGCAAACCAGCAAGTGAATAACGAGGCATCGGCCCGCAGGTCGGCTGCCGAAGTTGCACCACTTCAACCATTTGATTGGTTGTTGTTGCTCACGCCAGGTGTGGTGTGGGGATCATCGTTTTATTTCATCTCAATTGCATTGCGATCCTTTGCGCCAGGCATGATCACGCCAATGCGTGTTGTGCTCGGTTGCATCACACTTACCTTTGTGCCAGGTGCTCGTGCCCCAGTGCCGCGCAGTGCGTGGCGCAATATTGTGCTGCTCGCACTTGTGTGGCTTGCGGTGCCACTGACAGTGTTTCCATTTGCCGAGCAGCATGTATCAAGCAGCGTGACGGGCATGCTTAACGGTGCAACGCCGTTGTTTGTGGCGATGGTCGCTGGAGTTATTGCGCGTCGATTACCGCCGCGCGGACAGGTTGCTGGTCTTGGCATTGGTTGTCTTGGAGTGGTGTTGATTGCTTTGCCAAGTATTCGTGAAGGCTCCTCGAGTTCATTTGGAGTTGCACTGATTATCGGCGCGCTCATGCTGTATGGGTTTGCGCTCAACATTGCAAGCCCGCTTCAGCAGCAGTACGGCGCATTGCCTGTGTTGTGGCGAGCAGAAATTGTGGCCGTTGTGATGCTCGCACCACTTGGTATCTATTCGACACTGCACAATGACCGACCTTTTTCATGGGCGGCACTCGCAGCAGTATTGGCTCTTGGAGTACTTGGCACAGCGGTTGCGCATTATGCGATGGTGATGCTGGCTGGTCGCATTGGGTCAACGCGCGCTGCAGCGAGTTTGTATTTGATGCCAGCCGTGTCGCTTGCTCTTGGCGTTTTCGTGAACGATGAATATGTTGCGCCACTTGCAATTGCTGGCAGCGGGGTAGCAGTACTTGGCGCTTACGTACTGAGTCGTAGCCGGCGCACGTTGGCCTAAAACGTTTTAGAGTTTTGGTCCGGCAATGCGCAAGTCTTCGCGGCGGCGAGTAAAACCAGTTGCATCTAATTGATTGATCAGCGGTAGCGCATATTTGCGTGACACACCGAGGTGCTCACGAAACTGAGCAACAGTAAAACCTTGTGGATTCGCTATCAGTAAGTAGCGCGCAGAAGCGATTGCTTTTTCGAGAGCCGAAGAATGAAAATACAGTTCATCGCAGTGCACGAGCACGCCGCGCTGTACGAGTTGTCGAACAATTGATTTGTCGAGTGACGCCGCATCGGGCGGCATGCATCCGGCATC
>QYPH01000002.1 GCA_007279905.1 Actinomycetota bacterium | reverse complement strand
TGATTTACAGTTTTCGCATCTCGATCCAGCAGGCAACGCCCGCATGGTCGACGTCACGCCAAAAGAGGCTACGCATCGTCGGGCGATTGCGCGTTGCAAAGTATTTATGAAGCCCGAGACAACTGCCGCGATTGCTAATCGTGAAGTGAAGAAGGGCGACGTGATTGCAGTCGCACGAGTGGCCGGCATTCAAGCCGCAAAGCGCACGAGCGACATGATTCCGTTGTGCCATCCGCTGCTCATTGGCGCGGTGCACATCAACTTTGAAATCGCCGACGACTTCATTGCTATCGAAGCCCAAGTCGACACCGTCGACCGCACAGGAGTCGAGATGGAGGCCCTGCATGCCTGCAGCGTGGCCGCCCTGACTATCTATGACATGTGCAAGAGCGCAGATAGGGCGATGGTGATTGGTGAGTTAACGCTGTGGGAGAAGTCGGGTGGCCGCCAAGGCCTGTATCGTCGTGAAGACGAGCAAACCCAATAGTTATAAGGGTTTTGGCTCTAGTGACAGATCAAATTACCTCGTTGTTGTCCTATTTGTAGCCAATCTGTAATACACTCAACCCACTCATGAGCAAATTGATTTTGATCATCGTCGGCGGAGCATGGCTGGCAGTGTTACTCCCACCAATGGTTCGAGCCAAGTTGCACGGCAGCCCATCCAGTTCGGTGAGCAACTTCCGTCGCCAACTCAATTCGCTCGAGTCGTCGGGCGGCCGCAGCCAGCAGGGTCAGTTGCGCAACATGGCGCGCCCACTTGCCCCGTCGCAGCAATATCGCAGTGCCACTGCTCGCACATCGCGCCCACAACCATCGCGCCAACAACATGGTGCTTTGAGCAACCTCACGGGCGCGCTCATTCGTCCGCAGGGCGTGCGTCACCACCGAGCTCCAGCACTGTTGACCCCACAGGCCATGGTGCGCCAGCGCCGCCAAAATTTGGTAGTTGGTATGGCAGTTGTTGTTGGAATCTCATTGTTCTTGGCATTCACCACTGGGTCGACCGCCTTTGTTTATGTGTTTACCGTGAGCCTGCTCGCCTTGTGTGGTTACTGCTACGTGTTGGTGCAGTTGCGCATCAAGCGCGAAAACGAGCGGTACCTGCGTCAGTTTCGACGCGTCGCCTAAAGCCGCTGCCCGCTAGGGTTTGCTCAACATATAGGGGCTGTAGCTCAGTTGGCAGAGCGGTACGTTCGCAATGTACAGGCCAGGGGTTCAATTCCCCTCAGCTCCACGCCAACGGCGAAGCAACATAACTAGGGGAGCACTACGTGACATTGAGTTGGACGGAAGCGAACGCAGCGGTAACAGCACCAGGACAAATCTTTGAACTGATCGACGCCGAAGTGATGGGTGTCAAGACTCAAATTTTTAAGAATGCGCCACAGCACCTCGGTCAGGTTTTTGCAGGCGCACGAGGCCATGGTGACAAAACGTTTTTGGTGTACGAAGGCGAGACATGGAGTTTTGCCAAAACAATGCAACATGTAGATGCGCTCGCATCGCTACTCGTAAATACATATGGGGTAAAGAAGCGTGACCGTGTGGCGGTTGCGATGCGCAACTACCCAGAATGGGTGATCTCGTTTGCCGCAATTATTTCGGCTGGTGCGGTCAACGTGTCGATGAACTCGTGGTGGACAGAAGATGAGATGAATTTTGCTCTCGAAGACTCTGGCGCAACCGTGTACATCTGCGATCAAGAGCGATACGACATTGGCGCTGCAACATGTGCCAAGCACGGCATCAAGGTGCTTGTGGTGCGCGCCGACAAGCCACTACCTGCTGGTGTCGACAAGTGGGAAGGCGTATTGCCTTTGGGCGATGCTCACCCAGGTGCAGAGATCGATGCTGACGACGACGCAACGATTTTGTACACCTCGGGTACAACTGGTCGACCAAAAGGTGCAGTATCAACGCACCGAGCAATCATCTCGTCGTTGATGGCGTTCTCTGCGCGCAATGCTGTATTGACTTTGGCTGGCACAAAGATGAAAGATGTCGATGGTCCCGAGATCCCTACATCGTTTATTTTGATCGTGCCGCTCTTTCATGTCACCGGTTGTGTACCTGTGATGATGAGTTGCTTTATTGCTGGTCTCAAACTCGCAATCATGTACAAATGGGATGCCGAGAAGGCTCTCGAGATGATTGAGCGTGAGCAGATCACCAACTTCGTTGGTGTGCCAACTCAGAGTTGGGACTTGGTCAACTCTCCTGCGTTCGACAAATACGACTCGTCAAGCCTGCGCGCGGTGGGCGGCGGCGGAGCGCCTTCGCCAACAGCCCTCGTTGGCAAAGTCAATGACAAAGTCAAAAACGGAAGCCCTCAATTGGGTTATGGCATGACCGAGACCAATGCATTTGGCCCGGGCATCGTTGGATCTGATTATTTGGCCCACCCAACTTCGACTGGGCGAGCGGTGTCGCCAATGCGCGTCGAAATTCGTGACGAACAACTGAATTCATTGCCCGTTGGTGAAGCAGGAGAAATTTGGTTCTTCGGACCAATGTTGATTCGTGGATACTGGAATCGTCCAGATGCAACCAAGGAAACAATTGTTGATGGATGGTTGCGCTCAGGCGACATCGGTCGTGTAGATGAAGAAGGTTTTGTATACGTGCAAGACCGCGTAAAGGACATGATTTTGCGCGCAGGCGAAAACATTTATGGTGCCGAAGTTGAGCACGCCATCTATGAGCATCCTGCCATTCACGAGGCTGCAGTGTTTGGCGTGCCGCACGAACGGCTTGGCGAAGAAGTGGCTGTTGCCATCTATCCAAACGACGACATGATCATTACTGCTGATGACTTGTGGGCATTTCTTGACAACAAAATTTCCAAGTTCAAGATTCCTACTCAAGTCGTGATCATTAACGAGCCATTGCCGCGCAACGCTGCAGGCAAGTTTTTGAAGCGCGACTTGCAACAACAAATTATCGCTGGAACTTTGGTGCCTACAAAGCGCTAGTTATTGCTCTTCAGGTGGTCGAATATGTCGAAACTGAGACAGTAACAACAGGTCATAGATGATCTTGAGCGCTGCGCAAGCAAGTAGCGGCCACCCAAAATTGGATTGATCGAGCATCCAACCGGCTGCAATTGGCGGGAGCGCTGCTGCGAGACTACGCGGCACATTGGTGATGCTGGCGGCTGCTGCACGCTCTGCAGGCGTAACAACTGCCATGACGTAGCTCTGACGTACTGGCACATCCATTTGTGAAAGCAGGCCGCGCAAAATAAACAGTGTCATTGCAAGCCAAACATTTGGCATAAACACAACGCCGATAAGCAACAAACTTGCAGGGATGTGTGTGAAGACCATGGTGCGCACAAGACCAATGCGCTTGGCGATGCTCACGGAGAGCAATGAAGAAAAGGCTGAGAGAATTCCGGTTGCAAAAAAGATTGCACCCATCGTGCTGACTGCAAGATCAAATTTGAGAAAAACCCACAACGCAAAGATTGCTTGCGTAGCAAACCCACCGCCCAGCGAGTCGAGGCTAAAGAGCGCGGCAAGTTTGAAAACGACGCTCCGTGACTCATAAAGGGCGTGCGGTGTATTAGTTGGGTAAATGTTGGCATGACTGGATAATCGCTGATATATAAACAGCACCACAACTCCAGCAAGCGCATACATCACAAACGTCGATCTGTATCCAGTGAGCGAGCTGTACCCATAGCGCAGAGCTATCCACACTGGAATTCCTGCACACAATGCGCCAATCGATCCAATGAGGCCGCCGCTGAGGTTGTACAAGGCATACATGGCAGTGCGTTCGGAGTCTGCAACCGACTGCGAGATTGACGCTTGTTCGATTGGCAAGAACATGCTTACGTCACCAGCAGACGGGTTCATCGTGCCCAAGAATCCGATAACAAGCAACGCAACGAAGCTTGTTGTAACACCAAATGCAAAGCCAGTTGCAACCATGATGCATGAGGCAAAGACAAGTAATCGGGCAGGCGCAATTCGGTGTGCAATGAGGCCTGCGCCGATAGTGAAAACGGCAGAACCAAACAGGGATGCGGTGATTACCGCCCCGATCTGCACGCCGCTGAATCCAAGTGCCAACAGAAATGCCGGCAACATCACATAGACCATGCCATCGACAAATCCGCGAATACCTCGAGTACCAATCAGCATTCGGCCATCGGCGGAGGCACTTGCGGGCACGGAAAGCCAACCCAAAGTCACATATGCACGGTAGTTGCTTGATGAACTAGAGTCTTGCCACGTGCCACCAATTGATCTGACCCGTGACGACGGGGTTTGTTACGACGCCGTTGCTATCGGAAACGCATTGGTAGATGTAATCGCTGCAGTCGAAGATCAGTTTCTTGACGTTGAGCAAGTCGTCAAAGGATCGATGACGTTGGTGGATGCCGAACGCTCGGCGCACCTGTATTCACGTATCACTCAGCCAACTCAAACGAGTGGTGGTTCGGCAGCCAACACTGCGTACGGTCTCGCGAGCCTTGGTGGGCAAGCAGGATTTATCGGGAAAATTGCCAACGATGATTTGGGTCGAGTGTTTGGGCACGACATGCGTGAAGTTGGTGTGGGCTTTCATCCAGGAATCACATCAACCACCGAACCAACTGGTCGTTGCATCATTGCAGTTACCCCAGACGGACAACGCTCAATGAGTACTTTTTTGGGAGCGGCGAGCTTGCTTGACCCGGCAGATATCTCGCGAGAAGCAGTTGCATCTGGCGCCGTGTTGTTTCTTGAGGGTTACTTATTTGATCGCGACCATGCAAAAGAAGCTTTTCGTACCGCGTCAAAATATGCACACGAAGCTGGTCGCAAAGTTTCGCTGACGCTTTCAGATTCATTTTGTGTGGATCGCCACCGTGAAGACTTCATGGCGCTTATCAAGAACGACATCGACATTTTGTTTTGCAATGAACTTGAGTTGCAGTCGTTGTATCAAACGAATTCGTATGAAGAAGCGCTTGGCAAGTTGCGCCACGACTGCGAATTTGCTGCAGTGACGCGCGACAAGCGAGGTTCGATCGTGATCAATGGTGATGACGTAGTGCACATTGAGCCTGAACCTGTAGATCAGGTGGTCGATGCAACTGGTGCTGGCGACATGTACGCGGCCGGCTTTTTGTATGGCTTTACACGAGGCATGAAGATTGAAGATTGCGGAAGACTCGGTTCGCTCTCGGCATCAGAAGTAATTACGCATGTTGGTCCACGTCCGTTGGTGCAGCTAAGCAGTCTGATTCCAAACCACCTACGCTGATAACTATGGCAACTGATTCGCACGACAATCTCACTGTTCTCGGCTCAACTATTCGTCATGCCATCGACCACGTAGAAGTGTTTCCTGCACCAGCCCACGTGACGTTGGTGCGATTTACGACTGACGAAGTGACATCGATTTGCCCTGTCACATCGCAACCCGACCTGTCACACGTAACAATTGAATTTAAGCCCGATCAACTGTGTATCGAGTCGAAGTCGCTCAAGTTG
>QYPH01000079.1 GCA_007279905.1 Actinomycetota bacterium | reverse complement strand
GGGGCGGTGGCTGGTGCAACACCCGGCATTGGTCGTCGTCCCAAGAAGCACCGTGACGAACAAGAGTTGGTTGACGCGATTGCATCGTGGACGGAACAATTGCGAGACACACTCGCAGGGGCACACGGATTAGAACAAGCAATCATCGCAACCGCACAGCATGCTCCGGCGCCGATTGTCAATGCCATCGAGCGACTTGCAGCCTTTATGGCGTATGGGTCTCTCACCGATGGATTGCGACGTTTTGCAGAAGACGTCGATCATCCAACTGCCGACTTTGTTGCTGCAGCCTTGGTTACAGCAACCCAACATCAGGCAAGAGACATTGGTGTGTTGCTTGGGCATCTTGCACAATGCGCACGCGACGAGAGCAGGATGCGAAGTCGTGTCTGGGTTGGTCGCTCTCGAACTCGAAGCGCCGTGCGAATTATCTCTGGCGTGATTTCATTTTTTGTCGGAGGGCTGTTTATTTTTAATCGCGACTATTTACAGCCGTATGAGTCTGTTGAAGGTCAACTGATTCTGTCGATGATCTTGATGACATTTGTTGTGGCGGTTGTGATGATGCATGCAATGTCACAAATTGAAGTTCCAGAGCGTTTTGTGCGTCGCCGCACAGGGGTCGCCCGATGATTTGGGTTGTATTCGCCGGAACATGTATCGGAATAGGTGTGGTCATGCTCGCATTACCGACGACTACACGCAGAGTGAGAGATTCACTTGGGGTTTGGCTTTCGAGAATGCAATTGCAACTGCGCCAGCACACAACTGATCGACACCGTACGGACTTGGCATTGACCGAGCGCGTTGCTCAAGACATGGTGGTGCAAAAACTTGTTGGAGGTTTAGTCGGTTGCTTCTTTCCGATCGCATGTGGCGCGTTGCTCACGACAATCGGCGGAAGTCCTTCTACGAGCATGGTGTTGATCGGGTCGATCGTCTGTGGTCTCTTGGGTTTTGCATTGCCAGATCGCATGCTGCGCAACACGGCCCAACGGCGACGCAAGAGCTTTCTGCACGCCTTTTCGAGTTTTCTCGATCTCACCAATGTGTTGCTGGCAGGGGGTGCAGGCACAGAAACGGCCCTTCTGGCCGCAGCCGATGCGGGCGATGGGTGGGCGTTTGAGCAACTGCGCAATGCACTGGTTCGCGCTAGAAGCTCACACCACTCCCCATGGGTTGAACTCGCAGCATTAGGCGAACGATTCAACCTGACGCAGGTCATTGAAGTCGCGGGCAGCGTGCAACTTGCGGGCGAACATGGTGCGCGCATTCGTTCGTCGCTGTCAGCCAAAGCAGAGTCACTACGCCATCGACAGATGAGCGAGATCGAAGCATCAGCCAACTCATCAACAGAACGAATGGGAGTGCCAATGGTGCTGTTGTTTTTGGCATTCATTGTGTTGATCGGGTATCCCGCAGTGACATTGATTGTTGGCGGATTATGAAACTGTTCGCAGCGCTGCACTTTTGTCGAACTCGAGTACACATCGAGGCGAGCAACAGATTGCTCTACGTATTCACCAACTAAACGAAAGAGGCAAGAGACAATGACATCACTAAAAAACACCTGGCAGTACTACTGGATCCGATTTACTGCATCGGCCGAACACGATGCCGATCGCGGAGAGGTAAGCGCAACAACAGTTGTCATGGCTGCAGCATTGATCGCTCTCGCGATCGTCGTTGGGGCAACCATCACGTCAAGGGTCCGAGACAAAGCAAATTCGCTCGATCTCGGCTGACATGAAAGTCGACAAGGGAGAGACCGTCACGCAGGTACTACTTGGTGTGCCGGTGGTGTTTTCTTTGTTGTTGATGGCAATACAAGGTGCTGTGTTCTTTCACACCGCCAACATTGCCTCCGTCGTCGCTGCACAAAGTGCTGCTGCTGGAGCAGCGGTCGACGGAGGGTTGTTGCCAGCACTCGATACTGCAGCAAAAGCAATCGCAGACCTGTCTGGGCAGTCGTTTGGCGCGCCAGAGGCTGTAATTACGAATGACGAAGTAGTTGTCACCGTGCGATTACGAGTTCCGCAAGTGGCTCCATTTTTCTCGTTCACTGTTACCCGTGTGGCTCACGAACCGCGCGAGCGCTACATCTCAGAGGTTGACCGATGAAACGCGACGAGGGCAGCGCCACTGTCGAGCTGGTTTTGCTCGCACCAATTTTGACGATCTTGGTTCTGTTTGTGGTGTACGCCGGCAGGGGCGCCGAAGTCCTGACTCAGATTCAACACGCTGCCGACCAGGGCGCACGTGCAGCTTCGATGGCACATCCATCCCGCATGCAATCTGTTGGCCAACAGTCTGCATTGCGTGATCTTGAGCAGAACGGTGCAGCGTGTATTGATCCAGTAGTCAACGTGGCTTTCGATGATGAGTCGACAATCCAAACGGTGCTCGTGGAAGTGGAGTGTGCAGTCAACAACGCAGGTCTCAATTTGTTGGGTGTGGATGAGCGCCGCCTACATGCCGAGTCAATTGAAGTGATTGATCGTTGGAGGGTTGACTAGCCGTGCATAATCTGAGGAATGATTCGGGGTCGATTACTGCTTTTGTCGTGATGTTGACGATGACATTTGTGGCCTGTGCCGGGCTCGCTGTAGATGGTGGACGAATGGTGGCAGCCAAGGTTCAACTTGCGGATCAAGCAGAGAACGCTGCTCGCGCGGGCACTCAAGAAATCACTGGATTGCGCACTGGTGATCCACAAGTAGATGTTGAACGAGCAATCTCGACTGCACAAGATTTCATGACTCGCCATGAGATTCATGGTCAGGTTGTTGCCACTTCATCTGAAGTGACCGTGACAACAAGCCGCGTCGTTTCCATGTCGTTGCTGAGTTTGTTTGGCGTGGGGAGTCGACTCGTGACAGCACAGCGTTCGGCTCGCCCGGTGACGGCCCCATGAAGAGGCTTGTGGCTCTTGTCGGAGGGAGCCTCTTTCTCATTGGGCTGCCACTTGTCATGATCGTCACGGGCATGACGCCACCAACGGTTGCATCAGGCTTTATTGACTCCATCAATGTGCGTAATCCAACACAACTTGGCACGCATGCAGGAATGTTGGGGTTGTGGTCGACATGGGTGTGGGGTTGCGGTTCAGTCGTGATCGACATCGTGCGCACATGGGGTCTACGACACGATCAACCAGTTAGCGCAATGTCAAGTAGATACTCGCTGCTATTCGTGATTGCACTGTGGTCAATTTTGTTTGCCAGTAAACCATCGCCTGCTGCAGCGAGATCGGTAGAGATTGAACATGTGGTGGTTGCCGAGATCTCGACTCAAGATTTAGTACATGGTCGAGTGGAGTTAGCAATCGGAAGTTCGGCAGTGTTCATCGCTGGACTACTAACACACGTGAAACTCTTAAGGAAGAGACAACTTCAACTTGCGCCAGCAGGTTCGTACATGCCCCCAATGTCTCAACGCGCAGCATTTACATGGAGCGAGATGAGGCATCGCGAGCAACCACTACAAACACAGTGTCTTATGACTGCGATCGATGCGTTGAAAACATCGGGTTCGTGCGCGCAGTTGGTTGCGGTAAACGAACATTGGGAAACACGGGCACTAACCGAGTTTCGAGATGCAGCACAACTGCCGTTTAGTTATGTACCACTTGGCATTTCGAGAAACGAAACAGTGCTGCTTGCAATCGCGCCAAGCAGTCGCTTTGACATCGTTGCTAGTGATATCGATCAGGCAATGACAGCAGCCCGACATTTACTTGCAGTGATACAACTGTCTGCTCTCGCCGAGAACATTGACGTGATTGTCGAATCAGGTTCAATTCCTGATGCCTTGCAACTCTCTCAAGATGTATCGCAGATCAAATCCACAGATGGAGCAAAGTTTGCGTCACGGGGAAAAATCCGCATAGTGGTTGATGCGAGCACAGATCCTTTTGGCCCGGAAATTGTCGTCGATGGCAACGAAGCTGTGATCAAGATTTGTGTGACATCGAATCATCCAAACAGGATGCAACTTGATGCGTCTGGGTGGGTGCTACTACCACTCGGACAACATGTTTCGGTGTTTGGACTGACCGAATTTGAAACAGCAGCCTTGGTTGATCTGATTGCCGAATCAGCAAAGCCAGTACTGAGCGACGAACGACCTGTTGATCCACTACTGAGCGACTGGAATGTGTGCGTGAGATTGCTTGGACCGGTGGATGCCGAAACTCGACGCGGGGTACCGATAGGTTTCGAAAAGTCCAAATCGCTTGAGTTGCTTGCGTGGTTGACCACACATCGCGAACGCCCTACACGCATTGCTGCTCGCACCGCACTGTGGGAGTTCAGCGTGCAGGATGCAACATTCAACAACGTCGTCTCAGGCTTACGACGAGGTCTGGCATCTGGTTCGGAAGTGGAGTATGAAGTTGAGTTACTTCCCAAAACCTTTACAGATCATTTGTTGATTCATGGATCAGTGGTCACCGATGTCGAAGTGCTCAACGATGCTGTCAACAATGTGAAGAAGAGCGGTAGCAGAGAATCGTGGTTTCAATTACATGATGCGCTGGGTCGTGTTCGCGATCTGCCGTTTACAGGCACCGATTATTTGTGGCCAGATTCTGAAGGGATCACTTCCAACTTCATCTTGTCGGTGATTACGGGTTCTGTAATGGCTGCCGAGCATGCATTGCAACAGGGCGATACCGGAGGGGTTTTCTGGGCAACAGGCCAGGGTCTCAAGGTGCTGCATGGTCATGAGGAGCTCGTGGCCTTAAGGATGCGTGCATACGGCGAAGTCGGAGATAGAGCAGGAGTCAATGCCGAATGGGCGAGTTATGAGCGATCGCTGCTGCACGACTCATGGAGCGGTGGGTCTCCGTCACCAAGAATTGTCGAACTCAAGCGTGAGTTAATCGGCTGAGCGCGAAGTTGATGCTCGGTACCAATACGATCAACGCATGACTTCACAGCCTCAAATAGTTGACAGTCCAACCGAGTGGGTTGCCGACCACATCACTCGATACGTCGAAACAAATGGCGAAGATGGCCACATGTGGCGCGGTGTTCCAACACTTCTTCTCACCACAACTGGTCGCAAGTCTGGTGCATTGCGTCGCACCGCGTTGATTTATGG
>QYPH01000070.1 GCA_007279905.1 Actinomycetota bacterium | reverse complement strand
GGCCGCACAAACCTGTTCATCACGCCAGGATTCGAATGGAAGGTGGTTGACGTGATGATGACTAACTTTCATATGCCACGCACAACGTTGTTGCTGATGATTCAGTCATTTATTGGCGAGAAGTGGCGTTCGTTGTATCAACTAGCAATCGCAAGCGAGTATCGCATGCTGTCATTTGGAGATGCCATGTTGCTTACTCGAAGCGTTGCGCAGTAACTCGCGCAACTGCGCATGCCACTACCGTGTAGTTGATGTTTCCAGTTCACTTCACCGAAGAAGCCCGCGAGGGTAACGCTCGCGCCGGAACAGCAGTGACGCACCGAGGATCGTATACGACGCCGTGCTTCATGCCCGTCGGAACTCGCGGAGCAATCAAATATTTGAGCGCCGCAGACTACGAAGAATTGGGGGCACAAATTGTGCTCGGCAATACGTATCACCTGATGTTGCGACCAGGTGCGCAGACCGTCAGTGACATGGGTGGTCTCGGGGCATTTGCAGGTTGGAAAGGATTGACGCTGACCGACTCTGGTGGCTTTCAGGTTTTTTCACTCAACCCAGATGTTGACGATGATGGTGTGACGTTCAAGTCAACGTATGACGGATCGCGACATCGGTACACACCCGAATCTGCGGTGCATACTCAACAATTGCTCGGTGCCGATATTCAGATGGTGCTCGATGTTTGTCCAGCGCTTCCTTCGCCTACGCCAGTAGTCAGAATTGCTCTCGAGCGCACATCTGCGTGGGCCAAGCGAGCACTTGCAACGCACACCAGAACCGATCAATCACTATTTGGAATTGTGCAGGGCGGCGTGGATGTCAACTTGCGCAAAGAAAGTGCACTGCGCACTGCCGAACTCAATTTTGACGGATACGGCATTGGCGGGCTGTCGGTGGGAGAGACACGCCAAGAAATGTTGCCCGCACTCGATGCCGCGATCCAACACCTGCCACTTGATCGTCCTCGCTATCTCATGGGTGTAGGCGACCCAGCGTCTTTGGTAGAGGCCGTCAACTTGGGTGTTGATCAGTTTGACTGCGTGCTCCAGACTCGCCTTGGCAGACATGGCACTGCATTGACATCACTTGGTCGGGTCAATTTGAAGCGCTCCGAATTTACCTTGAGTAACGATCCAATTGATGCCACATGCACGTGTTCGGTGTGTGCTCGCCATACGCGCGGATACATTCGACATCTCTTTCAGGTAGGTGAACCCACAGCATCTCGCTTGGTATCGATACATAACATTGCGTGGACGTTGTCGCTGATGGACGCAATGCGAGCAGCGATCATTGCGGGCCGATTTTCATCACTTCGTCAAGAGATTTTGGCCGTTTGGGGCAATGACGCTGGCAATGGTGCTGCTGGTGGCGCGCCTTCTAGTTCGCCTAGTTGAGCGATAGAGTAACGACTTATGTTCATCAGTCTTTTTGCCACAATTGGCGCTGCTACAACCGAACCAAAGTCCGGCGGAAGCATCTTGTCTATCTTGCCTCTGGTACTGATCTTCGGTGCCATGTACTTCTTGTTGCTTCGCCCACAACGCAAACGACAGAAAGAAACTCGCAGTCTGCAGAGCGCTCTGCAAGAGGGCGATGAAGTCGTGTTGGCATCCGGTATCTATGGTTTTATTTCCGCCATTGAAGACGGTTATGTGTGGCTTGACATTGCCGAAAAGGTCGAGATTCGCGTTGCTCGTAGCGCCATCGCCACCAAAGTCTCTACTCCAAGTTCGAATGACCAATCGGCCATCGACAAGAACGACAAGAAGTAGGTCAGTACCGCTCGGTTATCTGCGGTTCATATATTTATGGCACGTCGTCTGTATTTCTCGCTCGTTGGCATTGTGGTGCTGGTGAGTTCACTCTTGGCTGGCAATCTATTTGCCGGCAACGTGCCAGCACTTGGGCTTGACTTGCAGGGTGGTGCTTCAGTTACCTTGCAACCAGAAGGCGAATTCACGCCGAGCGCACTTGCTCAAGCAGTCGACATCATTAGCCAACGCGTCAATGCGCTCGGTGTTTCCGAGCCAGAGATCACTCGTCAAGGAGACAACGTTGTTGTCAACTTGCCAGGCGTGAATGATCAGCAAAAAGCACTCGACATCATTGGACGACAAGGTGAACTGTTGCTGCGACCTGTATTGCAGGCCGGCACACTCAACACCGACACATCAACAACAGTTGCAGGTTCGCCTACGACTATTCTTGGAAGTGATACAACGATTCCAGCAACCGATGGTGGCCCTGGCAGCGTGCGTGCCAGAGGCGCTGCAACGACTGTGCCAGTTGTCGTTTCTACTTCGACAACCGTGGCGGTAGTTGCTGCAACAGAGACAACGTTGCCAAACATTGGTGTATCGGAAGACACGACCGACCCGAATGTCAACGCAGTGTTGATGGGCCAAAATGGCGAGGCTTTCTTAGTAGGACCAGCAGGGGCGAGCGGAAAAGTGTTTACCAACAATGCTCAAGCCGTTATCAATAACGGCAGTTGGACCGTGACAGTCGAATTGCGAAGCGGAGCAGATGGCGCCGATCTGTGGAATGCACTCACAACGAAGTGCTTCAATCGCGATGCAACTTGTCCAACAGCGCGAATTGCTATAGCGCTTGACGGCATAGTGATTTCGGCGCCGACAGTTCAAGAGGCCATTTTTGCAGGCGGCAACGTGCAAATCAGCGGAGACTTCTCACAAACTGAGGCTCGTGACTTGGCAAAGATTCTCGAGTTTGGTGCCGTTCCTGTCAAGTTCAAGGTTGCAACGGTGCAAACAGTGTCGCCAACGCTTGGCAAAGACTCACTGCGAGCTGCGATCATTTCTGGCATTGTGGGTGTGCTGCTCGTGATGGCATTCTTCTTCGTGTACTACCGGATGCTCACCATTGTTGTGGTTGCCGGATTAGTAGTGTCGAGCGGTCTTCTCTGGAGCATTATTGCTCTTATCTCGCGCACAAATGGTCTTGCGCTCACACTGTCGGGCGTCGCCGGCATCATTGTGTCCATTGGTGTCACCGTCGACTCGTACGTTGTGTTCTTCGAACGCATTAAAGATGAGTTGCACGCAGGCAAGTCATTGCGCAGCTCTGCCCAGCGCAGTTTCCAACTCGCGTGGCGCACGATTCTTGCTGCCGACACCGTGTCGTTTTTGGGCGCACTCACCTTGTGGTACCTCACCGTTGGGTCGGTGCGAGGTTTCGCATTCTTCCTCGGCCTGTCGACAGTATGTGACGTGATTATTGCGTACTTCTTTACTCGCCCAGCAGTGTTGTTGCTCGCACGAAGCAAATTTTTGCTCGGCCGCAAAATCTTGGGAGTTGCGTTGCCAGAGGAGAGTGCACGATGAGCGGCATGATTGGTCGGCTGTACCGAGGCGAAACAACATTCAATTTTGTTGGTCGTCGCTGGTGGGGTTTTGGTGTCTCGATCGCCTTCGTGGTGATCACTGTTATTTCACTGTACGCACAGGGTCTCAATTTAGGTATCGACTTTAAGGGTGGTGTTGCATGGGAAGTTCCTGCGACGACGATCACTGTCGACGATGTGCGCAGTATTTTGGAAGCAAACGATATTCCTACTTCGGATGCAAAGATCCAAGTATTGAATGGTGCCGATGGTAAGAGAATTCGCGCACAGGTGGGCGACATCTCGACAGAGACTCGTACTGTTGTGCAAGCAGCCTTGAGTGTCAAGGCTGGTGTTGGCTTGGAAGAAGTGAGCGTTGCAGCAGTGAGCTCTTCGTGGGGCAGAAGCATCACCGAAAAAGCAGTGCGCGCTCTCTTGATCTTCTTTGTGATTGTGTCGATGTATATCGCATGGCGCTTCGAGTGGAAGATGGCGGTTGCTGCCATTCTTGCAATGGTGCACGACGTGCTGATCTCTGTAGGTGTATATGCGACGTTTGGTTTTTCGGTCACTCCTGCAACCGTGATCGCGTTCTTGACGATTCTTGGTTTTTCGCTCTATGACACCATCGTGGTTTTCGACAAAGTGCACGAGAATACAAATCGCTTTTCGGCTTCAAAAGTTGCGTATGGCGACATCATTAACATCTCGATGAATCAGGTGTTGATGAGGTCGATCAATACTTCGCTTGCCGCTGTGTTGCCGGTGCTTTCACTGTTGGTGCTTGGCTCGTGGGTGATGGGCGCAGTTGCGTTGCAAGAGTTTGCGTTGGCACTTTTGGTTGGCCTTCTCTTGGGCGCTTATTCGTCTATCTACATTGCGACACCATTGCTGGCAGTGTTTAAGACGCGAGAATTGAAGTATCGATCGCTGGAAGGCACTCTTCACCTTGGTGAGGAAATGGCACGACTCGGGCGCACTTCTAAAAAGGTTGTGACTCGTACTGCATCTATTTCTGTTAGTGCTGATGATGCTTCTGCATCGATTCAAGCTGATATTGAGCGCGAGACAGAATATGCGAGCGCAGCGTTGTCGCATCCTCCGCGTCCGCGCAAAAACCGACGTCGTTAATACCGACGCTGCTAAAACGCACTTGGTGTGCTGTCACTTTGAGGTGACTGAAGCAGGGATATGCCTACCCATACACTGAGATGTATGGGACATGACGCAGTGCCCGTAGCGGGCAACGCATGAGCGCAACTTCACGCGTTTTGCCTTGGCGGCGCAATCATTCGGTAGTTGTTGAAGAACTCGTCCCGTTGTTGTCGGCCTATAGAAGTCGGCATCCAAAAGAATCAGTGAGCCAGATCACGGCTGCATACGAGATGGCAAGGGCGGCGCATCTGCATCAGTCTCGAATGAGTGGCGAGGGTTACATCAGTCATCCGATTGCTGTCGCGCGGATTGTCGCCGAGATTGGGTTAGACGATGTTTCGCTCATTGCTGCACTACTGCACGATGCGGTGGAAGATACTGAAATTACACTCGCCGATGTCGAGTCGTCATTCGGTGCCGAAGTCGCCGGGATTGTGGATGGTCTCACGAAACTCGAGCGGTTGCAGTTTGATTCTCGTGAAGCACAGCAAGCAGCCACGATGCGCAAATTGCTCGTGGCAATGGCAAAAGACATGCGAGTGTTGATCATCAAGTTGGCAGATCGCTTGCATAACATGCGCACTATTGCCTCATCTCCAGTTGACAAACAACGACGTGTCGCCCAAGAAACACTCGACATCTATGCACCACTTGCGCACAGATTGGGAATGCAAGAAGTAAAACAGCAACTTGAAGATCTTTCGTTCGCTGCTTTGTATCCAAAGCGCTATGCAGAGCTTGATCATTTGGTGTTTACGCGCGCACCAGAGAGAGATATATATTTGGCGAAGGCGTTAGGTCAGGTAGACGCTTGGCTCAAAGATGTTCAAATCGATGCCGAGTTGACGTCACGTGGAAAACATCTGTGGAGCTTGTACGAGAAGATGGTGCAGAAGGGTCGTGGATTCGACGAAATTTTTGACTTGATGGCGATACGGATCGTGGTCGATTCGGTAAAAGATTGCTATGGGGTGCTCGGCTGCATTCACGGTCACTGGACACCGGTGGTTGGCAGGTTTAAGGATTACATAGCGATGCCCAAATTTAATTTGTATCAGTCGTTGCACACAACTGTCATTGGTCCAGGCGGTAAACCAATTGAGGTGCAAATTCGATCACGAGATATGCACCAGCGTGCCGAGTGGGGAGTCGCATCGCATTGGTCGTACAAAGACGGCGTTCCATCAACTGATGTCGATTGGCTGAATCGAATTATCGATTGGCAAGACGAAGTTTCCGATCCGAGACAGTTTTTGGAGAGTCTTAAGAGCGACCTCGACCAAGATGAGATATTTGCGTTTACGCCAAAGGGTCGAGTGATCGCATTGCCCGTAAACGCAACACCTGTCGATTTTGCGTATGCCGTGCACACCGAAATTGGACATTCGTGTATGGGGGCTCGAGTGAACGGCCGGTTGGTACCTCTTGACACTGTGCTCAACTCGGGCGACACATGCGAGATTTTGACATCGACAGCAGAGAGCGCCGAACCGTCTGAAGAATGGATGAATTTCGTCGCGTCACCCAAGGCGAAGAGCAAGATCAAGCAATGGGTATCGCGAGAACGCATTGATGATTTGGTCGAGAACGGCCACGATGATTTAGTCGAAGCTCTGCGACAACAGGGTGTACCGGTACAAAAAGTGCTCGACTCCGATGCATTTACTCAGGAAATTGAATCAATGAATTATGTTGATGCACCAGCACTGTTTTTGGCCATCAGCGAGGGTCATGTGCAGGCTGACGCAATTGCAATTCGTCTTGCACGAGCTATTCGATCCGGACCATTTGGCGAGCAATTGTCTGTCGGTACTCGAAGCTATGTGCAAAATGAAAGTAGCGATCAACAGGCGGGCGTGCATGTCGAAGGCATGGACAATGTTGTCGTGCGTATGAGTAAATGTTGCACTCCTGTGCCTGGTGACGAGATTCTCGGATTCATTGGTCTTGGTCAAAATCACGGCAAGGGCGTCAACATCCATCGCGCCGATTGTCTCAGCGCTATTTCATTGGTGTCACAGAATCTTGAGCGGGTAGTAGACGCCGAATGGACAGGCATCTTGCAGGGTGCGACGTTTATTGCGGCAGTGGAAGTAGTTGCGCTCGATCGTTCTCGACTATTGCGAGACGTTGCTAATGCGTTGTCTGACGAGCATGTCAACATCGTTTCGTGCACCACGCACACGGGCTCTGACAGAGTGGCAAAGATGCGTTTTGAGTTTGAGTTTGCAGACCCAGGCCACTTGCAGTCGGTCCTGCACACCATCAAACGAATTGATTCTGTGTATGACGCTTACCGTGTGATGTCAACGGAGCATCCAGCGTCTAACCTCATCGTGTGAGTTCCTTCTCGACTAGCCCCGGAACACGGGATATTTTGGCGCCTGATGCCGCTCGTTGGCGTCAATTTCAAGAGGTCTTTGCTTCAGTTGTGCAGGATGCTGGCTACCAACTGATTATCCCGCCGATGTTTGAAGATCTTGGGGTTTTCTTGCGCCTGGGCGAAGCGACCGATGTCGTCACCAAAGAGATGTATGACTTTGAAGACAAGGGTGGTCGGCGCATTGCTTTGCGGCCGGAGCAAACAGCAAGCGTATGCAGAGCATTTGCAGAGCACAGGCCGACGACACCCTGGAAAGTTTGGTACTCCGGTCCCAACTTTCGTTATGAAAAGCCTCAACAAGGTCGCTACCGACAGTTTGATCAAGTTGGAATTGAAGTGCTTGGTGTTGACGATCCAATGTTGGATGCCGAAGTCATTGCTCTTGCCGACACATTTTATAGACGCCTCGGATTGAAGGATGTTCATTTGGCAGTCAATTCGCTCGGCGATGATGGTGATCGCGAGAGGTATTCGACATTGCTGTTTGAGTATTTTTCTGCAAATCTTGCACAGCTATCAGAAGAATCAAAAATTACGCTGACAAAGAATCCGCTGCGTGTCCTCGACTCCAAGCGTCGCGAAGATCAAGCGCTTATTGCAGGCGCTCCGAAAATTCGAGATTACTTAAGTCCTGATGCTGCCCAACATTTTGATTCAGTGCTGCGTGCACTCGACGCACTTGATGTGAAGTATGCGATCGATGATCGCTTGGTGCGAGGTCTCGACTATTACCGTCGAACAACTTTTGAATTTGTGTCAACCGCGCTCACGGCCGCTCACACAGCTATCGGCGGTGGCGGTCGATACGACGGACTTGTCGAGCAATTAGGTGGGCCATCAACACCGGGTATCGGATTTGCGCTGGGTCTTGATCGCACGCTTCTCGCTTGCGATGCCGAAGGTGTTTTTGGGGCTCCGAATACCAATGTTTCTGTTTTTGTCGTTGACACAACAGGCGGTTTGCAAGCCGCGGAGGTGTGCAACCTGTTGCGTAATAATTCGATCAGTGCGGATCGCGCATTTGATAATCGGAGCATGAAAGCGCAAATGAAGGCCGCAGATAGGAGCGGCGCCTCAATTGCTTTGATCATTGGCACCGATGAAGTGGCTGCAGGACATATCATCTTGCGTCCGATGAATTCGGGAGAGCAATATGCTGTCGCACGAGATCAGATCGTCGGAGCAGTTCAGAATGAAATTACGAAACGAAAGTGAGTCCATGTCTAGTTCGCTAAATACTTCAATCAATGCAACTGCATTGCGTTCGCATCTGTGCGGCAGTCTGCGCCCAGAAAACATCGGACAAACGGTCACCTTGTGTGGCTGGATTGCACGACGCCGCGAGCACGGCGAACACCTTGCATTTCTCGATCTGCGCGATTACTCGGGTGTTGTTCAGTGTGTGGTGAGCGACGTAAAAGATGTGCGCAATGAATGGGTAGTGCAGATCACTGGCAAAGTACAAGCCCGCCCTGAGGGCACTGTGAATACCAACTTGCCAACAGGAGGCGTCGAGTTGGTTGAATGCCAATTGACAGTGCTCAACGCAGCCGAATCACCACCATTTCCTATTGACGCTCGTGCTGATGATGTAGATGAAGGCGTCCGACTCAAGTTTCGCTATCTCGATATCCGTCGAGAGCGCATGCAAAAGAATTTACGCATTCGTGCAAAAGTCAACTCGGCAATACGCGGAGCTATGGAAGCACAAAACTTTGTCGAGGTTGAGACACCATTTTTGATGCCTTCTACGCCCGAAGGAGCGCGCGAGTTCTTGGTTCCTTCACGAAAAGAACCTGGTTCGTTTTATGCGTTGCCCCAGTCTCCACAGTTGTGGAAACAGTTGTTGATGGTTGCAGGGATCGATCGTTATTACCAAATTGCACGTTGTTTGCGCGACGAAGACTTGCGAGCAGACCGGCAGTACGAATTTATGCAATTAGATGCAGAGATGAGTTTTGTCACGAAAGACGACGTGCTCGTGGCAATCAGTCAAGCCGTAGTTGCAGCCGCCGAGGCAGCGCTCGGACAAACTCCACCACCGATCGAGCAAATCACATGGCACGATGCAATGAATCGATTTGGCAGTGACAAACCAGACTTGCGATTTGGAATGGAACTCATCGAACTCACGGGAGTCTTTGTGACTACCGAATTTAAGGCCTTTGCAACGGCGAAGTCGATAAAGGGTCTGAAGGTCGATGCAGCGATATATCCAGAAGCAGCGGCGTCGGGGCGCAACAAACTGGATGCGTTCACTGACCGCGCCAAGCAAATGGGAGCCAAAGGACTTGTCTGGATCAAGGTCGGGGACGACCTTGTGTTGGATTCACCTGTTGCCAAATTTTTGAGCGAGAGCGAACGAACCGCCCTGTTGCAACAGATGCAGGCAAAGTCTGGCGACTTGTTGTTGTTGGTTGCCGACGAATGGTCGACAACATGTGCCGTATTGGGGCATTTGCGAAACGACATCGGACGCCCGCCAGTTCATGAAGGTCCATACCGCTACGTGTGGGTCATAGATTTTCCGCTCTTTGTTGGTATCAGCGCATCAACTGGAAAACCTCAGCCAGGACATCATCCATTTTGTCAACCACATCCCGACGATATCGACCGACTTGAAACCGATCCGATGAGCGTTCGCGCTCTTGCCTATGACTTGGTGCTCAACGGATGGGAACTGGGCTCGGGCTCAATTCGTATTCACGATCCAGAGATGCAAAGGCGAGTATTTCGCCAACTCGGAATATCAGATGAAGACGCCGATCGTCGCTTCGGATTTTTCTTGCAACCATTCAAATATGGTGCGCCACCTCACGGCGGATTCGCTTTTGGCACCGATCGGCTCGTTGCGATTCTTGCTGGTGAAGAAAATATTCGCGAGGTCATTGCATTTCCAAAGACACAATCTGGCAGTGATCCGATGACCAATGCTCCAACTCCGGTTGATCCAGCACAGTTGAACGAGCTTGGCATTCGTTTGCTGCCCCCACCTGCAAAGAGTTAGCGATCAGCAGCGGTGAGTCAAGCCGACAACCTTTTTACTGCAGCAGTCGCCGACAGGCTCCGCTCTCAGGCACCACTTGCTGCGCGGTTGCGTCCGCGCACACTCGATGAGATTGTTGGTCAAGAGCATCTGCTTGCGCCTGGAGCGCCATTGCGAAAGTTGATTGAGGCCGATCGATTGTCTTCGGTAATTTTATGGGGACCACCCGGAACCGGAAAGACAACACTCGCCGAAGTAGTTGCTCTTTGTACAAATCGTGCTTTCGAAAGACTTTCTGCGGTGACATCTGGTGTCAAAGACGTGCGTGAAGCAATAGAACGAGCAACCGAGCGACTTGGGCAACATGGACGTTCGACCATTGTGTTTGTAGACGAGATTCACCGTTTTTCAACGTCACAACAAGATGCGCTTCTCCCGTCGGTCGAGAGCGGGATCATCACATTGATCGGTGCAACTACAGAGAATCCATTCTTTGAAGTCAATGGGCCACTGCGCAGTCGCAGCACGTTGTTTCGATTGGAAACTCTCGATCACACTGCGATTAGAGCGCTGTTGGATCGTGGATTGATTGCGGAGGGAATGACGGCGCACGAAGAGGCATTGACGATGCTTTGTCAACGCGCAGCAGGCGATGGGCGACAAGGGCTCACTGCGCTTGAGGTTGCCTGTGCGCTTGCGCGACCTGGTGTGGTGACGATTGCGCATGTTGACTCTGCTCTCGGTGTGAGTGCGCTCAATTATGGGCGGGACGACCATTACGACGTGGTGTCGGCATTCATAAAGAGCATCAGAGCAAGCAATATCGACGCAGGAATTTTTTGGCTTGCACGCATGCTCGAGGCCGGGGATGATCCGAGGTTCATTGCCCGACGTCTCATTATCTTGGCTTCAGAAGACATTGGCATGGCAGACCCTCAAGCGCTTGTCATTGCAGTTGCTGCAGCACAAGCCGTAGATCATGTTGGTTTGCCTGAAGCACAACTCAATTTGGCACAAGCTGTTGTGTATCTAGCCCAAGCACCAAAAAGCAACGGTTCAGCAGTAGCCATTTGGACTGCGCGCAGCGACATACGCCAAGGCGTTGACGTGGAAGTTCCGGCGCATCTGCGAGACGCGCATTACGCAGGAGCCCAAGTGCTTGGTCATGGAACCGAATACCGCTCGCCGCATGACGATCAATCATCAAATCGCGCCGCACAAGGGACTTCAGGGCTCAAAGTGGAACAGGACTCTCTTCCTGCGCAAACTGAGGGTGCGGTTCGACGAAGTGATCCGTATTACAAGCCGCCAGACAAATAGGTTTGGCGACAGTTTCACAACGAGGTGGTTGGTCATGATGAAGCGTCTATTTTGGTTCACAATAGGAATGTTTGCGGGTGTTTTGGGTTGGCGCTACGCGAAAGAAAAGGCGAGAGATGCCGCTAGCCAGATCACGCTCGCGCAAGTGGCAAGTGATGTCTATTCGGGTGTCACCAAATTAGCCAATCAAGGTTTTGAGATGGTTCGCAATTTGCGTGCCGAGGACAGCAGTTTGGTGCATCAACAGGGCGACTCTCTACACACAGATATCAAGTAAGGCCGCACTGCTCGACAACTAGACTTGTGTCAAATGTCGGCACCTAACAACTCAATCACTTCAGCGAATCAACTTCGCGATGCCTTCACTGGTTTTTTTGCGTCCAAGGGTCATGCCCCAGTTCAATCTGCAAGTCTCATTCCTCATGACCCAACGGTGTTGTTCACGGTTGCTGGCATGGTGCCGTTCAAACCCTATTTTGTTGGAGACGAGGCTGCTCCTTACAAGCGTGCTGTCAGTGTGCAAAAGTGTGCAAGAGCAGGCGGAAAGCACAACGACTTAGACGATGTGGGTCGCACCAAACGCCATCTTGTTTTTTTCGAGATGATGGGCAATTTTAGTTTCGGCGATTATTTCAAATCCGATGCAATTCCATGGTCGTGGGAACTTGTTACTGAGGTCTTGGGTTTTGATGGCGACCAATTATGGATCACTGTGCACGAGAGCGATGATGAAGCCGAACAGATTTGGCACGACGTTGTAGGCGTTCCGATGAATCGAATTCAACGGCTTGGTGACGCCGACAATTTTTGGCAAATGGGTGACACTGGTCCATGTGGTCCATGCTCCGAAATTCATATTGATCGCGGTGCAGCCTTTGGTCCGGACGGTGGACCACTCAATGACAAAAAGGGTGATCGCTTTTTGGAGTTTTGGAACTTGGTATTTATGCAATTCAACCAAGCCAAAGATGGTTCTCGCACACCATTGCCAAAACCATCTATTGATACCGGTGCAGGTTTGGAACGAATTCTTGCGTTGATGCAGGGGACAGATTCGGTTTGGGAAACAGACGTGTTGTTTCCGCTTGTCGAACAAGCACAATCGCTCACATCGGCCAAGTATCGCGCAGGCGATTACAGCGATCGAGACAGTTTCAGTTTGCGAGTGTTGGCCGAGCACGCAAGATCAGCAACCATGCTCGTCAATGACGGCGTGTTTCCATCAAACGAAGGCAGAGGATATGTGCTGCGACGAATCATCCGTCGTGCTGTGCGACATGCTTATTTGCTTGGAACAGAAAAGCTCGTGATGCCGAAACTTACCGAGACGGCCCTTGAAGTCATGCGTTCTGCTTACCCAGAACTCGATGCCAATAAAGATTTTATTTTGGGAGTCTTGACCAAGGAAGAAGAGAGTTTTCGCCAAACCTTAAAGACAGGTGTAACGATCCTTGAAGATGAATTGTCCGGTGGTGCAAAGACGCTGGGTGGTAGCACAGCCTTTTTGTTGCACGACACCTACGGGTTTCCGCTTGAGTTGACGCAGGAAATTGCAGGAGAGCGAAATGTTGAAGTTGATATCGATGGTTTTGAAAAAGAGATGTCGGCGCAGCGCAAGCGCGCCAAGACGGCGCGCAAAGGTGCGAGCGTTGATGAGTCTTCCATTGAGAGCTATCGCGCGATCATGGAACAGCATGGAACAACTACGTTTGTAGGGTACGAACACACGAACAGTCAAGGCCTTGTACTGGCTGTGCTGCCAGTTGCAGCAAAGACCGACTCCGGTGACGGCGCAAACGACGATCAGATGGTCGAAATATTTCTTGATGTTTCACCGTGTTATGCCGAAAGTGGTGGTCAGGTAGGCGACCAAGGAGTCATTACATCGCCAACTGGCGAAGCACGAGTTGTTGACACGACATTTGCATTACCTGGTTTAAGAAAACACACATGCCAGATTGTAAAGGGCACAATTTCGCCCGATCAGCAGGTGAAGGTTGCCGTAAATGTTGCAACGCGTGACGCAACTCGGCGCAATCACACCGCCACTCACATATTGCACTGGGCATTGCGTCAAGTTCTTGGCGAGCACGTCAAACAGGCTGGCTCGTTGGTATCTCATGAGCGACTTCGTTTTGACTTCAGTCATTATGCGAGCGTGACGACAGACGAAATCGAGCTAATTGAGCGCCTGGCCAATGGTGAGGTTTTGCAAAACACCCAGACGCGAAATTACGAGACGTCGAAAGACGAAGCGACTGCAGCGGGCGCCATTGCTTTTTTCGGCGATAAATACGGCGACGTCGTGCGGGTGCTCGAGGCTGGTAACTCGATCGAGTTGTGTGGTGGCACCCATGTTCGGGCTACTGGCGATATTGGCATGATCAAGATTGTTGGGGAGTCTTCGATTGGATCAAATCTGCGTCGCATCGAAGCGGTGACAGGCGAGAACGCTTTACGTTTCATATTGGAAAGGTCTCGCATGCTTGATGCTGCTGCAGACTTGTTGGGAGTGAGCGTCACCGATGTCGAGCCTTCACTCAAGCGCAAACTTTCTGAGGTCAAGTTATTGCAAGACGAGATCAAGCAATTACGAGGCGCACAGGCACGCTTGCAAGCAGGCGAACTCGTAGCCAAACACGTCAATGGCATCGTTGTTGCGAGAGTGGATGGAATCACCGCAAATGATTTGCGAGAATTGGCCCTTGCCATTCGTCAAGATGCCCAGATTCGACTCGTCGTGTTGGGTGGAATCACCGATACTGGTGGAGTCGGTCTCGTTGCCACAGTTTCTAGTGGCGTGGCAATTTCGGCTGGCGACTTGATAAAGGATGCTGCCAAGGCTGTTGGCGGTGGTGGTGGTGGCAAGGGAGATATCGCTACGGCTGGCGGCAAAAATCCTGAGGCACTCGACGAAGCACTCGAGATTGCTCGAAACGTAGCGACTGGATCCATCGGTTTATAACATGCGTGCGCTCGGGGTTGATCTCGGGACAAAGCGCATCGGTCTTGCAACAAGT
The DNA here is from genome assembly GCA_007279905.1 of Actinomycetota bacterium. Taxonomy (GTDB): domain Bacteria; phylum Actinomycetota; class Acidimicrobiia; order Acidimicrobiales; family Ilumatobacteraceae; genus UBA3006. The sequence goes on along the minus strand of QYPH01000070.1, from coordinate 24,710 downwards.
GATGCAAGCGGAACTCTTGCTTCGCCCCTGCAAGTGTTGAACCGAAGTGGTTCTCGACTGCAAGACCATCAAGCAATTGCTGCGATCGTGAAGGAATACGAAATTGATTGTGTGGTCGTCGGAATGCCACTCAGTATGTCAGGGGCAGCCGGTGCTGCTGCACAATCAGCCACTATCGAGGTGTCTCAAATGACTAGCGTTGTTGGGGTGCCAGTGCTCACCTACGACGAGCGATTGACAACGGCGAGCGCGCATCAGATTTTGCAAGAGAATAACGTGCCCGCAAAAGATCGAAAAAATGTGATTGACAAAATCGCAGCAGCAGTGATGTTGCAGTCTTGGCTTGATGCTCAAAGAAATAAGGTTGCGCATGATTGATCCTTTGCTCACCAGGTCAAAGGCTTCGACACCTCAAGCGGATAATTGGAACGAAGATCCATGGGATGACGTGTTGAATTCTGATCTCGAGACGGATCTCGAGTCTGATCTTCAGCCGCGTGATTATCGCGAGATTGCACCATTCGTTCGCGTGGTGATAGCGGCTGTTGTTTGTCTGTCGCTGCTGTTGGGGGCAGTTGGTCTGTGGTACTTGCAGAAAGTCAACCCTTCAGGCGACACGGGCGTAGGCGTGTCGTTCACCATCAACGAAGGCGACAGCGTGTCGAGCGTGAGTACACGACTTGAGTCTGAAGGTTTTATTACGAGCGCTGGGGTGTTTCGTTGGTATGTAGCCCGCAAGGGTGGCATCGAACTCACACCTGGTTATTACACCATTAAACCTCATGATCACATGGGCAACATCATGAAAGTGCTCTCTATCCCTCCGTCGGCGACATTTATCAAAGTGACATTCCCTGAAGGTTTTACCGTTGCGCAAATGGGTCGGCGACTGGCCGAAAAAACATTGAGACTCAACGCCGATCTTTTTTATCAGGCCACACAAGACCCGACAGTTACTTCGTCGTATCGTCCCGAGTCACAAACTTCGCTTGAAGGATTGTTGTTTCCGGATACTTATCAGATTTCAGGTGATGAATCAGAAAGTCAAGTTGTGCAGCGGATGGTGAAATTAATGGAGCGCGTTGCACGACAGGAGGATCTTGATAAGTCACAAGAAACTGTTGGCTTTTCTCCTTACAAGACACTGATCATCGCATCAATGATCGAGCGTGAAGCTAAAACCGAAGGTGATCGATCGAAGATCGCTCGCGTCATTTATAACAGACTCGAATTGGGCATGAAGCTACAGATCGATGCGACGCTGTTGTATGTTGCCCCCGAAGGTGCGACATTCTCCGAGGCCAAAGATATCGATAGTCCTTACAACACATATTTGTACAAGGGTTTGACTCCAACACCTATCGCCAATCCGGGTAGAGCGTCGATCAATGCAGCACTTCATCCAGCACAAGACCCATTGTCAGGTGATCCCATCTGCAGCGGGGTTGCAAAACCATGTAAATATTTGTTTTATGTGTTGTCTGACAAGGAAGGTAATCACGCATTTGCTGCAACGCTTGCACAGCACGAGGTCAACGTAGAAAAGTCGCGCGCAGCCGGGTTATTGCCATGACGATGGGCAACTCTGCGTCATCCAACATTGCAGTTGCAGCCATTATTGGTTTGCCAGTCGCGCAAAGTTTGTCACCAGCCATGCACAACGCAGTGTTTCATCATCGAGATTGTGGGTGGACATATATTGCCATGGAAGTGCAAAGGAACGCAGTTGAAGATGTTCTTCGCACTCTCGGAGGTAAAAACATTCAGGCTTTTTCTGTGACGATGCCGCACAAAGAAGAGGTTTTTACATTGTTGGGCGCGGTAGATAATGATCTCGGCGAAGTGGATGAGTCTTGCGTATCTGCCCGATCGGTGAACACGATTTCGGTGCGAGACGGACGATTGATCGGCTCAAATACTGATGGTGATGGATGCTGCAACGCACTTGAACAGGTTGGAGTGCAAATCGATGGAGTGCGTGCAGTGGTGATGGGGGCAGGTGGTACGGCGCGCGCAATTGTCGCTGCGCTCGGTCGTCGTGGGGCAATAGATATTGCAGTAATAAATCGAACAGAGGCTCATGCACTCGATGCGGTGTCGTGTGCAAAGACTGCTCGCGTTGGTTCTGTTGATGACATCGCTCGAGCCAATGTGGTGATCAATGCAACTTCGGTTGGTATGGGCGGTGCCCAAACTCCAATTGATGCAAGTTATTTGCACGCAAATCTCGTGGTTTTGGACTGTGTGTATTATCCACTCGAGACGACTTTGTTGCGCGAAGCAAAAATTGCAGGAGCTTCGACAGTGGATGGTTTGTGGATGTTGGTGCACCAGGGAGCATTGCAACAACGCGCGTGGCTAGGCGAAGTGGGCGATATTCAAATAATGCGTGAGGCCGCACTACATGAATTGGCACATCGTGTTGTCCTGCACGACGCGTAAATAGCCTGTTCGGTAGCGACCCCACAGGTAGTCTGTATGTATGTTGCGTTACTTGACTGCAGGCGAAAGCCATGGCCAGGCCCTTGTTGTCATTGTCGAGGGCCTGCCTGCGGGCCTTGAAGTCACGGCCGAACAGGTGCAAAGCGAATTAGCGCGCCGCCGACTCGGTTATGGACGTGGTCCGAGACAGCGTTTTGAACAAGATGAGATCGTATTGCTGGGCGGAATACGACACGGGCGCACGCTCGGTTCACCAATTGCAATAGAGATCAAGAACAGCGAGTGGACGAAGAGCGATGTTTGGCATGAAGAGATGTCGCCGGCACCTGGCAAGACCAAGAAGCCTTTGACTCAGCCTCGTCCCGGCCACGCCGACTTGACTGGAATGCAAAAATACGGTTTTGATGATGCGCGAGACGTGCTTGAGCGCGCGAGTGCACGCGAGACAGCCGCGAGAGTTGCGGCCGGTGCGCTTGCCAAGATTTTTCTCGGAACCATTGGCGTCGAAATCTTGTCGCATGTTGTGCAGATGGGGAGTGCACGCAGCGCCTCGACTGCTCGGCCATTGATGAGCGACTTGTCGGTTGTCGACGACTCACCAGTTCGCTGCTTTGACAAGCAATCAGAAGCGCAGATGATCGCTCAGATAGAAGCGGCTGCAAAAGATGGTGACAGTTTGGGTGGCATTGTCGAAGTTCTTGCATATGGAATGCCAGTTGGACTCGGCAGTTATGTGCACTGGGATCGAAAACTTGATGGGCTGCTTGCTCAGGCGATCATGAGTATCCAGGCTGTCAAGGGCGTTGAAATAGGCGATGGATTTGAAGTTGCCGGACGCCGAGGCAGCGAAGCGCATGACCCCATTATTTGGGACGAGGTAGAAAAGAACTATCGACGCGAGAGCACGTTGGCCGGTGGGACCGAGGGTGGCATGACAACGGGAGAGCTCTTAGTTGTTCGCGCAGCAATGAAACCACTGGCGACACTCAATCGTCCAACCATGAAGACAGTCGATACGGTCACCAAACAAGAAGTCGTCAGTTTTAAGGAACGAACTGATGTAACGGCCGTGCCAGCAATGGGCGTAGTTGCCGAAACAATGGTTGCCTTGGTGCTCGCCAATGAGGCACAACGGAAATTTGGTGGTGATTCTGTTGAGGAATTTATCCGCAATGCCCGAGCTTTTGCTGCATCGCTGAAGTGAACACAATTTCTCATCTTCATGATGTCGGCGTTGTCGTGCTTGTGGGATTGATGGGTTCTGGCAAATCGACTGTTGGCACAAGACTTGCACAGCGATTGCATTGTTCGTTCATCGATATTGATGCTCAGATATTGAGAGAACAGAAGATGACGGTGAGTGAAATTTTTGCTCAGTCCGGCGAAAAAGTCTTTCGTGAGATTGAAGCATCTGTTCTTGCTCAGGTTCTCGACGATGCTTGTGCACAGATTGTGCGCAACGAAACGCAATCGGTGGTAGTCGCAACTGGTGGTGGAGCGGTGCTTCGTGTGACCAATAGAAACAAGATTCTCAACGCGGCGACACATGTGATTTGGCTGGATGCCGACGTCGACACATTGGTGACTCGAACTTCATTATCAAAAAATGTTCGACCATTGCTCGAGACTGATCCACGAAGTGCATTGACCACACTGAGCAACGATCGGTCTGATCTCTACGAGCAGATAGCGACTGAAAGAATTGTTACTTCCAATCTGGGAGTCGATCAAGTAGTTGACGCAGTCATGCAAGTCGTGCAATCATCGGTGAGTAAATGAGTCGTCAACAAGTCACCGTTCAATTGGGAGTGCGCTCGTATCCGGTCATTATCGGATCTGGTGTTCGCATCGAACTCAACTCTGTGCTGCCTGCTACAGCGCGACGAGCAGTCATCGTTACCCAGCAATCAATACCGCTTTTAGTCGAGACCGATATCCCTCAGACAACAGTCGTAATCGGTGAGGGTGAGCAGCACAAAACGTTGGCCACGATCGAGCACGTGTTGAGAGAGTTTGCTCGCGCTGGTCTCAATCGCAACGATGTTGTGGTGGGTGTTGGTGGTGGGTTGGTTACTGACGTGGCAGGTTTTGCTGCAGCCTCTTGGCATCGCGGCACGCCTGTTGTGCATGTGCCAACTTCGCTCGTTGGGATGATTGATGCAGCAATAGGAGGCAAGACTGGAGTCAATCTGCCCGAAGGAAAGAACTTGGTAGGCGCATTTTGGCAACCACATGCGGTGCTGTGTGACACGGATGCATTGGCAACTCTTTCGGAGCGAGAATTGCGATGCGGCTATGGAGAGATGGCGAAGTATCACTTTCTCACTGGAGACGATCTGTTGAGCATGGATCGCACTGCGCGAATTGCCAGATGCATCCAGATCAAAGCGGACATTGTCGCGAACGACGAGCGTGAAGTTGGCGTGCGTGCGATGCTCAACTATGGACACACGCTCGGACATGCTCTTGAGATTGCTACAGGGTTCGAGATCGCCCACGGTGAATCGGTGGCTATCGGAATGCTCTTCGCCGCACATCTTGCACGGGTTCTCGAACGTATAGACGACGCGAGAGTCGACTACCACAAACGAGTGATTTCGGGTGCCTACGGATTGTCGACAGCTCTTCCTCAAGATTGCCGCTCAGAAGACCTGATGTCTTTAATGCTGTCAGACAAAAAAGCATTGCGCGGTTTGACTTTCGTGTTGGATGGGCCAAATGGGGTAGAGCTCGTGGCCGATGTGTCACCTGCGGCAGTCACTCAAGCGTTGAGTCGCATGGAAGTACGCTAAAGGTATGGCGAGCATGCAAAATATTCTGTTGCTCAATGGCCCAAATCTCGATTTGCTTGGAACTCGTGAGCCACAGATTTATGGAACGGCAACACTTGCAGACCATGTTGCGTCAGCTTCGAAGGCTGCCGAGTCAGTTGGCTTCACACTCGAATCGTTTCAGAGCAATAGTGCTTCGGCGTTGATTGAAAAGATTCATCAAGCGCGCGGCAAGTTTGCTGCAATCATGATTAATCCAGGTGCGTTCACGCATTATGCATGGAGCATCACTGACGCCTTGAGCGCATTTGATGGTCCGGTGGTCGAGATTCATATCTCGAATCCACAATCGCGTGAATCTTTTAGACATGTGAGCGTTGTTGCTCCCGTCTCTATCGGAACTATTGCCGGATTTGGTCAACAGAGCTATGTGCTTGGTGTACAAGCAATTGCTCATCACCTACAAAATCGCTAACGACTGGTCGCGTAGTGCTCCCGCCGTTGCTGGTGACTAATCGATTGCAACATGCATTGTCGGCGGCGAACAATTCATTCGGAGTGGAAGCACTCGTGGTCACGTCGATGGAAAATGTTCGATGGCTGACAGGTTTTAGTGGATCGGTTGCTCTTCTGATTGTGAAAGAAGATGATGCGGCCCTCATTGTTGACGGCAGATATGCACAACAGGCTGCAGAACAAATACGCCTGTCTGGCGCTGAATGCCGTGTTGTCTTGGCACCAACACAATCTCTGCAAATGGAACGCTTGTCTCGAGAACTTACAGGACTCGCAACGTGCGGGTTCGATTCAAATGATGTGTCGGTTTTGACATTTGAGACTTTTGTTTCCTTAAGTTCATGCAAGTTTGTCGTGGCCACTGGAGTGGTGCAGCAATTGCGTCGTATTAAGACTGATGCGGAAGTTGCTCGTATGGAGATGGCAGCACATGCAACCGACTTAGCGCTATCTGATGTGCGGAGTTTGTTGGAAGATGCAGTTGATCATGATGTTTCTGAACGAGATGTGCGCGATGAATTGGAATACAAAATGCGCCGCCATGGCGCCGATGGCCCAAGTTACGAAACGATTGTGGCAACGGGAGAGAACTCGGTAAAACCACATCATCGGCCCACGAGCACGTTTATCCGAGAGGGCGATTCGGTAGTAATCGATGTTGGGGGACTGGTCGACGGTTATCACTCTGACATGACACGCACCTTTTTGATCGGTGAAGTGTCTAGTGAACTCAAAAAGATTCATGATCTGGTTTTGCATGCACAGCATGAAGGAGTAAATTCCGTGCGAGCAGGAGTAAGCGGTTCATCAATCGACCAGGTTTGTCGGGGCATCATCACCGATGCCGGATATGGACCAGAATTTTTGCATGGCACCGGGCACGGGGTTGGTCTGCAAATACACGAATTGCCATGGGTGAGAACAGACTTCGTCGAGCCATTACAGCCTGGCGAGGTGGTGACCGTTGAGCCCGGGGTCTATCGTGTAGGTGTTGGTGGAGTGCGGATAGAGGATTTGATCCTTGTCACCGCAACATCCAGCCGATCCCTCACCCAATCGCGAAAAGAGTCTTTGTGCCTGCCATCTCGACGAATGATCTAAAAAACGGAGTTTCTCTCAATATCGACAACACCTTGTACACCGTTGTCGAGTTTCAACACGTGAAGCCTGGCAAAGGTGGAGCATTCGTGCGCACAAAGTTGCGCAACCTTCGCACGGGCAACATGCTCGAGCGCACATTTAACGCAGGCATCAAAGTAGAGCAAGCGATTCTCGACAAGCGCGACATGCAGTTTCTGTACAAAGACGGCGACGACTATGTGTTTATGGACAACGTAACGTACGACCAACTCACCATTAAGCCAGTCGCACTCGGTGACGCCGCTGATTACCTGATCGAAAATGCTGTTGCGATGATTGCCAGTTATGGAGACGAAATCGTCAGCGTTGAAATTCCGCCATCTGTAGAACTTGAAATTGCCTTTACCGAGCCAGGCATGCAGGGTGACAGAGTGTCTGGCGCTCGCAAACCTGCGACATTGCAGACAGGGAAAGTGATTCAAGTCCCGTTGTTTGTCAACATCGGTGACCGTGTCAAGGTTGACACTCGCACCGCCGAATATGTGACTCGCGTCTGATTGTGACGACCAACTATGGCGACTAACTATGACGAGTGATAAAAAGCCACGAATGGCAGGCAAGTCCGCACGCTCTGATGCACGCGAACGAGCGATGCACATTTTGTATGAGGCCGACACGAAGGGTCTGTCGGGCACCGAAGTTCTTGCTCATCAGGTGCTTGGAGTCGACGACTTGACTACGCAAATAGTGACTGGCGTTGCAACGCACCTCGACGAATTGGACGGCCATATTGTTGAATGCGCAAATGGCTGGACGATGTCGCGCATGCCAGTGATCGATCGCAATGTCCTAAGAATGGCAGTGTTCGAATTGTCGTACAGCCAAGATGTTCCTGTGGCGGTCGTGATCAATGAGGCAGTTGAATTGGCAAAAACATTTTCGACTGATGACTCGGGTCGTTTTGTGAATGGCGTATTGTCGGCAATTTCCAAAGTGGTCCGCGCCTCGTAGCAGCAATGCCCAATTTTGTTGTGCGAGTGAGGCGCGTCTCGCCTTGGACCATAGTGATGTTGGTTGCGGTAGCGGCCTATGCCATCTACTTTTCGGTGACGACCGTACAGATTCATCGAGGTCTTGGCACTTCTGCATATGACTTTGGTTTATATGACCAGGGAATTTGGCTGTTGTCGCGTGGTAAGACTCCATTTGTCACGTTGATGGGTCGCAACCTGTTTGGAGATCACACCTCGTTCATATTGGTGTTCGTCGTGCCACTGATGTGGTTATGTACATCAACGAGCATGCTCTTTGTTGTGCAATCTGTGGTGATCGCGTGTGGTGCGATTCCGGTGTACGCATACGCTCGCAAACGTTTGGAGAGCGATGCGCTCGGTTGTGCAATGGCTTGCTCGTATTTGTTGTACCCGGCTGTGAGCTGGACCAATGTTGAAAACTTCCATCCCGACTCGTTTTTAGGGTTATTGATAGGCGTAGCGCTCTGGGCTGCTTTGGGTCGTAAGTGGCGTTGGTATGGCGTTGCGGTGCTGCTGGCATTGCTGGTCAAAGAAGACGTTGCATTGGTAGTTGTGCCTCTTGGGGTTTTCGTGGCCCTGCGTCGCGATGTGCGAATCGGTATTGCCACAATCCTTGGATCGATGGCCGCCGCGCTGCTCTTTTTCCTCGTTGTCATTCGTTACTTGACTGGCTCTGCTTTTCGCAACTCGTGGCGCATACCTTTTGGCGGTTTCGGCGGTCTAGTAAAAACTGCTTTCACCTCGCCAGCAACATTGTTTTCCTATTTGACAAGTGATGGGCGAGTCACCTATTTGGCGCAAATGCTATTTCCAACCGGTTTTGTCTTTCTCGTTGCACCGAGTGTTGCCGCAATCGGAATAATTGTTTTGCTCTCAAACATTCTCAGCACGTATTATTACCAGTACCAAATTCATTATCACTATTCACTTGTTGTTGCCCCGATTTTGGTATTTGGCAATGTGTATGCAATTGGCCGGTTGGGTCCATTGGCTCGCCGCAAGGCAGTCATGGTCGTTGGTGTGAGTGCGTTGGTCGCTGCATTTTTGTTGGCACCGTTGCCATTGGCACGTAACCAAATACAGAAATTTTCCCCTTCAAGTCCAGCGGTCACAGCCGCCCACCAATTGTTTGCCCAAATTCCACCCGATGCGGTGATCTCGGTGTATCACCCCCTTTCCGCCCAATTGGCTCGTCGGGAGCGTGTGTATGTTTTTCCGAATCCCTTTCAGAGGTCGCTCTACGGACCAGACATTTTTGCCAAGGGTGACCGCTTGCCTTTTGCTCACGAGATTGAATATGTGATGCTTCCAATTGTGTTGACCGCAGAGTCGCAAGCAGTGTGGCAACTCGAAGTTGACGACTATGTGTGGGTCGGGTCGAATGAATGGTGGATCCTGTACCGCCATCGCTAGAAGGTGCTACAGTCAATCTCGCATTCGTTTGAATGCAAGTCGTTAATTGAGCCCTGTGAGGTTCAAACGAAGGGAAAACAGTTGAGTAGTGCACAACAATCTCAGGTGGCCGTGATGTCTGGCCCCGATATAGCGCGAGCGATTAGCCGCATTGCCCATGAAATCGTCGAGCGGAATCACGGTATCGAACATGTGGTACTCGTTGGTTTACAGCGTGGCGGAACGTGGATCGCTGATGCACTTGGCGAACGAATCTCGTCAATCGAACCAAGTTTTGCAATCCCTGTAGGTTCGCTCGATCCAACAATGCATCGTGACGATATTGGTTTACGTCCTGTGGTTGCAGGTTCGGTCAGTCATATCCCGTGCGATATCACTGGGGCAACTGTGGTGCTGGTGGATGACGTGTTGTACACCGGAAGAACCGTGAGAGCCGCGCTTGAGGGGCTCAACAATTTTGGTCGTCCACGCGCTGTGCAATTGGCAGTGTTGGTGGATCGTGGTCATCGGGAGCTTCCTATACGACCAGACTATGTAGGAAAAAACTTGCCAACGCAAACGACCGACGAGGTTGATGTTTCGATAGATGGCGTCATCGTCACGAGCATTACCGGGAATCAGTCATGAAGCATCTTCGTTCGATTTCGGAACTGGGGTCAGAGGGACTGCACCGGATTCTCCAATTGACCGAGAACATGGCAGAGATCAACTCGCGCCCCGTTCCAAAGGTTCCAGCACTTCGCGGCAAGACTGTCGTCAGTTTGTTTTTTGAAGACTCGACACGAACACGACTCAGTTTTGAAACTGCTGCCAAGCGATTGTCGGCCGAGACAATGACATTTAGTGTCTCGACATCGAGCGTCAATAAAGGCGAGAGTCTGCGCGACACGATAGAAACGATTACCGACATGGGAGTTCACGCATTTGTGGTGCGCCACAAATCGGTTGGAGTCCCTTGGCAGATAGCACAGTGGACAAATGCATCTATCGTCAACGCAGGTGACGGCGCACATCAACACCCAACACAAGCCCTTGTCGATTGCTACACCGTTCGTGAAGCACTTGGCACAAAAGATTTGAGTGGAATACATCTGACGATCGTTGGCGATATTAAGCACAGTCGTGTGGCGCGCAGCAACATTCAAGCGTTTTCGATGCTCGGTGCAAAGATCACACTTGTTGCGCCTCCAACGCTGTTGCCTGTCAATGTGGACCATTGGCCTGTCACCGTGAGTAACGACTTAGATTCTGTGCTCGACAAAACCGATGTGTTGTATATGTTGCGCCTGCAAAGCGAACGAATGGCGCAAGGTTTGGTGCCAAGTCTGCACGAGTACAGCACTCGTTTTGGCCTGGATGATGAACGAGTCGCGAAGCTGCCGTCGCGGTCGGTGGTGATGCACCCTGGTCCAATGAATCGAGGAGTAGAGATGTTGATAGACCCAAGTGAAATACCAAATTCGTTGATCCATCGGCAAGTAACGAATGGCGTATCAGTGCGAATGGCTGTGTTGTTCGATTTGCTCTCAGCAGAGGAGCTGTCATGACGATCGCTCTGAGGGGTGGACTTGTCGTTGGGATTCAAGGAGTCGAGCGCGTCGATGTGCTGATCGACAACGAAGTTGTTGTGAAAGTGGGCGCCAATCTTTCGGGCGATGTCAATATCGACGCTGATGGCTGCCATATTTTTCCCGGCTTTGTTGATTTGCACGCTCACTTGCGCGAACCAGGGCGCGAAGACTGTGAAACGATTGCGACTGCAAGCAGGGCTGGCGCCAAGGGCGGCTACACCGCACTGATTGCGATGCCCAACACCGATCCTGCACATGATTCGGTGACAGTGATTGAGTTTGTGCGAGAGCAGGCGAGACGTGCTGGTTTGCTCGATGTATTTCCGAGTGGTTGCATCACGATGGGACGAAGGGGTGAGGCATTGGCACCGCTTGGAGATCTGTGTGCTGCCGGTGTACGCCTCTTCACCGACGATGGTTCTGGCGTGCAGGATCCTGTGTTGATGGGTCGTGCTATGCAATACGCAAAGTCACTCGGAGTGACAATGGCTCAGCATTGTGAAGTATCGGCATTGACGCAAGGCGCGGTAATGAACGAGTGTGCTTGTTCGTCGGACATGGGTGTGCCTGGCTGGCCGAGCATTGCCGAGGAACTGATGGTGCAACGAGACATTGAGTTGTCACGTAGTACAGGTGCGTCAGTGCATTTCTTGCATCTCTCGACCGCACGATCCGTTGAGTTGGTGCGCGAAGCTAAAGCACAGGGGCTTCACGTCTCAGCCGAAGTAACGCCGCATCACTTGTCGTTGACTGAAGAATTGCTCACCACTTTTGACCCTGTGTACAAAGTGAATCCTCCGCTGCGCAGTATGAACGATATTCGTGCGCTCAAGGCAGGTCTGCTGGATGGAACAATCGACGCGGTCGCAACCGATCATGCACCCCATGCGCGAAGAGACAAGGAGCTTCCTCTCGATCAGGCTCCACCAGGAATGATTGGTCTTGAGACTGCTCTTGGCGTGGTGCTGTCATCAGTCGACCTCGACCCAAATCAAATTGCTGCTGTGATGTCGCGTAACCCCGCGCGAATCGCCCAAATTACTCAAACACATGGTCGCAATATTGTTCCAGGCGATGCAGCAAACTTGTGTGTTGTCGATTTGGAAGCGATGTGGCAAGTTAATCCCTCCACTCTGGCGAGCAAGAGCAAAAATACTCCCTTCGTTGGGAGGCAGTTGAGAGGTATGGTGCGCAACACGATGTTTCGCGGAGAACTTACAGTTCGAGATGGAGTGGCACAAAAATGACAATTCGCGAATCGGTATTGGTGCTACGAGACGGAAGTGTCTTTGAAGGTGAAGCAATTGGAGCAGACCCCGTTGGAGGAATCGCCAGTGGTGAAGTTGTGTTTCATACTGCTCTGACCGGATACCAAGAAGTGATTTCAGACCCTTCGTATGCAGGGCAAATCATTACTTTTACGACGCCACATATAGGCAACTATGGAACAACCCCGCTCGACAATGAGTCATCCCATGTGTTCGCTCGCGGAGTAATTGTGCGCGAAATGTCGCACAGACGAAGTAACTGGCGATCAAACAATGACTTGGATGCCTATTTGCGCGGTATGAATGTCTGTGGAATCGCGGGTATCGATACTCGACGACTGACGCGCGTATTGCGCGATGTTGGCGCAATGCCTGGTGCATTTGGTCAAGCGAACCAGGCAAGTGTGTTGGCCCGTGCGCAAAGCGAGTTGGGTACGTCTGGCATCGACTTGGTACAACAGGTGACGACAACTCAGCCGTACATCGTGGGGTCAGGCGCTCTGCGAGTTGTTGCTTACGATTTTGGTATTAAGAGCACCATCTTGCGCTGTCTTTCGGAGTTTGCAACAGTGCAGGTGGTGCCAGCGAGCTATTCGGCAGACCAAGTGCTAGCGCTGAATCCGGATGGTGTCTTTTTATCGAATGGTCCAGGAGACCCAGAAGCAGTCGAGGGTGTTCCAACAGCAATTCGTGCGCTGATCGAACAGGGAATACCGATGTTCGGTATTTGCCTCGGGCATCAGTTGATGACACTTGCACTCGGTGGCAAGACGTTCAAATTGCCGTTTGGTCACCACGGAGCAAATCATCCGGTGCGCAATGTGCGTACGGGATCAGTTGAGATCACGAGTCAGAACCACAACTTTTGCGTCGACCCCAATTCACTCAAAGATATTGCAGACATCACCCACACAAATCTCAACGATCAAACCAACGAGGGAATGCGCGTTCGAGATGTTCGTGCATTCAGTGTGCAGTATCACCCAGAGGCCGGGCCAGGACCACATGACAGTCGGTATTTGTTTAACGAATTTGCTCAACTGATGGGACAACGCTGATGCCACGCCGTAGTGATTTGAAATCAATCTTGATCATCGGCTCTGGTCCGATTGTGATCGGTCAGGCATGCGAGTTTGACTACTCGGGCACTCAAGCCTGTCGCGTGCTCAAAGAAGAGGGCTACCGAGTGATTTTGGCAAACTCAAACCCTGCAACAATCATGACCGATCCCGATTTTGCCGACCGTACATATATTGAGCCATTGACCGTGGATGTTCTTGCTGCGATTATCGCTCGCGAAAAACCAGATGCGGTTCTGCCAACGTTGGGCGGTCAGACTGCTCTCAACCTTGCCATGGCATTGCACGCTCGCGGATTGGTTGGCGTGCCGGGAACGCCAGAGTTGATTGGCGCAAATGCGCAGGCAATTGAAACGGCAGAAGATCGCGAGAAATTCAAAATTGCGATGATCGAGATTGGGCTAAACGTTCCTGTCAGCGGTGTTGCGCACAATTTGGAAGAAGCGCTGCAAGTGCGCGACCAGATTGGCCTACCCCTCATCATTCGACCTGCCTATATTTTGGGTGGACGCGGCACAGGTATCGCGCACAATGAAGATGATTTCAAAAAGATTGTTCTAGACGGACTGTCGGCTAGCCCAATCAATGAGGTGTTGATCGAAACCTCGATTGCTGGTTGGAAAGAATACGAACTTGAAGTGATGCGCGATCGTGCAGATAACTGCGTGATTATCTGTTCAATCGAAAATATTGATCCGATGGGTGTGCACACCGGAGACTCGATCACGGTTGCGCCAGCGATGACGTTGTCTGATGTTGAATATCAGCAGATGCGAGATGCCGCATTCGCATGCATTCGCCGGGTTGGGGTAGAGACCGGCGGATCAAATGTGCAATTTGCTGTCAATCCTTTGACGGGCGAACAAGTTGTTATTGAGATGAATCCGCGAGTATCGCGTTCTTCGGCCTTGGCTTCAAAGGCCACTGGTTTTCCTATCGCCAAGATTGCCGCAAAATTGGCGGTCGGTTACACGCTTGACGAGATCTCCAATGACATCACCAAAATGACGCCAGCAAGTTTTGAACCTGTCATTGATTACGTTGTCACGAAAATTCCACGCTGGGCATTCGAGAAGTTTCCAGGAACTTCAGGCGTATTGGGAACACAGATGCAAAGTGTTGGTGAGGCGATGTCGATTGGCAGAACCTTTGCTGAGAGTTTGCAAAAGGCGTTGCGCTCGCTTGAAATTGGACGAGCCGGCCTCAATTGTGATCCAGCAGAGATGTTGATGCGTGATAAGTCCGACGACGAAATGCTTCAACAGATTGGCATTCCAACACCAGAGCGGATTTTTCAAGTCGGTGAGTGTGTTCGCAGAGGTATTGCTCGCGAACGAATTTATGAGGCGTGTCGTATCGACTATTGGTTTCTTGATCAAATGTCAATGATCACCGATGAGCGTGCGGTTCTTGATGAATGCGGGATAGAGAAGATGACAGTGCGTTTGTGGAAACGAGCAAAGCGTCTTGGCTTTGCCGATGCCCAGTTGGCGTACCTGTGGAATGTTGATGAGTCGACGGTGCGAGCACGACGCATCGCCGCAGGAGTCATACCAACATACAAAGCCGTCGATACGTGCAGCGCTGAGTTTTCCGCCCAAACCCCATATCACTACTCGACATACGAAGACGAAAACGAAGTCCATGAGTCGACCAAACCCAAGGTCATTATTTTGGGAAGCGGACCGAATCGAATTGGGCAGGGAATCGAATTTGACTACTGCTGCGTACATGCCAGCTTTGCTTTGCGGGATGCAGGGTTTGAAACAATCATGATCAACTGCAACCCAGAAACAGTGTCGACCGACTACGACACATCGGACCGATTGTATTTTGAGCCACTCACACAAGAAGATGTAATGAATGTGATTGAAGCAGAAACGTTGGCAGGCGGTGTGCCTCCGCGCGTCATTGTTGGGTTGGGTGGTCAGACTCCACTCAAACTGGCCAATCTCATTCCTGTCGAATTGATCGCTGGAACTTCACCGCATTCGATTGACGTGGCTGAAGATCGTAAGAAGTGGAGTGCTCTGTGTGAAGAACTTAAAATCACCCAGCCACCTGGTGGAACCGCATTGACGATTGGTGAAGCCAAGAAGATCGCATCCAAAGTTGGTTACCCAGTGTTGGTGCGACCAAGTTATGTGCTTGGCGGGCGCGCGATGCAGATTGTTCATGACGAAGCGCATCTCGAG
The DNA here is from genome assembly GCA_007279905.1 of Actinomycetota bacterium. GTDB lineage: Bacteria > Actinomycetota > Acidimicrobiia > Acidimicrobiales > Ilumatobacteraceae > UBA3006. Next base: position 9,341 of record QYPH01000070.1, on the reverse strand, counting down.
CGCGCGATGCACGAACTCAGCGTTGCAGGAACATTGGGCAGAGAAGGTGGGTTGTCGTCGGAGCGTCCCGTACTCATCGACAGATTTCTTGATGACGCAACCGAAATCGATGTCGACGCGATTCGCGATGCAACCGGTGAAGTTCTCATTGGCGCAGTCATGGAGCATGTCGAAGAAGCCGGTGTGCACTCTGGTGATTCGGCTTGTGTGATTCCGCCTCCGACCCTTGAGGCATGGGTGATCGAGGCTGTCGAGGCCTACACCAAGGTCATTGCACACGCACTCGATGTTCGGGGCCTCATTAACGTGCAATTTGCTGTCACGGGTTCACAGGTCTATGTGATCGAAGCAAACCCACGAGCCAGTCGCACAGTGCCGTTTGTAGCAAAAGCCACAGGGGTTCCACTCGCAAAAGTGGCGAGCCGGGTGATGCTTGGTGCAACACTCGCCGAACTTCGCGCAGAGGGTCTACTTCGCAAACCTGTGAGCGGCAAACACGTTTCAGTGAAGGAAGCAGTGTTGCCCTTTAGCCGCTTCCCCGAAGTGGACACGGCGCTCGGACCAGAGATGAGATCGACTGGAGAAGTGATGGGTATTGACTCAACTTTTGGTCGAGCATTTATCAAAGCCGAGACTGCAGCAGGTACCGAACTGCCAACAAGTGGCATGGTGTTTTTATCGCTCAATGATCGCGACAAGCCGAGTGGTCTTGTGGTTGCAAAGCGTCTTCGCGAATTGGGACTTGGCATTGTTGCAACAAGCGGGACCGCAGATTATTTGCAAAGGTTTGGTCATCCCGTCGATCGTGTTGTTGGCAAAGTTTCAGAAGGTTTAGTCGGGATCAAGACTGACAAGATTGACAAGATTGACAAGTCTGGCAAGCAATCAAGTTTGCAACCTGACGATGCCGTTGAGTTGATCAGGCGCGGCGAGATTGCATTTGTGATCAACACACCACAGGGCAGAGGTGGACGTTCGGATGGCGAAGCAATTCGAAAGGCTGCAAACATATTCCGTGTTTCTTCAGTGACCACAATCAATGCGGCTCTCGCTGCTGTTCAAGGTCTCTTCGAGCAGCAATCGCATCCTCTCGAAGTTAAGTCACTTCAGGAGTATCACCAGCAGTGAGATCTCGTGCACGGTCGCCGCATTTACACACGCGCATCGGTTCGGTGACGCTCAAGAATCCAGTGATGACGGCATCGGGAACTTGCGGTCTTGGAACAGAACTTGATGCTTTTATGCCGCTACGAGATCTGGGCGCAGTTGTTGTGAAGTCGTTGGCGGCATTTGAGTGGGGAGGTAATCCTCGACCCCGATTACATCCAACTGCTTCTGGAATGCTCAATGCTGTAGGACTGCAAGGTCCGGGGATTGAAGAGTGGATCGCCAATGATTTGGAGCAACTCAAGGCTGTTGGCGCAACTGTTGTCTGCAGTATCTGGGGTTTTAGTGTGCAAGATTATGTTGACGCAGCCAGCATGTTGACACCAGTGCGCGATCAGATTGCTGCACTGGAAATTAATCTGTCGTGCCCAAACCTCAAAGGAAAAAGTGTTGGTGACAACAAACCTCACACCATGTTTGCTCACGATGCTTCACTTGCCGCGCAGATCGTGAGCGCGGTTGAGGTTGCGGGTATACCTCGTTGGGCAAAGTTGTCTCCCAATACCGACCGAATTGGTGATGTGGCACAAGCGTGCGTCGATGCTGGAGCAGAAGCGTTGACGTTGGTCAACACTTCACTCGGAATGATCATCGACACCCAAACTGGTCGTCCTGCACTGGGCAACGGTGGTGGCGGGCTTTCGGGTAGGGCAATTCACCCCATTGCAGTTCGTGCAATTTATGACGTCTTTGCACGTATCGGGGATATACCCATTGTTGGAGTTGGCGGTGTGACAAATGGTCTTGAGGCGCTCGAGATGATGATGGCTGGTGCTTCAGCAGTGCAGGTGGGTACCGCTACATTTGCTGAACCGCGCGCTGCCTATCGGATCGCATGCGAGCTGCAGCAATGGGCTGATCGCCACAAGATCACAGAATGGTCTGAAGTAATTGGGTTGAGTCATAGAGGCGGATTTGTCGCTCCGAGCAAGTGGTGAACTCAAGCAAACGGTAAAATAGATCAATGACGACCTCAACCGAACTTCGCAGATTGCGTGTTGAAGCCGTGACTCCACTTGCGCAATTGCGTCAGCAGATTGATGTGTTGCTCAGTGCAATTTCAAGCGGAAGCCGCGACATCGAATCGGTGTTGCTCCACGATGCAGACAGTGTGAGTAATCTGACCTACATCGTCAAATTGATCGAAGTGGTTCCTGGCGTTGGCAAAGTTGGTGCCCGACAAGTGTTGTCGGCAGTAGATGTACTCGAAAACGATCTAGCTGGCAATCTGACAGTCGCACAACGCACCAATATCGTGCAACGAGTTCAATCACTGATTGAAGGTCGGTCGTGAGCGATCAACATTCGCTCATCATCGTGGTTTCTGGCCCCGGCGGCGTTGGCAAGAGCACGATCGTTGAAGAACTCGTCAAGCGCGACGACAAACTGTGGTTAAGTCGTTCATGGACAACTCGCGAGCGGCGCGAGGGAGAGTTACAAGACGCTTACCGATTTGTGACGCATGATCAATTTCGAGAACACATCGCTGCTGGTGGTTTTTTGGAATGGACCGAATTTTTGGGCAACCTGTATGGCACTCCGATGCCCAAAGCCCCTGAGGGTAAAGACATCGTGCTGGAGATTGAAGTGGACGGCGCTCAGCAAGTAAAGAAATTGCATGCAGATGCACTGCTGCTCTTTGTTTTGCCGCCAACCCGTGAAGAACAAAAGGCACGACTCGTTGGTCGGGGAGATGCCGAGCAAAAGGTTGCTGCGCGGCTGCGCAAGGCAGAAGATGAGGAGCCCGTGGGCAAGGCGCTTGCTGACTTCGTGTTGATTAATGATGATTTGGCAGTGACCGTGGCAGAGATGCTCGATCTCATTGCTCGCGAGCGACTGGCGCGCTGCAACTAGTCAAAACGGTCATTTTGCGTCGTTTGCGCGGTTTACACAGATACAATACATGCTTCGGTGAGTCGCTTTGCCTCCCGTTGCAGAACTGAAAGGTAACCCGCCATGGCCAATGAAGACACCATGATGAACCCGCGTATTGAGAGCCTCATGAAGCGCACTGCTTCCAAGTTTGGTCTTGTGACGCTTTCGGCACGCCGTGCTCGCGAAATCAACTCCTACTTCAACCAACTGGGTGAGGGTTTGGGAACAATGGTTCCACCACAGGTGAGTTCAACTTCGCGCAAGCCACTTTCAATCAGTTTTGAAGAAATCGCTGCAGACAAGATTTTGAGCGTTCCATTGTCGGTCTATGAAGAATTGGATGCCGAGTTGGACGAAGAGTTGTTGGATGCTGTTGCCGACGATGTCGTTGCTGAACTTGAAGAAGTTGAAGTTGAAGTTGAAGTTGAAGTTGAAGTAGCCGAAGTTGCTGAAGCCGAAGTAGCAGCCGAGTAATTTCACGAGCCTGGCTCACCATGGGTTCGCTCGCTGGCAAGCATATTGTTCTCGGCGTTTCTGGTGGCATTGCCGCGTACAAGTCGGTTGAGCTGTGTCGTTTATTAGTAGACGCAGGTGCGCACGTCGCGCCCATCATGACAAGCGACGCCGAACATTTCATAGGCAAAGTGACGTTGTCGGCACTTGCTTCAGAGCCAGTGCATACAACTTTGTGGGACGACGCTGATCCCATTCCTCACACACGGCTAGGGCAACGAGCCGATCTGATCGTCGTTGTACCTGCAACTGCTCGCGTGATTGGTTCGTATGCAGCCGGAATCTCGAGTGACTTATTAACTGCAACTCTTCTTGCAACTCGCGCCCCTGTATTGGTGTGCCCAGCAATGCACACCGAGATGTGGGAGCACGCAGCAGTGCAAGAAAACATTGCAGTTCTTCGTCGAAGGGGAGTGAATGTTCTCGATCCCGAATCCGGTCGGTTGGCAGGCGGCGATATCGGTGCAGGACGACTCGCAGACCCGCAGCGAATTTTTGCCGAGATCGAACAGTTGCTGACCCCTGGTGATTTGTATGGCGCACACGTCGTAGTCACGGCTGGTGGAACTCGCGAGCCCATCGACGCAGTGCGAGTGATTGCCAATCGTTCTAGCGGCAAACAGGGTTATGCAATTGCTGCAGAGGCGAGTGCGCGTGGAGCAAAAGTTACTTTGATCTCTACTGCTGATCTTGTTGTGCCGAGTGGAGTGCAATTGGTAGCTGTCGAGACCGCACAACAGATGCAAGATGCAGTAGAGAGCTATGGAATGCAAGCCGATGTAGTGATCATGGCTGCTGCAGTTGCCGACATGAGACCACGTGTTGTAGCGAAATCTAAGCTGAAGAAAGATCCGAAGACTGGTGCCATCGAAGGACTTGCAAGCATTGAGCTTGAAACCACACCCGACATTCTCGCTGGTCTTGGTGCGCGCAAACGTTCGGGCCAAGTCTTGGTTGGGTTTGCAGCCGAGACCGAGGACCTTGTCGAAAATGCTCTCTCCAAGCTCAAGCGCAAAAATGTGGACCTCATTGTGGCAAACAATGTGGCCGATGATGGCGTTGGCTTCGGTCATGAAACAAATGCGGTCACTCTTGTGACACGTGGGGCAGAGCCAGTGGTTGTCGGTTTGACCGATAAGCGCTCGATCGCCAAATCGGTGTTGGATGCTGTGGTCTCCATCCGAGGCCAGTCGAGCCACTAGTCTCTTCACGAACTATCTACCAAGGAGCAGCGTTGAAAAACTACAGTTTTACCTCTGAAAGCGTAACCGAAGGTCACCCAGACAAGATGGCTGACCAAGTTTCCGATGCTGTCCTCGATGCAATTTTGGCAGAAGATCCACAAGGTCGTGTTGCATGCGAAACACTGCTGACCACCGGACTTTGTGTTGTCGCCGGTGAGATCACCACATCTGCTTATGTAGACATTCCGAAATTGGCTCGTGAAGTAATCAAGGACATCGGTTATGACAACGCGCTTTACGGTTTTGATGGCAACACATGCGGCGTCATCGTGTCGATCGACGAGCAAAGCTCAAATATTGCTCAGGGCGTTGACAAAAGCGAAGAGTCTCGTGCTGGAAAGAGTGGCGAGGACATCCTCAACAGTCAAGGCGCTGGCGACCAAGGAATGATGTTTGGTTATGCATGTGACGACACTCCAGAGTTGATGCCGTTGCCAATTTGGCTCGCACATCGCATGGCCGAAAAATTGGCAGAGGTGCGTAAGTCGGGTGCGATTCCGTACTTGCGTCCTGATGGCAAGACCCAGGTGACGTTTGAATACGAAGACGGTAGACCAGTTCGCTTGTCGACGGTTTTGATCTCGACTCAGCACGCAGACGGTACGCCTCGTGACACCGTGATTCGTCCGGACTTGATTGAACAAGTCATTCGTCCCGTTATTCCCGCACAGTTTGCAAACGACAAGTATTCAGTGCATGTCAATCCAACGGGCGAGTTTGTCAAAGGTGGACCACATGCCGACACTGGCTTGACTGGTCGAAAGATCATCGTTGACACGTACGGTGGAATGGGACGTCACGGTGGTGGCGCATTCAGTGGAAAAGATCCTTCAAAAGTTGACCGTTCGGCGGCTTACGCAGCCCGTTGGGTTGCCAAGCATGTCGTTGCTTCCGGCGCGGCCACGCGATGCGAAGTACAAGTTGCATACGCAATCGGTATGGCACAGCCAATCAGCATCTTGGTCGAGACATTCGGTACGAGCGTTGTCAACGAAGAATTGATCGAACAAGCAGTTCGTTCAGTATTCGACCTTCGCCCAGCAGCGATTTTGCGCGATCTTGATTTGAAGCGTCCGATTTATCGCAAGACAGCTGCATATGGTCACTTCGGCCGACAAGACCCAGATTTCACTTGGGAGACTCTGTCACGCTTGAAGGAATTCAAAGCAGCAGTCAAACTCTGATCGGTCGTGATGCCGTGGCGGTAATCGCGCGCGTCGTCCCCGATGTAACTGGTGTCGACAAGGTATTTGATTACCTCGTTGCCGATGCGATGGTTCACGAAATTCACGTGGGCGATCGCGTGCGTATTCCGCTGCACAGACGCAATGTTGCGGGATGGGTCGTAGCGATTGGCGACTCATCGTCGCAGTTCTCCGATGTAGATGAAAGTCGTTTGTTGCACGTGATCAAGGTGTTGGGTCGCGGACCATCTCTCGAAATCGTTCAACTCGCTCAATGGGCGTGTCACATGTGGGCTGGTCGGCTCCGCGCATTCTTCGTTGCATCTTCTCCGTCCACGCTCGTTGCAACTCTTCCAGGGTCGCGTTATACGCAACCGAGCAGTCGAAAAAAGTTTGACGCAGACGTCCAAGTTGTTGCGGCAGTGGGACTCAAACACACGTCGGTGTTGCGCAGAGGTCCGGCGTCGGGCCCGCGTGCACTTGTGTTGAGTGCTGCCCAAGAGGGCCCAACTCTGGTCGTCATCCCAACAATTAATCGTGCACGATTGATGGCCGCTTCATTGCGAGAGCATGGACTGAGCGTTGCTGTCATGCCGCAAGATTGGGCAATCGCAGCAGGTGGTGTCGATGTCGTGATTGGTGCTCGGTCGGCTATTTGGGCTTCTGTGCCATCACTGCACAGCATCATCGTGATCGACGAGCACGACGATGCCTTACAAGAAGAGCGCTCGCCATCGTGGCACGCACGAGATATCGCAGTTCATCGCGCCGAGCAACTTGGTATTGCATGTCTGTTGGTGTCGCCAGTGCCAAGTCTGCGCGCATTGCATCACACATCAGGGGTTGTTTTGAAAGTCGGTACCGAAGTTGAAAAATCTCAGTGGCCTGAAATTCGGATTGTTGATCGACGGCTCGATGAGCGATGGGCGAGTTCACTGCTGTCTTCAGAATTAATTGAACAACTTCGAGATCATCAACGGCGAATCGTGTGCGTGCTCAACGTCAAGGGGCGAGCAAAATTGCTAGCTTGCGGCAATTGTCGCGAACTCGTGCGATGCGATATATGCGATGCTGCAATGTCGATGTTGGGTCTTGGCGAACTGTGTTGTCCAAGATGCGCACACAAGCGACCTGCTGTGTGCATGGGATGTGGGTCGGGCAAATTGGCAGTGATTAAGGCTGGAGTTTCACGATTGCGCGAAGAGTTGGCTGCAGCGGCAGGTCGGCGAGTGGAAGATGTGGTCGAAGTCGCGGCCAGTACTGCTGGCAAAAGTGATGTCGAGATCGATCAGACCAAGATGCTGTTTGTCGGGACAGAAGCAGCACTTCATCGGGTGCGCGATGTCGACACGGTTGTGTTTCTCGATATCGATCAGGAGATTTCGGCACCTCGATATCGGGCGTCAGAGATTTCGCTCACACTTGTGATTCATGCGGCTCGGTTGGTGGCTCGCTCTGGTAGTCAGGGTCTGGTGCTTGTCCAAACTTTTCTAGCCAATCATGCGTTGCTTCGAGGTCTTGCCTCCCATGATCTGGGCGAATTCACATCTGATGAAATGTCTCGTCGCAAACTGATGTCGCTGCCGCCGTTTGGCGCGTTGGCGCAATTGAGTGGCAAAGGAGTCGACACTGTTGCCGACAACCTGCGAAGCAACGTATTGCTTCAGGTGTCAGCAACTGCCCAAGACAGCGTGTTAGTCAAGGCGCAGAGTTGGAATGATTTGGCCGATGGATTGGCTGCATCACTTACAACCAGCACGACATCTAAAGCGGTGCGCATTAAAACGCAGGTTGATCCGCCACGCGCGTAGGTCGAACGCGCAACACTCTAAAACCTTGCTTGCTCACAAGACGATCGACTTGATAGCCAATTGAAACGAGCCACACTGCAAGTGAATCGGAGCCAAGATTTCTGTTGACCACAAGCCATGCTTCTCCTGTGGTGGTGAGTTTGCCTAGCCACAATGACAACAATGCATGAAGCTCGGTTTTACCAATACGAATTGGTGGGTTTGACCAAATCAAATCGAATCGAATCTCTGGCGGTACCGATGTTGGCAACAACGTAGTGATGTTGGCGATGCCGTTCAATTGTGCATTGGATGCGGTGAGTTGTAGTGCGCGCTGATTGACATCGATTGCGTAGATGTTTGCGTTGGGCGACCGAGTTGCGAGAGTGAGTGCAAGTGCACCAGAACCACATCCGAGATCGAGGAATGTTCCCGACGTTGGCGGTTTTGCCGCCGCATCGATCAGCACCATGGTGCCCGCATCAACACCTTTGCGAGCGAAAACACCACTGTCTAAAACCAGTTGCAGAGTGGTGTTGTCGATGTTGAGCGGAGCGGTTTTTTGTTTGCTTGTGCCCACAGTCGACTTCGCTATTGGTTGGTTGGTGAAGTACTGCTCGTCGCTCATAAGCCTCGCTAGCCTTACACGATATGGCACGAACGACACCTATGGGCGCACCACACGGTGGTTTGACGATTCGCACATACGGAGACCCAGTCCTCAAAACTGTGGCGGCACAGGTTGCAAATATTGACGGCAAGATCGCAACGCTCTGTGAACAGATGTTTGAGATGATGTACGAAGCACCAGGATTAGGTCTGGCAGCACCGCAAATAGGTATTCAAAAACAGATTTTTGTGTACGACATTGACGATGATCCACAGATCATCTTGAACCCAACCATCGTTGAGTCATCTGGGGAGTGGGTGTATGACGAAGGCTGCCTCTCGATCCCGGGACTGTACGTCGAGATGTTGCGTCCTAAACAGATACTTGTGCGCGGTGTATCGATCGACGGCGACGAGATCGAGATTGAGGCTGACGAATTGCTCGCACGCTTATTTCAACACGAAATTGATCATCTCAATGGCGTTTTGATGTTTGATCGCATGACGACAGACCAGCGCAAGTTGGCTTTGGCCGAATATCGCCGCCAAGAGGAGCAACCGAAATCGAGCGAACCGGTGCATTTGCGATTGACGTGACGATGCTTGCAGCATTGCCACCGGGGCGTTCTGAACACATCGTGTACTTTGGCACGCCAGAAATTGCTGTTGCGCCGCTGCGCGCATTAGTAGAGGCTGGGTTCCCAATTGATCTCGTGGTTACTGGAGTCGATAAGCGACGAGGTAGAGGTTCGCAAACTTCACCAAGCCCCGTCAAGCAGGCTGCACTGGAGTTGGGTATCACCGTTTCGCACGATATCGAAGATGCTGTCAAATTGTCAGCCAAACTGTCAGCGAGATTGTCAGCGAATACGACAGCAAATTCAATCGGCATGACGCAAAGCAACACTGTCGGTGTTGTTGTCGCGTATGGCCACATCATTGCCACCAGTGTCTTGCAG
>QYPH01000050.1 GCA_007279905.1 Actinomycetota bacterium | reverse complement strand
CAGCCTCGAATAAAATAGGCAATTCCGGCTGACACGACGCCTAGCACTACTAAAATCACCATCAATAGCCCCTGTAGCTCAGTGGATAGAGCAACGGTTTCCTAAACCGCAGGTCGCATGTTCGATTCATGCCGGGGGCGCTGAATTGAACTGTGGAAATTAGGCGGAGTAACCCGCTGCAACAACCGCGTCCTTCACAACTTGAAGGTCTAGCGAGGCATCAGATTCGATTACGGCAATGCCTTCAGCCAGTTTGACGTTCACGCTGTGTACTCCAACTACTTTGGAGATCGCATCGGTTACGTGGCGCACACAGTGATCGCATGTCATTCCAGAAACTGTCAATTGTGTTTGGGTCATGAGCCAATGATACTTGCGAACAGCAGGTCGCATGTTTGATTCATCTAGGGGCACTATTTAGGGAATCAGCGCAACCTTGCCTGCGATCTTGCGCGCTTGAATATCGGTCAGTGCGCGCGCCGCATCCCGAAGCGGATACGTGACGGGCTCGACAGGGCGCAATTTGCCTTCACCGATGAGTTCCAATACCTTGGCGAGGTTTGCATTGTTGAGCTCTGGGTTTTTCATTGCCCATGCGCCCCAGTCAACACCAGTGATCCGGCGGTTGCGAAGGAGGATTTGATTGGCCGGAAGCATCGGAATGCCTGCCACGAAACCAATGACGAGGTATTGCCCATCATCGGTGAGCGCGCGCAAGCATGTCTCGCCAACCTCGCCACCCACGGGGTCATATATATAGTCAACTCCGCCACCCGAAATCTGTTTGGCTTGCTCTTTGATCTCGTTTGCCGACAGCGTCGAATCAATCACCGCGTGCGCACCGCGCGCCGTGGCGAGTGCACGCTTTTCAACAGTAGAGGCAACTGCAATAACGCGAAGGCCCAATGTGTGGCCAAGGTCAACAGCTGCAAGCCCCACGCCGCCGCCGCCACCCAAAACAAGCAGCCACTTACCAGTCTCGACCTTGGCGCGATCAACAAGAGCAAACCACCCAGTCAGGTAACTCTGCATAAATGTTGCGGCCTGACCATCTGTTAGCGATTCGGGCAACACCACCACACGACTTGCGGCAACAACCGCTTCGCTTGTAAATCCTCCAAGCCCAATGTTTGCAAACACGCGGTCACCGATATTGATGCCAGCAACATCACTTGCCACTTCAGTCACGCGACCAACTATTTCCATTCCAGGAATAAACGGTGTTGGTGGTTTGATCTGATATTTGCCTTGCACAAACAATGCATCGACATAGTTGACACCACACGCTGTGACAGCAATGCGCACACAAGTGGGGTAGAGGTCGGGCGATGGTCGTTCTTCAACAGCAAGTTGGTCGAGAGACCCAACCTGATTGCAGACAACAACCTGCATATCGATCAGTCAAAGCCGACGAAAGACGCAACTTGATCATTGGCTACTCGACGAGACTTCACTTCGTTGGCAACAAACTCGTCGCTTGGGTAACCCATTGCAACGCATGTCATGATCACTTCGTCTTCAGGAATGTTGGCGTTTTCGCGAACCACTGATGACTGCATAATGCCTTGACCATTGATCACCGAGCCAAGGCCTTTTGACCATGCTGCAAGTACGAGGCCGTATGTTGCTGCACCACAATCGAAGTGCGCGATGGTGTCGTCGGCGAGTGCTCTGTCGACGGTGATCACGATAGAGACCGGTGCATCAAACTGACGAAAGCCACGCATCACCCAATCTTGCCGTTTCGGCTTGTCATCACGCGCAATGCCCATGGCTTCAAATAGCTGCACGGCGATTTCGATTTGGCGCTCACGATGTGGTCCTTCATAACCGTGATTCATCTTGATCTCGCGGTCGACTGCCGACCCACTCATCATCTTCTCGGTGTTGCCTTTGCGAATGCGCTCGAGTGGCTCGCCGGTGATCACGTGAAAGTGCCATGGCTGGGTATTCATTGATGATGGTGCACGCTTGGCCAGGTCAATGATCTCTTCGATCAGTTCGCGCGGCACAGGCTTTTGCTGGTATCCGCGAATGCTGCGGCGTTCGTGCACGATGTCGATGTAGTCCATTGGAAGATCTTACGTATCGGAACTCTGTGCCTTGTAATCAGGCATGACTTCATGATTGGTTCTATTGTGTACACATGAACATTTATGTGCGCAAACTTCAACAACGCTTGGGCGCGTTCATGGACAGGACCTTGAGTAGAGACCAGTTGGCAAAGGGTGTCGAAGAAGGATGGGTTACTCCACCTCAAAAGGTTGGCCGACTAGGTACTCCCTTACGTCAAAAGACTGAAAGCCGCAGTATTGATGTTCTCAATGAGGACAGGGGTGAGTAACAAGGTGATTTTGTGACAACCGCAAGTCCGCAGCGACTGATCGACAATATGCGTGGAGTGCGATATGGCGAAGTACTTGCCATGTTCTTGCGCGACACTGGTCTTGAAGCCGAGGTGTATGGCACTCAAATGCTTAATGATTGCCCGCAGGAGCAGTGGCAAACACTTGATGCCGATGCAATTGCCAAAGAGATGGGTGCGGTGTTCGCGAAATTAAATGGCCCGCGATATTGGTTGCTCGACGGTTTGGGCACCAAAGTGGCTGTTATCGAGCCAGTGTTTCGTGACTTCAATGGCATCACTATGCGCCGCATTGCCGTTGTCAATCTCGGTACAGATTATTCACCCGGTTCGTACGTCGAGCGCAAGATTAATCGTGGAGCAGTGTTCTTCTGGGATGCGGGCAAAAAGGTCTACGAGCTGGTCAACCCAGATGGTGTCGCGTATGTGATGCAGGCACGTTGCATTGGCGTAGACCCAACCATCAGTGAAGAAAGTCTCGACAACTTGGGCGACAGTTTGTCGTTGCCAGCAGGCTGGTCGTATCGCGTTCGGGTGTTGAGCGAAGAATTGGTTGTCGACACCACTGCGCATGTGGCAACGGTGTTGCAAGACGAGTTCGAAAACACGTACACGCTGCCAAACTAAGTCCTCCTTCCAGGGTTGGCAAGGGCCTCATTCCGAGAGGAATACGCTTTTGGATCATCTACAATCCGATATATGGAAAACCCCACTGCGGCAGAGCTGCTCAAAGCGGCTCGTGACTCGGCTCGGTTGACTCAAAATCAGATGGCGCAAATTGCTGGCACAAGCCAGTCTGCGATTGCGGCCTATGAAGCTGGCGATCGAGAACCTTCGGTGCCGGTGCTCAAGCGGATGCTGGGGGCGACAGGGCATCGACTTGTTCTCGATATAGAACCTGATGTTGCCATCTACCGACTTGCCGACTTAGCTACTGATATTGCACAGACAGACATCACTCAAACCGAATCGAGGTTGCGCCTGGTGTTCGAGTTTTTGCGAGGTGCACAAGATGATGAAGTACCTGCAGCATTGCTCACAGCAGTCGAACCAGAAAGCACTGGTGACGATCGTTTTGATGCACTACTGGGCGCGATCGCTGAAGACTTGTGCGTGCACAACGGTGTCGTTCCGCCAACATGGGCGCTTGAAGATTCACGCTTTTTGCACAATGCGTGGTGGGTGAGCACCTTGCCGTCGGCGCGAGCTCGCGCATTGGTGCACGCTCCGGCATCGTTTCGCCGGCGCGGAGTGATGATCGACCGCAGTGATCTGGTGTCGGCATGACCGACCGATTGCTCGACCGAAAGCAATTGACGCGTGCATTTACGGCTCTTGCCACAAAACTTAAGTCGCAGGGTGTAGTAGGCGAGGTGCACGTATTTGGTGGAGCAGCAATGGTCTTGGCGTTTAGTGCTCGCGAGGCCACGAGAGATGTCGATGCGTTGTTTAAACCAGATACGCAAGTGATCGCTGCAGCACACGAAGTTGCAAAAGAATTACGCCTTCCAAAATCATGGCTCAATAATCAAGCCTCAAGTTACGTTTCTAGTCGTGCTGGTCGAGGTACCCCAGTTTTTGATCACCCCAATTTGCGAGTGATGGTTACTCCAACCGAGCACCTCCTTGCCATGAAAGTTCGAGCGGCGCGGGCACTTCGTGATGCAGAAGATATTAGATTTCTGCTCAAGCGACTAGATATTTCGTCAATGAGTGAAGTACTGCAAATAGTTGCGCAGTATTTCCCCGACGACCCACTGAGCGAGCGTTCGCGCCTGCTGCTCGAAGATATTTTGTTGACCGTCTAGAGTTGGTGTGATGACAGCATCGGTTGGCAGTATTCATCCGCTCGATCCACTCAGCCCCGCAGAGCTCGCGGCTGGCGTAGCCCAGGCCAAGTCCGCCTGGAAGCTGGATCACCGCCACCTGTTTGCAATGGTGCAACTCGACGAACCAACGAAAACCGAGCTGGCAAGCCTGCAACCCAACGTGCCAGTAGTGCGCCGTGCGCGTATGACGGTGTGGGACAAATCTCGTGGTGTGGTGAGTGAAGGTGCATTGGTTTTGGGAGGTGCGACTGGAGCACTTGTCGAGATCGCTGGCGCAAAAGCACCGGTATTAGGTAGCGAATCGGAGCAAGCAATTGCTGCAGTGCGTGCCGACACTCGCATCATTGCGGCATTGCTGGCGCGTGGCATCAACGACGTAAACACCGTGCACATGGAGGCATGGCCGATTGGCGCGCAAATGCCAAAGTATCTCGACACGGGTAGGCGAGTGATCTGGACACCGATGTGGCATTGCCCAACGCCACAAGCAAACTTTTATGCACACCCGATTGGTGGGTTGCACGCAATTGTCGATTTGGATACTGGCGAAGTTGTGGATGTCGAAAATGATGTGCAGATTCCAATTCCGCAAACTCCAGGCCCATATCGTGCGAGCCAGACAGGCGCAAATATTGGTCTCAAAGAACTTGCGATTACACAACCCGATGGCGCTTCGTTCACCGTGAATGGCTGGCGCATTGATTGGGAGCGCTGGAATATGCGCATTGGGTTTTGCCAGCGTGAAGGATTAGTTATTCACGAAGTGCAGTTTGACGACAATGGTGTTGAACGACGGATTGCTCGCCGATTGTCCATTGCCGAGCTCGTCATTCCATATGGCGATCCAAGCCAGGGCGCGTATCGCAAGAATGCGTTTGATACTGGCGAGTTTGGTTTGGGCAATTACACCAACTCGCTCACACTTGGTTGCGACTGCTTGGGCGAGATTGTGTACCTAGATGCTGCTGTCACTCAGCCAGACGGTTCAATTCGCGAGATTCCAAATGCCATCTGCATGCATGAAGAAGACGTAGGTATTTTGTGGAAGCACATTGACATAGACGGACATGTTGAGGTGCGCCGAGGTCGCAGGTTTGTGGTGTCTTCCATCGTGACGGTCAATAATTACGAATACGGCTATTTCTGGTACTTCTACCAAGATGGGTCAATCGAGTTTGAAGCAAAGTTGACGGGCATTGTGCTCACAGTTTCCGATTTTCCTGGCGCCGATCATCCATCGGCAACCGAGATCGAGCCATGCCTGTGGGCGCCATTCCACCAACACATCTTGTGCGCTCGTCTCGACATGGACATCGACGGAACCTCAAACAGTGTTGTAGAAGTTGATGCTTTTGCACATCCAGTTGGTCCAAAAAATCCATACGGTGGCGCTTACGAAACAAGTGAAACAGTTTTTGCTACCGAATCCGTTGCGCAGCGAGTGATCGATCCGTTCAAAAATCGTTTTTGGAAGATCATCAATCCGGGTCGAACCAATCACGTGGGCAAACCAGTTGGATACAAATTAGTTCCGGGCCACACAACGTTTCCGATGGCGTTACCCGATTCGGTGATTGGTCGCAAAGCTGGTTTCATGTACAAGCATTTGTGGGTCACGCCGCATGTAGAAGAAGAGCGTTATCCCGCTGGCGACTATCCGTTTCAACACGAAGGTGGCGCAGGATTACCCGAGTGGACGAGCACTGATCGCAATGTCGACAACACCGATGTTGTGTTGTGGTACGTGTTTGGCACTAATCACATTCCACGAATTGAAGACTGGCCAGTAATGCCTGTCGAGCGCGCTGGGTTTCATCTCAAGCCGAGCGGATTTTTTTCACGCAGCCCGGGCATCGACGTGGCTGCTGCAAAACCTGCTTGTCACTAACGAAGCGTGGCCCACACTGGTTGATGATCTGATGCATCTGTAGTTCCGTCGATGTAGGCATCAACTGTTTCGAAGTGTGGTGAAACAAAAATAAAGTCGATGCGCAAATCTCGGTCGGTACCTTGATCGGGGTTTTTCTTAAATGTCGCGGTTGACGCTGCGGTCGCTGGTGAAAGCGACCACGTGTCTCTAAATCCTGCATCGACAACAAGCTTGATCACGGTTGATTCTGGCTCGTCATTAAAATCTCCGGTCAGAATGATTTCTTCGGGCATTTGCGGCACGGTGTCGTTCATCTGCCAGTGTTCGCGGTATTCGTCATCGCCCTCGTCACCGTTCCATGCCCCACCTTCAATTGTTGCGGCTGTGCACTGTTTGAGGAGCGACTCGATCTGTGTAATGCGGTTTGTTTCGGTGACATCGGTGAGATGAAGGTTGATAACTCGAATTTGTTTCTCGGGGGTGGCGATAACAGCCTCAAGAGCAACGCTCCACATATTCATATTGACACCAGTGTCATCTTTTGGCATATGGATCACTCGTGATGACACGATTGGATACCGGCTCGCGATCATTTGTCCGCCCTGACGGCGCCTGTTGACGACTGTTCCATTAGCGCAAATAGCGCTGGCATCAACATCAATCGAAGGGCCAAAAACGCAATACCTGTGGGGGAGCAGTTGCTGGATTTCGACAAATTGGTCGGCCATGTTGGTACGCCGCCAGTTGCGATCAATCTCTTGCAGGCAGACGATGTCGGCGTTGCGAATTGGCTCTATGGAGCGAGATAAGTCGTAACGGTTGTCAGCACCCAATGAATACTGGATGTTGTAGGAGACAACAGACAGCAAACTCATACGTCACAGCATATTGAGTGGTTAGTGTTGCGTTCATGCAAAAGAAAACAATTCTTCGTGTACTCACGGTGGCGATGTTGTGCGGGTCTGCATTGCTGGCTTCGTGTGGTCGTGCCACAACTGTCTCAGGTGTATTGCGGGTTGCAAATGATGCGGGGTTTGGTGGCGCCGAGACGATGGATCCGTATGACGGCAATAGAACTTGGCCAACCATCAACATGGTGTTCGACCGACTCATTGGTGTTGACAAAGATTTCACACCGATTCCAGAGCTTGCTCTGTCGTGGTCTTCTAACGATGATTTGTCGGAGTGGACTCTTGTGCTACGCGAGGGCGTGAAGTTTCACGACGGAAGCGATTTTACTGCCGACGATGTTGTGTACTCGATCAATCGCATGATCGACCCAGAGTTTGACTCGCCAGTGCGCGCGGTGCTTGGCGTGATCGAGGCTGTCGAGGCAATCGATGACTACACGGTCAAACTTTCATTGTCGACCGGCGAAGCCGACCTTCCTTCGTTGCTTGCCGACTATCGCGCTCTGATGACGCCAGTCGATTCACAGGCAACAATTGGAAAGAAGCCCATCGGCACAGGTCCTTTCAAAATGAAGACATTTGATCCTGAAGGAACAACCGTTCTTGTAGCCAACGAAGACTATTTCTTTGGCAAGCCTCAATTGAGCATGATCGAGATCATCACGTTTGCAGACTCACAGTCGGCTGCGCAGGCGCTTGCTGGCGATCAGGTAGATCTGTTGTTGTCCATTGATGGCAAGTCATCGTCAATCTTCGGTGACACTGCCAAATTTACGTTGCAAACAATTCCGTCTGGCGACTGGAACGCAATCGATTTTCGCGTTGACCGACATCCGTTTGACGATGTGCGGGTGCGAAAAGCATTGCGCATCGCGGCAGATCGTCAAATAATTGCCGACGCCGTGCTGGGGGTTGGCGGAGGAGTCGTTGCGTGCGACACACCTGTTTGGACTGCAGACCCATATAGATGGGACGGGCCATGCGCGAAAGATACCGAGGGAGCCAAAGCATTGCTTGCCGAAGCTGGATTCCCGGATGGAATTGACATCGAAATCTGGACCAGCGATGTTGAAGTGCACATGGTTGAACTTGTTGAGGCATATCAGCAACAAGTCAAGGATGCAGGCATTCGCGTGATTATCAAGATGGCTGATGCGAGTGGATTTTGGGATGACGTGTGGATGAAAGAGAGTGCGTTTGTTGACAGCTGGGGTCAGCGTCCAGCTGCCCAAGTGCTCAATGAGGTGTATCGCAGCACCGCTGCATGGAATCCGACTGGCCAAGTTGATGTAGCGCTTGACGCAATGCTCGATGATGCCCGGTCAACACAAGACTTGGCGCAACGCAAGCAAAAGTACATTGCAATTCAAGAGCACCTCTTCGAGAATTCCGCAATCTTCCTGCCGTATCACAAGACTCTGACACGAGTGATGAGTAGCAAAGTGCAGGGAATTGATCCAATCGTGATTGACGCAGTTCGATGGGAGAAGATCAGCGTTTCGTGATATTGATATGAAAAATTTGGCACGGCGAATGCTGTTCACTCTTGGCGCGTTCGTGTCGCTTGCTGTCTTGTCGTTTCTGGGAATTGATGCGTTACCGGGTGATGGCTGCACCGCATTGCTCGGCCGTTTTGGCACGCCAGCCAAGGTTGCTGAGTGTCGCGAGGAGCATCAGCTCACTGATCCGGTAATTGTTCGCCTGGGCAATTGGGCCAACGATGTGGTGCACGGAGATCTTGGCTATTCGATTAAGCGTGACGAGCAGGTTGCACAGATCGTTTTGCCTCGGATACGAAACACCGCCATGTTGGCTGTGGTCGCCGCACTGATGGCGTTTCCGAGCGCAATTGTGGCTGGCTTACTCATTGGTCGTTATCCACAAAGTCGTATTGGTAGAGCAATCAACACTCTTGGGGTAGTCGCGATGACACTTCCAGAGTTTGTGATCGCCACTATTTTATGGTTGGTTTTCTCTATCTGGATTCCAATATTTCCCGGTGTGACGGTGGTGCCGAGCAATGCAACAGTCGTAGAGCTCTTGCCGCATATTTGGATGCCTGCACTGACCCTCGCAGCAGTTGTGTTTGCGCACTCGATGCGCACAATGAAGGCTGGAGTTACAACGATTCAGTTGATGCCCTTTGTGGAAAGCGCTCGGCTACGAGGAACAAAAGAGCGAGTCACTTTACTGCGCCATATTTTGCCTGCAGCTTTACCTCCTGTTGTCAACACGATTGCAGTAGATGCCGCGTGGCTCCTTACCGGAACTTTTGTGACAGAGGCTGTATTTAATTATCGCGGATTGGGCAGACTGGCAATTGATGCGATTTCAGATCGTGACACTGCAGTCATATTGCCAATTGTGTTATTTGGTCTGGGTGTGTACCTCACTATGTCGCTCATTGCAGACATGGTTGTGCGACTTCTAGACCCACGGCTGAAACAGCATCGCTCATGAATAAACGCATTGTGTATTGCGTGCTTGGGTTTCACGCAATCGTTGCGCTCCTTGCGCCTTTGTTGCCACTCGCAGCTACAGACGAGCAAGACCCTGGCGCAACGCTGCAAGGATTTTCGTCGGCTCACTGGCTGGGCACCGATGCGTTGGGTCGAGACATCTTGAGTCGTGCGCTCCACGGCGGTCGGCCGTCGCTCGTTATTGCACTCTTGGCAACGGCTCTCTCGGCAGTCATCGGTGTTGCACTTGGCTCACTTGCTGCACTGGCTGGCGGATGGATAGATGAAGCACTTGCGAGGTTGATCGACTTCTTGCTTGCAGTGCCCACACTAATTTTGCTGTTGTTGATCGCAAGCTTTTTTGGGCACGATCCATTTGTTTTGAGTGTCACCCTCGGTTTGATGTATGCCGCTCCCATTGCACGAGTTGCACGTGGAAGCACTCAAGTGTTGCTGGCGCGTGACTTCGTACGAGTCGCAAGACTGCAGGGAGGTCGTGGCGTCAATCTGTTGATTGGCGAAGTGCTACCAAACGTGTGGCGAGTGGTGTTGACCGAAATAGCAATGCAGTTCACGTGGATTATTTTGGCGTTCAGTTCACTTTCATTTTTGGGACTCGGCGCAAGTCCTCCAACGCCCGAATGGGGCTTGATGATTGCCGAAGCACGCTCGTATATGACAATTAATCCGCTCTCGGTAATTACCCCAATTGTGATGCTTGGTTCACTTGTGTTGGCTGTGCAAGCACTGGTAGATCGCGAATGAATACCATCTTGCAATTTGACCAGGTGTGTGTAGAGGCTCGAGATCGAGATCGAAATCGAGTCGTGACGCCAATTCTTCAATCAGTAGATCTGAAAGTCGAAATGGGCGAGAGGCTTGGCATTGTCGGAGGATCGGGGAGCGGAAAGTCGACGCTGTTGCGCATAGCGGCAGGGGTGCTGTCGCCGGGGTTACGTCTCACGTCGGGCACTGTGTCGACGGCAGGTGTCAACATGCTGGATGTCGAACCCAAAGTTCGTCAAGAGATGTACGGCAGTTCGGTTGCACTTGTCGCGCAATCACTAGGTGAGGCTCTCACGTCTCACCTCACCATCCGGGCACATTTTCGTGACACGCTCGGTCGTGATGTTGCGGATGAAACAATTTTGTCGTCACTCGATGATGCTGGTTTGGACGGAGCCAAATATTTGCATCGTTACCCACACCAGATTTCTGGAGGTGAGCGCCAGCGCGTTTTGCTCGCTCTTGCACTCGTTCGATCACCTTCCTTACTGTTGCTTGACGAGCCGACCTCGGCCCTAGACATAGGGATTGCCGCAGATGTGTTGGCAACGATTAACAGACTGCAAAAGTCGAGAGGTTTCGCACTTGTCTGTGTGAGTCATGACTTTGGGGTTGTTGGGAGAGTGTGTGATCGAGTAGCGGTGATGAGCCGTGGTCAAATCGTGGAACACGGTTTAACAGAGCACGTTCTTGCAACACCATCCGCCTCATACACGCAGTCGCTGCTCGCATCGATACCGCGCTTGCACGTGCGCATTCGCGAACCACAATTGAGCGTGCAGCAACCGGTTGTAGTTGTGCGCGATCTCACTGTTATCAGAAGCGGGTCAACTCGCGCACTTGACTCTATAAATTTAGAAGTTGGAAAGGGTGAAGTTGTTGGGGTCATCGGCGAATCAGGGAGTGGCAAGTCGACGCTTTTATCGGTGATGTGTGGACTTGTTTCGTCCACATCGGGTGCAATTCACGATGGCAATGGGTTTGATCTCTCCACACCGTTACGCGATCGACCGCTTGCAGTTCTTTCTGAAATTCAATTGGTATTTCAAAATCCGGACGACTCGCTCAATCCGGTACGAACCGTCGAGCAGTCGATGTCTCGCTACACCCATGTCAGTCGCGACGAGGTGCTTGCAGCGCTCGATGCAGTGGAATTGTCTCAACAGTTTTTGTCACGCCGCCCGAGCCAAATGTCGGGTGGGGAAAAGCAACGCGTTGCAGTTGCACGCGCCTTGCTCGCGCATCCACAACTGTTGTTGTTGGACGAAGTCACATCGGCACTCGACGTCACCGTGCAGGCGTCTGTAGTCAAGATGCTTGCGAGCGTGCAAAGTGCAACTGGAATGTCGATGGTGATTGTGTCGCACGATATTGCGTTGATTGCATCATTTGCCGACAGACTCATCGTGCTGAGAAACGGACGGGTTGTCGAACAAGGCTCTGTTGACGCTGTTATCGATGCTCCCACAGATCCATACACGCAGCACTTAGTGAAGCTGGCTGCAACCACAATTCGCAAATAAAAAATCCGGCTTGTCGCTTGCGCAACAAACCGGATTTTTGTAGTTCTACAGTTGCAGGTGCGAGACCTGCAACAAATTAACGCTTCTTTTTAGCGACAGCCTTTTTCGCTACTGGCTTTGCTGCTGGCTTCTTTGCTGCAGGCTTTGCTGCTGGTGCAGCTGGCTTGCGAACAGTTACCAACTTTGGTGCTGGGGCAACGCCAAGGGCGATGTCCTTAAAGCCTTTGAGTGCAGAAATCTTGGCGACGGTCTTTGCCTTCACCTTGACTGCTTCACCAGTGGCCGGGTTGCGCGCCATGCGGGCTGGTCGGTTGATCTTTGCAAATTTTGCAAAGCCCGAAATGTTGACAACTTCACCCTTTGCCACTGTGGCGAGGATGACGTCGATTGTTCCTTCAACGAGAAGAGTTGCCGTCTTCTTGTCTACGTCTGTATGGGTTGCT
>QYPH01000044.1 GCA_007279905.1 Actinomycetota bacterium | reverse complement strand
TGGCAAGGTGATGCTCTACCACTGAGCCACGTCCGCAAAACCGGTAATTGCCTTACTTATCTAGAGAGATGAGTTTAGCAGGGGGTCTGTCGTGGTCAACACGTCGCTGGTCACCCGTTGTGAGGCTGAATAACGAATCTCGCCACCGCTGTTCTCTGCCAGCACTGGAACGAGCACTTGTTTAGGAATACCAAGTGCTGGTTCATCGGATGATTGACTCGGAGGCTCAATATTGAGATGGGGCCTTTAGATAATTGGGCTCAAAGTGAACGTAGACGTATCGAAGAAGCGAAAGGAGCCAATTTGGTACCGTTTAGCGCCGCCATGACTACTGTGCCTACATTTTCGACTCTCAAGATTATTGTTGATGCGCGCATTGCAATACTCGAGTTCGCCCGGCCGAATAGTTTGAATGCACTCTCGCGGCAATGCCTCAGCGAATTGGTTACTGCCAGCACATGGCTCGGCCAACAGAGTGAAGTACGCGTTGTGATTATCCGCGGACAAGGACGAGCATTCTGCGCAGGGTTCGATCTCAATGATTTTGCAACGGTCGACCCGAATATTTCGTTACACGCGTCGGCAGATCTCGGGCGCTTGGCGACCGAAGCGCTGACCAACATTCCGCAGGTAACGATCGCGGCAGTTCACGGACATTGTGTGGGTGGTGGTGTCGTATTGGCTGGTGCTTGCGATCTGCGAGTGGCAAGTGACGATGCGCAGTTTTCAATCCCAGAAGTTGACTTGGGTATCCCGCTTGCATGGGGTGGCATCCCGCGGTTGGTGCGCGAAATTGGCCCGGCTGCAACCAGAGAATTGGTGCTCACCTGCCGGCCGTTTGATGCCCACGAAGCAAAGCAACTGCGATTTATCAACACAGTTGTTGCACGAGCGGAACTCGAGACATGCGTTGATGTTTTAGCGCACTCGCTGGCGGAAAAATCTGCACTTGTATTACAGATGACAAAGGCCGCAGTAAACCAGGCCACAGAAGAATTGCTTTCTACCGCTGGCTCGGTTGGTGACGCAGACAAACTTGTCGCCGCCACCCATGATGCCGAAAGTCGCGCCGCCGGTGCTGCGTATATAGCCGGACGCAAACGCAAGCCCCAGTAGCGCCGCAGTCTTTGCAACAGAGCTGGCAGGTTTCCTCGGAGCTACTCCAATAATAGGATGTCGCTTTTTATACGACGTCGCCTTCTGAATTTTTGGCGCGCTTGCGAACTAGTTCTGCGACGATACCTGCAGCGACAATCGCCAGCAAAATACCAATCACGATTTTTGCGCTGGAACTACTGCCAGTACCTGGTTCGCTTATCGCGTAGGCCTCAACATTCTCATCGAGATCCACCTTGAGCGTAATAGTTTTACTGTTTACTTTCGTAAACTCGGGACTTACTTCGACGAGATCTCCCGGGAAAACTACCTGTACCGAGATGCTCCCCATCGTGATACCCAAATCCATTCCGCTGGTATCAGTCGAACCTTCGTTACCAAACGTAAATTTGATACGACCATCAGGCAGTACTTCGGCTTACATATCATCTTCCGTGAGCGGCGCATTCATCAACTTGACTGTCATCACATAAGAAGTATCTGTCTCCTTGACATCAACGGAGTTGCCACGCGGAAGATTGAAATCTTCACTTTCCAACAAGGTGCTCTCGAGGGACCCAGCACTTGTAATGCCCATCATGGCCGCGACCTGTTTGGGGATATCGACCGTGTAACTACCGGACGCTTCGGCCTTGGCGTTCAGCGATATGTCCGCACTGATGTTCAGACAGCCACTCAATATGAGAAGGAATGACGACTGCAAGCCACGCTTTATTTCGAATCATTTGTTCCCCCAATTTGGTAAATACAACTTTCCCCCGATAATACATCGCTACTTCACTAGAGAGATGAGTTGAGCAGGGGGTCTGCGGTGGTCAACACATCGCGCTGGATTGATTCATTGGTGCCATATCGCACTACCCCAGCCAACGATGCAAGCACCACTACGCCGCCGATGAACTGCACCAGGTTGATTCGTTGCTCAAAAACCAGCCATGCGCCGATCATCGAGAGCACTGGCATCAGCAGCGAAATTAATGACGAGGTTGAGGCTGGTACAAATTTCTGAGCCCACACCATCAGTGTGTGTCCTACCGTGCCCGTAAAACATGTCATCAATACGATCAGCCCAATGTCGCGGGCTGTCACCTGACTCAGATCGGTTGAAGTTGCAATAGCCCATGGAGCCACTACTACAACTTGAGCCACACTGACTCCGAAAATAAATGCCCAGGCACCTACGCCGTCGGTACGAACCTTTTTGCAGGCCACGAAATAACCAGCCCACAACACTGCGTTGGCAAGTGCGTAGACATCGCCACGAAGTGTGGCACCACCTGCTCCGTTAGCACCAAAAACAATTGCACTAATTCCAAGAAAACTCACAGCCGCTAAGACCATCTGAACCAGACGAATGCGCTCGCCCAAAAACCTTGGTGCCACGAACAGCACCAACGCTGTGGACACATTGCCAATAATTGTTGCGTTGGCAACGGACGTGACCCTCATCGCAGTAAAACCGGCGATAGTTGAGAGGCCAAAGAAGATACCTGGCCAAAAAGAGATTTTCATCACATGTTTTGTGATTGGCACCCTGCGTGATCGAGCTATGACAAAGAGAAACGGTGGCCAAAAAATGACGCGATAAAAAATCGTGGTATTAATTGAAACACCGATGCTCAGCGTGATGATTGGCCCAACACTCCACACCAGCACTGCTGCAAACACAGCGATAATCGGGAACGTGCGAACTTGATTAGCGACTTTTTGCAACACCTAGATAATCGCTTCTGCAAGTTCACGTTTGAGTTTTTGTGAATTCGTGGCGAGAACGCTTACACCAGCCAGGGCGCCAAGCACTACCGCACCGCCAATGACCTGCAGTGTGGAAAGTTGTTCGTGGTAGATGAGATAGGCACCTGTTGCAGAAATCACTGGGCAAGCAAGAGACAAGAGTGTAGAAAAAGTCGCGTCAATGTGTTTTAACGACCAAGCATGAAGTCCGTGGGCGGTAATCCCTTGCGCTATGACCATGACGCACATCAGAAACCAATCATTTTGGTCAAAATCCCCAAGATCAAAGCCAACAAGTAGCGCCCACGGCACGCAGTAAAAAACTGACCACGTAAAATTGCCTGCAAGATACGCCCAACTATTTACTCCAGCATTTCGTCGCAACTTCGTGATCACGATGTACGTCGACCACATCGCCATGGCACAGAGTGCCAATAAGTCACCATACAAACTTGCACCACCTCCATTTGCAGCGCCAATCACGACCAGTGAAATTCCCCCCAGGCCAACAGCAGCGAGCACAACTTGTGATTTCTTTACGGTTTCATTTAAAAACTTTGGAGCAAGTAACAGAATCAGTGCTGGCGATAAAGCCCCGATAAGAGTCTGGTTTGCAATAGACGTCTGTCGAATCGACTCGAAACTCAGAGCCATTGAAGAAAAGAAAAATACTCCTGGCAAGGCAGTGGCGCGTAGCAGCGACCAGTTGAGTCGACCTCCCGTACGCCATGCGATAGCCGACATAATCGGAATCGAAAGCGCGAGTCTGGTAATTGTGATCGTTGGTGTCGAAGCAGAAATGCCGCGAATGATTAATGGTCCGACACCCCATGACAGAACCGAAATACTGGCAGCAAAAAGAGGCATCTCGCGCCTCACCAGCGAGGCAAAACCAGAATTGGTCACGTGCGAGCGTCTGGTGGTCGCAAATCAACCCGCAGTACAAGGATGCCGTTCTCAATCGAAGCTTGCGCGTCTGCGATCATTGCGAAATCTTGAAAATCTGATTGAGCTTGTTGCAAAAACATTTGTCGCTCTTCTCCTGCCACCGGAGGTAGCGGACGACGTTTCACTGCGTCGGCACGTTCTTTGTATCGAGCGATCATTTCGGAGGGTTCAAAAGCGGCCATGTGTCAAAACTACTTCCCCGCTACTCGAGCAACGGATCAATGACGTGTCGTGGAGCGTTGTCAACAGGAGCCTTGTCAATAGGTGCATTGACTGTTCGCTCGGGACGACTCACCGGCTTACGTGGGGCAGGCGTTTTTGCACCCATGCGCACCGAGTCGAGCATCACTGCTCGTTTGGCTTCGTCTGCTTGGGCATAGTGCGATTCGCTCATGATCTCGAGCGGCGCGAGTGCTGGAGACTCTGGCCTGGCTTCAACCCAAAACCACCATGTCATGCGTGCAAGCGCAATACCCACAACTACACAAATAAGGGCAATCAATGTGGTCAGTCCAAACATGATGATCAATAACCTACCCCAGCCAGCAATACTAAAGACCATGTTTCAGAGCGTGGTCAATGTTGCAAGCAGTGCAGTGTTTGTCGGACTACTTGGATATGCAATGTGGTGGGCCCGTCGTGGTGAGCGTCATTGGTCGTCCGCCGATGGTTTGCGTTGTATCTGTCAGATGCGCATTTCTGGTGACGGCATTGAACACCCATGGCGCGAAGTGCGCTTGCTGATTATTCCTCAGAATTTGGCAATTGCAATCACGGCAAAAGGTCATCGCGGAAAACCGTTTAGAGGCACATGGAATTTACTCGGCGTTCCCCATGCATCTTTGATTGCGGATGTTGATGCTGATCAGCAGTCTTTTGCGGTCTGTAAACACAGCGACCCCGACCAAACCGCAATTGTGCGAGTCGCGTCTACAAGCACAAGCGCAGCGGTTATGCGAAGTTGCTTTCCAAAAACTGCTTAACCGGCGGGCCAACTTGGTCAAGGTTAATCAAAAAAGCATCGTGACCATGCGGTGAGTCGATCTCAAAATATTTCGCATCAGTGCCTTGTGCAACCAAGATGTCACGAATCTGTTTTTGTTGATAAGTCGGATACAGAATGTCGGAAGATATTCCGAGTACGAGAGTGTTTGCCTTAATACGGCTCATTGCTTTATTAAGTCCTCCGCGACCGCGAGCGACATCGTGCAAGTCCATTGCCTTGCCAATGATCAAATAGCTGTTGGTATCAAAACGCCTAATAAGTCTGTCGCCGTGATGATCGAGATAGCTCTCTACTTCAAATCGATCCCACAGCCCTAAGCCGTTGTAATCGGCGTCCATGTCGGCGAGGTCGCGCCCAAAACGATCACTAAACACGTTGTCAGATCTAAATGTGACTTGGGAAACCATGCGCGCAATCGACAAACCTTCCCACGGGCCTTCACCGATCGCTGCTTCGTAGTACTCACCATTATTCCATCGAGGATCGAGACGAATTGCGCGACGACCGATTGCACCCCACGCAATTTGCTGTGCTGTTGAGTGCGTGCATGTAGCAATGGGAACAATTGTTTTTACGCGATCGGGAAAAGTCACTGCCCACTCGAGTACTTGCATTCCACCCATCGATCCGCCAACAATGCTGTGCCACTGCACGATGCCAAGCATGTCGGTAAGACGCAATTGCGCGCGCACCATATCGCGCACCGTGATTACGGGAAAACGTGAGCCATAGGGTTTGCCATCAACTGGATGCGGCGATGCAGGCCCCGTTGAGCCCTGACAACCACCAATCACGTTGCTACACACCACAAACCATTTAGTGGTATCGATGTATTTGTCTGGACCAATCATTCCCTCCCACCAACCCGGCGTCGGATGCCCGTCTTCTGCAGGACCAGTTGCGTGGCTGTCACCTGTCCACGCATGACACAACAAAATTGCGTTACTGCGATCGGCGTTTAATGTGCCCCATGTTTCATAGGCAATCGAAACCGAATTGAGCTGTTTTGCGCCATCAAGCGCAAATGGACGATCGACAGGAAAATGCGCGAAGTGTCGTGACCCAATGGGGTGCGAAGGTTGCCATGCACCTGTCGCTGGATAATCATGTCGGGTCATAGTCGTTTCTCAATCTCTGTAGCTCGCCCAACTGAGCCGGCCCGTTGCTTCGTCTACAAGACGAAGCCACATCTCTCATCGTCTCCGATGAGATGGCACCGTGGGCGTGACCCCGGTTGCCGGACCAATTGGTCTCTCCTGATGCAACTTATAGTGCACCACCGGCTCGGTCGAGCAGACCGAGACGATGTTGCCCAAAGAACGATAGCGCCCGATATCGTGGTTTCACCACAGCGGGCGGAGTTGGTGCTGTGTACTCGGGCGGCCTTGATGGTCGCGACCGGAGGGTCGACATGTGCAATTATCTTTCACCACTTGTGGAATCTCGTGAAGCACCACGCACAGGTTTCGGAAGTTTTGCACTTGCTCCAATCGGCACAGGCACTGTTGTCGCAGCGTTTGGTGGAACGATCATGTCTCGTTCTTTGTTTAGCAACTTTCCCACCGAACAGCAAAGCCGTTCTCTGCAAATTGAGACCGACAGCTTTGCACTTGGCCCAGTTTTGCGCGAGCCAGGCGATTTGATCAATCACTCGTGTGCACCAAATTGTGGAATGCGAAATGCAACTCAATTAATCGCAATGCGTCCAATAGCCAGTGGCGAAGAAATAACTTTTGACTACTCAATGAGCGATGCATCCGACTATGACGAATTTGATTGCGCATGCGGCACATCGCAATGTCGAAAGCGGATCACGGGAAATGATTGGAGACTCTCAGAGCTACAAATGAGATACCAAGGGATGTTTTCGCCGTACATACAGAGAATGATGAGCGCTTCAGGAGTTGCTCGCTTGTTGACCAAGCGCGAAGCCGAACTATTGATGAATAACTACGATGCTCACCCACAACAGGCATTGTCACGGGCGCTGCGTATCGCAACCGGAATGCCACATGCATCTTGGCAATCGCTTATCGATGCAATTGAGATCGACGATCATCAACGCGCGCTACTAGGCGGACTTGATCAATCAGCGCTAGACAAACTTGCTCAACGCCTCAACGAATCTCGCACTGTGTAGTACCGCCTGGCATTCTTTGACGATTGCGCGCCACCCAGCGATATACAAGCCCAGCAAGTTGAGAAACAACTGGTAGCGACATCGCATAACCGGCAACAGTGATCAAGCCACCTGCGTCTTTACACACACGAGCAATCGCTTTGTGGGCACTCAAAATCTGCGACGAGTCAGCACTCACCCACTGCACTGCTGTTTGACATTGCTCGGCGGTGAGACCCAACTGCGCAAGATCTGCTTGTTGCCACGCGACGATAAGGGGTACTCGTTTGAAATGTAGTTGCATCCACTGCACACATCGGAGACAAAAGGCACAATCTCCGTCGTAAACCAATGTGTTCATAGAAGTTTACGCTAGTCGTCTATCGCACTAAGTTGTAGTGCGTGTATAAGTTTTTGTTGCGACCGAAATGGATTGCAGTACACATGCTCGTTGTCACACTGGTCGCGATCATGTTGAGCCTCGCTAATTGGCAGTGGAACCGATATCACCAGCGAGTTGCGTTTAATGACACACTGATCGAACGGGTTGACACACCGACGCAACCGCTGAGTGATGTGCTCGCCAAATATCCTGTTGCTAGCGATGCCGAATGGAGAAGCGTTCTGGTGACGGGTCTTTATCTGCAAGACCACGACATCCAGATCGTCAATGTGTCTCAAGGTGGACGACCTGGTTTTGACCCTGTTACGCCTTTGCAACTGAGC
Organism: Actinomycetota bacterium; assembly: GCA_007279905.1. Taxonomy (GTDB): domain Bacteria; phylum Actinomycetota; class Acidimicrobiia; order Acidimicrobiales; family Ilumatobacteraceae; genus UBA3006. The sequence continues at coordinate 6,009 of QYPH01000044.1, read as the reverse complement.
GACGGTCGCTTGATACTCGTTAATAGAGGCTTCATTCCGCTTGGTGGGATTGTGCAACAAGCACCAACCGGACCAGTGACTCTGCATGGTCGACTTCGCGTATCGTCGGCAAAGCGTTTGGGCGCCATCTCTGATGCATCGACTGGCGTACTCACCGAGATTCAACGCATCGACATCACTCGCCTTGCCCAACAGATGCCCGCACCGTTAGTCAACGTCTATGTAGAGATGCAGTCATCGTCGCCTGCCGACGATGCTTCTTTGTCGCGAATTGCAGAACCAGCGTTTGATAATGGACCACACTTGAGTTACGTGGGTCAGTGGATTTTGTTTTCACTGTGCACTATTGGCGGATGGTTTGCCATTGTGCGCCGAGAAATGAAGCTAAACAAACATTTATCTCTCGGGGTGTAACTCGATCTCGGCCATACGGCGAAATTGCTCGATCACATTAGGGCTTGTATGCGCCGCATTAATGCTTCGATACACGGTGTCTACATTGACACTGATGCGTCCAAATTCTCTCCATCCAGCAAACGAACGGTTGGCGTTGCCCAGAATGTCACGCGCAATTTCACGAGCAGCATCAAACGCATCCATGCCTGCGTCGTGGCGCAACGTTGCTTCGCTCAACACAAACGACAGATAGTCACGTACGCGGGCCACTCCTGCTTTGTCGGTCAGGGGGCCATGCCCTGGCACAACTACATCAATGTCAAGTTCTGACATGAGGTCACATGCCGCAATCCAGTTTTCTAATGGACCAGCCCACACGATTGGCGTGCCACCGATAAACAAAATATCTCCGGTGTAAAGAGTTTGTGAGTCGGCACAATACGCGATGGTGTCGCCTTGCGTGTGTGCTGGGCCGACTTCAATCAATTCCACAAGTCGACCACCAATCTCGATATCAAGCCGTCCGTCAAATGTGCGCGTAGGTGGTACAAGCTCAATGCCATCGAAGGAAAAATCGCCAAAGAAATGTCGGAACAACTCGCCAACCTCGCCTGGTGCACTGTTGAGTGCCGCAAGCATTTTCGGTGGTACCTCCAACATCTCGTGCGCAGTGGCGCTAGAGGCAATAATTTCGGCGTCAGCAACAAGTTGATTGCCATAACAATGATCGCCGTTGGCATGCGTGTTGACGACTGTAGAAATAGGCGCGCTTCGCGTGGCAACAGACATCGAGTCGAGCATGGATGCTGTGAGTTTCAGATCAAAGAGCGTGTCAACAAGCAGCGACACGCCATCACCAACTATGAGGCCAGCATTGCTGTAACCCCAACCGCCCTCGGGTTGTAAATACGCGTACGAATTGTCGCCAACCTCGTGCAACCCAAGCGAGTATTCACCGTTCACGCTTCTGCTCATCACCACAACTTATACGGTTGTACAAAGCATCGCAGCACCGATGGCCCCTGCATGTTCACCAAGCTGCGCCGCAGCCAACCGAGGATGCGCGCGATGTTGTGGCGAGTACAACAATTGCTCAAACCAATGTTGAACACGGGGCATCACAACATCGGCAGAAACAATTACTCCGCCACCGATCACAATCACTTCGGGATCTGTCATGTTGGTGAGGTTGACAAGTCCGAGTGCCACCCACTGTGCAAAGGTGTCAACGACCGACATCGCGTCGGCTTCACCTGCATGTGCGCGAGACAAGACATCCTCGCCCTTTTCGCCATTTGCCAAGAATGACAATCCATTTCCCGATGCAAAACGTTCCCAACATCCGCGCCGACCGCAAGGGCAAACTGGTCCATCAGGATCAACCACCATGTGCCCCACTTCGCCAGCAAAGCCATGAGCACCACGTTGTAACACCGAGCCCGAAATAAAACCGCCGCCGATGCCAGTACCGAGCGTGATCACCCAAGCATCTGTTGCACCTTTGGCTGCACCGAGTTGCCATTCAGCGAGCGCCGCACACGTCGCGTCATTTTCAATCATCACCTCGCGACTAAGGCGCTCTTCCATCAATGCGCGAAGCGGGAGTTCATAAGCGCCAACCAAGTTTGGAGACGCGCGAATAACACCCTCTGGGCTAATGAGTCCAGGAACACCGATTCCGAGTGACGAGAACTCGCCCAACTGCGCAACGATCTCGACAAGCGTGTCGCCCAGTTCTTTTGCATGCGGTGTTGGCAAACGCACTTGTTGAACAACTTTGCCATTCTCGTCAAGTGCAACGCCTAAGCACTTTGTGCCACCTACATCAATGCCAATTTTCATCTCGCGATATTCATTTCACGACTCGATGAGCGATTTCAACTCTTTCAGTGTGCTCAAGATACGCATTTCGGCGCGACGCTTCACAAATCCAGGAATAGGAACAACAAGTTCAACCGACAAGTCGTACGAGATGCGAGTGCCGTTGTCGACTGGCTCGAATGTGTACGAGCCAAGGATGGCGCGCATGATGTCACCATCTGACATGTGCCATGACAATTTGCCCGGTGAAAGTGCGTAGTCATACTCGAGTGTGTAATGAGTACTGCGGCCAAGTGCCGACGCACGAAACTCAACCACGGTTGGTCGATCTTTCTCATCACGCTTTAATACAGTGACCTCTTTGATGTCATGAGCCCATTGCGGATACTTTTCGAAGTCTGTAGCCACTGCATAACATTTTTCTGCGCTTGCCAGAACTACAACCGATTCAGAGCCTGAGTCAACCATGTCCTCTATCCTTGCCGATCAGACTGCTCGCGAGGGGTAAAGGTTCCAAAACGACTTGCCCACAAACCGTTGAACCCAAGACCCAACAGTGGCACCAGCACACCAAAAGCGAGGGTGCTTCCCGCCTGACCGTTGGTCGATGATCGAGCGATAGCCCCGCCTAAGCCAATCAGCAGTTGGGCTAACAGACAGCCGTTCATGATTTGTCGCACTTCTTTGGTGGCCACAGAACCTGTCAAAAAATAGAGTGCAGCCACAGAAATCTCGTCGGCGCGACTGCGCTGTACGGCAGAAAAGTAACCCCAAATAAACGAAGCGACCCCAATACTAAACAGCGCAAGATCGACGATGACGCCAATGGCTCGCGTAGTGGGGTTAAACGTGATGGCCGCAACAAGCGTTGCCAACAAGAAGCCCGCGGTCAAGACCACATTGATTCGCAACAATGTTTTCATTGTGTATCTACTTTAAGCACTGCAGCCAACGCATTTGTTAACACGCCGTAGTCGAAAACTTGCAGTGCACGCGCTCTAGACGCATCACCCATTGTGCGAAGTAGAGCACTATCTTCCAGCAAGTCGTTGATCGCACTTGCAACCAGGGCAACATTGCTTGGTTCTTGCACAACTCTGCCCGTAATGCCATCGACTACAGCATCAGCAGCACCACCGCTTTGGCCAGCAATTTGCGCAACTCCGCACGATGCTGCTTCTGAAAATACAATTCCAAAACCTTCTTGTTCGAGCCCACCCCACCGAGACCGACACAACATTGCCGACAAGTCGGCGCATCCGTACAACAGTGGCAACTGCTCATTTGAAACTCGACCGAGCATTCGTACTGGCGCATGCAACTGCGTGATCAATTTTTGCAATCTCTTCGCATCTCGGCCAGAGCCGCCGATGAGCACCTGCAAGTTCGGTCGACTCGAGCGAAGTGCGGCTGCTGCCCTAATCAGCGTGTCGAAACCTTTTCGTGGCACTAGACGACTCACACCTACGACCAATTCGGCTTCTGCACTCACACCAAATTCACGCCGGGCTGCAACTCGCTCAACTGCATCCAACGGTTGGAAACGTTGGGTGTCAACACCCGGTGGTATCACGGTGATGTGTAAAGAATTTCCGCCCGCGCGACGTGCCTCTGCTGCCGGATACTCGCCACAAGCAATGACGTGCTGCGCATTGTTCAATACACGTGCCAACATGCGTCGCGAGACGGGCAATCTGCCAGGCACAGTCACCTCTGCGCCATGCAAGATCACCATGTACGGCAACTCGAGCGACGGGCCGACGATGCCGAGAGGAACAGCTGGATCAAGCACAATAAAGTCGGCACCGATTTCCCTAGCCATGTTGTTGATGCGCCTCACCATCAACGGATGAGGCAACAACCACGGCTCGCGAACGCGACGTATCTCGAATGGTTGAGCAGCATCAAATACTTGGGCGCCTGCATATGGAGACGTCAATACTGCAAAAGATTCAGGTGGCAACCGTTTCCACCACTCCCACAACAGGTTTTGGATACCTCCCACCTTTGGCGGAAAATCGTTGGTGACAAGTAGATGTTTCATGATGGAGCACTAAACAATCTAGATCTCGCTCTGTCGCGCCAATGGCAAATTTCGCAATTCATCAATAACGAGTGGTGCTGTGTCATGGATTGGCAGTAGATCGACCAATCCGAGACGCGAGGCCGACCAAACGGCGTGTGCTCGCAACATTGGGTCTGAGTGCTCAAGATATCGAGCGAGTACGTCCACCACATGTGCGTCTGTGCGCTCACCGATGTTGCCAAGCACGATCAGTGCGTTGCGACGCACCCAGTCTGGGTTGCGGTCGGCTATGTACCACTGTTGTACATGTGTCAGCAACGCTTCATCATCCATGTCGAGCAACTCCAGCACATTGACCCACGGGCGTGCATCGTTGCGCAGCGGCTTCGACAAACTCAACCGCGTGGTTGGCGGACACACTTCTTGACAGTCATCGCACCCATATATACGGTCCCCCAAAGCTTCTCGATACCTGCGATCAAACACTCCCGGTTTTTGGATCAGCCATGCAAGACATTTTGCAGCATCAACCGTGCCGGGTTCGATGATTGCCTGAGTGGGACAGGCATCGATGCATCGTCGACATGATCCGCATCCATCGGCAGCAATGACATCGTTGATCGTGAGTGGTGCTGTGGTGATCACGCTGCCCAGCACAAAAAAACTTCCAGCGCCTTCGATCAATACGTTGGCATTCTTTCCAAACCAGCCAAGCCCAGCCAAATACGCAGCCTCGCGATCGACCATCGAGTTGTCATCGGCAAACACCACTGCCTTGAAGCCATCTGCCCGCAGCACGTCTCGCATCGCAAACAAACCGACCTTGAGCGATTCGTAATATTCGGTCCATGCGTATCTCGCGACTCGTGCGCTTGGATGCGACTGCGGGTCTGGCAGCGGTGACGCATATGAATAAGCGCCGACGATCATCGATTTGGCATCTCGCACCGCAGATTGCGGATCGGTCGATCGCGCAGGGTTGCGATACGTAAATTGCATTGTGTCGTGCAGACCAGCCGCTTTGCGTTGCACGAGAGTCTGATGCGCCCTGTGCATGACTTGTGCAGGAGCAACACCTACTCTGTCGAGACCGCCAGTCTTTCCGACTTCAAGAATTATTTTGGTATACGCGAGGCACGCCGCTGGGTCGTCGACATCGAAACTGGGTGACTTTTTAGATAACCGCACGATGCCGAAGCGTAGGCACCATTCCGGCATTTGCGAGCAAACGGACTGCCCGTTGTTCGGCAAGATTGAAAACCACAGCTGTTTCATGCGGGTCGCCGCACAAAAACGACATTAAACAGTCGTCGCAAGCAGGGGTCTTTTGCATCACGCAGGTGTCACAACTGATGACTAATGGCTCTGTGATTGGCTCTGTGATTTGCTCTGTGGATGTGCTCATTTTCTTCTCCTCATTTCAACTAGTGAATCTGGCTGTGGGCTATGGCTTCTGTCGAGGAACTCGGTGAGTTGAACTGCATGTGTACGCCAACTACGTACAAAGTGAAGTTTGCACAATGGGTGTTACAAAGATATTTCGACCCGCTCAAGCCAATCCCGCACGAGGGCATGAAAGACCTTTGGACGCTCAATTCGCCCGAGATAGTGCCCTGCTAGATCCACCACACAGAGCGTCGCGCGTGGAAACTCTTCGATCAAACCCATCTGTCGAATGAACCCAACTGTTGCGTCTTGATGACCAAGGGCGATCAAGCTTGGCTGAACAAACGGCTCCAGGGGGTTTCGAATCTCGTCGGGAAGCA
>QYPH01000077.1 GCA_007279905.1 Actinomycetota bacterium | reverse complement strand
CGGTGTGATCGCCGTAATCGTCGGTGCGCTCGGAGCGGTTGCATAGGTGAAACCACCTGCGCTTCGAACACCGCCAGTTGCCGATGACAGAATCACGTCAACCGCGCCGAGCGCGCCAGCTGGGGTTACAACGGTGACCGAAGATGCACTCACATTGGTAAGTGAAGTTCCTGCTACACCACCGAAAGTCACCAACGTGGTGCTTGTGAGACTTGTTCCGGAGATCGTCACCAAGGTGCCGCCTGCCGTTGGACCAGCGGATGGGGCTACCAAAGTGATGGTCTTTGATGGAATAGCGATGACAATGGAGGCACTCGCTGCCACCGGCGTAGTTTCGGAAGATGTATTTACCGTGAAACCTGCGGCTGCGTATGTTGCATTAATCGGGTTTACGATCCCAGCAATACTGAAGGTACCCGACTTGTTTTGGGGAAGTGTACAACCGGCCGCGAGAGTTACTGTTACCGTCGACCCCGTCGTCGAACCGGTTCCAGTACAGCCGGTCGCGAAAGTGTTTGCACCGGTAGTAAATCCAATAGTTGGGACGGCAGGGATAGTGAACGCCGAAGGAAATACTGCGGTGATAGTTTCACCGGCAGCTAGATCGTTGCCGGTGTTATTGCCAGTTTTGAAAGTTACTGACCACGTGGTTTGGGCATACGCAACTTGCGATGCACCAGCAAACGAAACCGAGCTTAAAGCTTGCGCAGGTTGAGCCGATCCGAACAGCATCAGGCCCGATACGGCGCCAGCAAGAATGAAGCGACGCGCTTGGCGGAAATTGGAGCTGGATCTCACACCTTGATTGTGCTAATGCTGTGTTTTCACGAACCTCTCAGCAACCGCTCATGTACCTCACAAGATGAAAAAACAGTTCACAAAGTCGTTTAAACAAGCCAAAAACTCTCAACCCTCAACTGAGAGTTGAGCGCGGGGCGCTGATTCTGTATCCGATTCCACGATGTGTGGTGATCAAACCATCCGGTGCTCCAGCACGAATAAGTTTTGCCCTCAACCTCGAAATTGCCACCTCGATGACATGACTATCACCGAACCACTCGCCCCATACCTCGTGCACCAAATCACTCTTACTAATGATGTGCCCTTCGCGTTCTGAAAGTGTGGTGAGTAGGTCGTACTCAATTTTTGTCAGTTCAATGAGATGATCATTAACCGTCACTACTTGTGCGACCGCGTCAATCCCGACATTTGCAATGAGTTTCGGAGCCAAAGTTGCTCGTGACCTAGTGGCCAAAAGAATTCGCACTCTGGCTAGCAACACATGTGGACCAAATGGTTTAGTTACATAGTCATCGGCGCCGGCTGTGAATCCGACGATTTGATCAGCCTCGGAAGCTGCGGCTGTGAGAAACAAAATTGGTGCAGTACTAAATTCGCGCAATCGGCGACATACTTCCGGACCTTTCATTCCTGGCAAATCGACATCAAGAATTATCAGATCGGGAGGTCGTGCCCGGGCGATTTGCTCGGCGCGTTCACCAGTCGACGCCACTGAAATATTGTGGCCTTCACCGTGCAGCAATTCGCGCACGAGGTCGACGAGATCTGGATCATCATCAACAACTAAAATATGACGAGACAACATTACTTTGCTTCTCCACTCGCCGATAGATCAAATACATCGGCAAGCGCACGCAACTCACCGGAGAGACCATCCACTTGATCGTTGCGAACACGAGCCAACAGATCGGCCGCTCCTTGCGATCCTTCGACAAGTCCGTACGAACCGCAGGTGCCAATAATGCGATGAAGTTCGCGCCCAATTTTTTCAAGGTCCAGGTTGTCGGCAAGCTCACGAAGAATCGCGGCGGTACGCCCTGCAAGATCCGAACGCCGGCGCTCGATGAACTCGTCCATGCTGTCCACTCCACATAGGCTATCTACGAGCGAGCAATACAGCAGTTTGGCGAAATCACCTGTAAGCCGACCCAGTTTTTATGCTGTGCAGGTTGAGTGTTTTTCTGCGGTATTCCAAAGTGTTGGCGGGGCCAGAGTTCCGTCTGGTTCTTGACAGCCAGAGCAGCGACTGTGTAACGATCGACTGCACATATCCGCACCCTCGCGTACACATCGTGGGCATGACAACACAAACATTAGGAGAACTCATGGAAGCCGATAACGAAAGCGAGAACAGCAACCCACTCAACGAGATTGAGCAACATCTCATCAACGACCTCCAAGACCAATGGAAAGAACCAGCGACTAGAGGCGACCTGCGCAATCATGCAGTGCGCATGGACTCGCGGTTCAACAAACTAGGAAGCCAGATGGATGCAAAATTCGTTGCAGTGGATGCGAAGTTCGGAAAAATCGACGCTCGTTTCGACAAGGTCGACGCTCGTTTCGACAAGATGGATGCACGGCTAGACAAGATTGAGGGACGCTTCGACGGACTTCGATCAGATATGCAGGCAATGATCCATCGCAACGTGTGGGCAAGCGCTGCAGCCATCATGACACTCAATCTTGCAGTACTAGGCCTCGTCGTTTCCATCTTGAAATAGTTCACGCACAAACCCGAGGAGCAACCATGGAAGCCGATAACGAAAGCGAGAACAGCAACCCAATCAACGAGATTGAGCAACATCTCATCAACGACCTACAAGACCAATGGAGAGAACCAGCGACTAGAGGCGACCTACGCAATCATGCAGTGCGAATGGATTCAAGGTTCGGAAAAATCGACGGACGATTCGACAAGGTCGACGCTCGTATCAATGATCGGAATCCTGGGCGTGCTAACAGCCTGGATTAAATAGCAACGTCCGTTTCCAAGAATGGCTTGTCGCCAAGAATTGTTGCTCGGTGCATCACCCGACGATGCGGCATGTAGTCGGCAGTCGCATAGTGCTGTGTGAGGCGATTGTCCCAAAACGCAAGATCGTACTGCTTCCACTTCCACCGCACTGTGAACTCTGGCTTAGCAACGTGCGCGGTCAAGTATCCGAGAATCATTTCACTCTCGCGGGTCGAAAGCTCCATAATTCGTGTAGTAAACGAATAGTTGACAAAGATTCCGCGTTGTTTGCTTACGGGGTGGGTTCGCACAACCGGATGCACCACCGGTGGGTTTTTTACTCGCGCATCTTCAACCATCTTGCGAGTCTCTGGCGAATTGCCGTAGCGCTCAATCGTGAATGATGCAGCAATGTCGTGCTCTGCCGTCAAGGTGAGAATGAATTCTTTAAACGAATCAGAAAGAGCCTCATATGCAGCGATGCCACTTGCCCACAATGTGTCTCCCCCGAACGGAGGTAACACTCGAGCAGAGAGCAACGCCCCTAGTGGAGGACGTTCGATAAATGTGACATCTGTATGCCACTCATCGCTGTCGGGCGGGTTTTTGTCGTTTGTGTCGAGCACAATGATTTCTTTGACATCGCCCGTATTGGGGTAGATGGGATGTACATGCAATTCGCCGAATCGCATTGCAAGATCTCGGTGCTGCACAGGAGTGAGCGGTTGATTTTCAAAAAACAACACTTGGTGTTCAACCAAACTGGCTGAAAGTTCGTCACGCAGATCATCAGATATAGGTCGACAAAGGTCTACACCTGACACGAGCCCACCGAGGGCTGGCGATATACGATTCACCTGCACGAAGAAAACCTAGTGGATAAGGACTTAAAACGAATGAGTGAATCACCAGTGCACTTCATTGCCCACTTCACCATTAACGATGCCGATAAATACCGCGTGTATGAGAAGGGGTTCTTCCCTATTCTCAAGGCTCACAACGGAACGTTCGTCACGTACGACGACAATGTAACTGTGCTTGAAGGTTCCTCGGCCGTGGGCCGAACAGTGGTCATTCAGTTCGAATCCGAAGCAGCATGCATGGCTTGGTGGAACTCGCCCGAATATCGCGAACTTGCAACCCATCGACATGCAGGTGCCACTACACACTCGATTTCAATCGTCCACGCGATCAAGAAGTAAGCCATGGCTTCAGGCATCAAACCACGAAGAGCTACATTTGGCTCGTTCGCCGAATCGACGAAAGAAGATTGGGACGATCTCACCGAGCAATACAAAGTCGTACAAGGTCGTGTTGCCGGCAGAGTGATTGAACAACTCGAGATGTTGCGAGGCGAGTTTTTGGGCTACCCAATCGACCGGCTCGAGCACAGCTTGCAAACTGCCTCCCGCGCCGAACGAGATGGCCGCGACGAAGAATATGTGATGTGTGCTCTCGTACACGACATTGGCGACAGTTTGGCCCCCGACAATCACGAGGCCCTCGCTGCAGCGGTACTCAAACCATTTGTTTCACCAGCCAACTATTGGATGGTTGCCCATCATGGAATCTTCCAGGGCTACTACTTTTGGCATCACATTGGTCTCGATAAGAATGCTCGAGACGAATACCGAGATCACGAGCATTACGCCCTCACTGAAGAGTTTTGTGCAAAATACGATCAGGTGTCGTTTGATGTGGACTACAAGTCAGAGCCACTTGAGCACTTCTTGCCGTTGTTGCACAAGTTTTTTGCGCTCCGCTGAATTATTTGCTTGTATGCAACTCATGCAACACTGCAAGAAGTAGATCTGGTAAATCTTGGGCGATGAGCCCGATGCCAAACTTGCGTGCTGCCTCAGCATGAATCCAAGTTGCGGCAGCTGCAGCCTCAAATAATTCCATTCCCTGAGCAATCAAGCTGACGATCATCCCCGCAAGGACATCTCCTGTGCCAGCAGTTGCAAGCGAAGTCGGTGCGTTGGCATTGACAATGAGTGATCCATCGGTCGATGCGATCACCGTTGATGAGCCTTTTAACACCACTGTGGAATGCGAAATATGTGCGGCTTGCTGGGCTCGCTCTGATTTTGGACCATCCAGGTCGAATAATCGAGAAAATTCGCCTTCGTGAGGCGTGATGATGCAAGGGCCATTAATGGATCCAAAAAGTGCTTGCGGATCATTCGAAAAACTCGTGAGAGCATCGGCATCTAGAACGACGGGAACTCCACACTGCAACACCTCGAGCACTCGACTGCGCGTGAGGTCTGATACACCAAGACCTGGACCAATAAGAATTGCCGAAATTTTGCGATGGCTGATGATGTCGCTGATGGAATCAGTGTCTACGAGTGGATGGATGATGGCAAATTCCATTGCAGATGCATACACCCCAACCCCATTTGGCGGAGCAGTGATCGTGACCATGCCACAACCCATGCGCATTGCAGCTCGTGCAGCAAGTCGGGCCGCGCCGGCCATGGGATAACCACCAACAACCAAGACATGACCGTGCGAATATTTGTGTGACTCTGTTGTGAGATAGGGCAACCTATCAACCCACAGAGCAGAAGAATTCATTTCCGTGTTCAGAGAGTTGACTGTAGTCACTTGTACTACTTCTTTGACACATGTGTTTTAGGATTTATGTACAAACAGAAACGAGAATGACTATGAACACCGTTCGCAAAATAGTTGTCGGCATAGATGGATCACAAAGTTCGATCAATGCACTGACTTGGGCGTTGCGCGAAGCAAAGCGACACGATGCTGCTGTTCACGTAGTGCATGTCTGGAATATTCCGCAAGTCATTGACCCAATGGGAGTAGCAATCTTTGCTCCGGTTGACGATCTTGGTGCTGCGGCACAAGACCTGCTGAACCATGTTATGGAAACTGTCGCAAGCCTTGTAGGAGACACGGCCGTCACAGCATCTGTCGAGCGCGGAAGTGCATCGCAGCATCTACTCAATGCAGCAAGTACCGCCGACATGGTGGTGGTTGGTCGACGCGGACACGGTGGATTTCTTGGACTGCTGATTGGGTCGGTTGCAGAACAGATCGCTCATCATGCAAAGTGCCCAGCAGTCATTGTGCCACTCTGAAAAAAGGAAATTTATGGACATCGCCGGAAAACTTATAGTTGCAGCAATCACTCACGATGAAACGCGCATTTGGGCAACCGATGCGCACCGCGGCGACAAGCCTGAGATTGTGGCTCGACCAAGTTTGGAGCATGTGCATCACCATGTGCGACAAGCCCAGGCAAACCACAATCACGAGTCAAATCGATTTGAAGTGCCATACCTCGAAGGTATTGCAACGGCTATTGCCCCTGCAGGCCAGATTCTGCTCGTCGGACATGGCAAGGGTAAATCCAATTCGATGCTCAAGGTGATTCAGTTTCTTGAGCGCCATCATCCGAAAACTGCAGAGAAGGTTGTTGCTGCCCTAGACATCAATGTGCCGGCACTCACCGAACCACAGATCTTGGCCGCCGCGCGCGAATGGTTTGAAGACCACAAAAACGGGTAGTTGCGTTACTCGCCTATCAATACCGGTCGTGGCGCAACCGAAGTTTCACTCACTGATATCGCCGCGCGAATTCGGCTCTCGGCAATGTCGGCTGCGTCTTCACTTGCGGCGTGCACTTGGGCAATCACTGTTGAAGGCTCGACTTTGTTGCCGACACTGGCAAGTTGAGTCACACCAACACGCCAATCGACGGGGGCACCGGGCTGTGTGCGCCCACCGCCCAACACCACCACAGTCATGCCAATCTCTTTGGCACCAACCGCACTTACCCAACCAGATTGACTGGCAATCACATTGCGGATTACTGGGGCTGTAACCAAGTATTTTGGTGACGATTCAACAAAGTCGACAGGACCACCGAGCGCTGTGACCATTTGTGCAAACTTTTCGAGGGCATGGCCAGACGAGAGTGACTTTTCGAGCGCAATTTCCGCGGTTTCCGTGTCGCTAGCAAGACCAGAATCGACAAGCACCATTGCTCCGAGCGCGATTACTACTTGATGCATGCGATCTTCTCGAATGCCGTGCAAGTAATCAATTGCATACCGAACCTCGAGTGCATTGCCCGCTGCGCTTCCCAATGGTTGATCCATGTCTGTGACGAGCGAATGACATTTGACGCCCGCGCCACGGGCAACGTCGGTGATTGTTTTGGCCAACTCACGAGCATCTTGCAGGTTTGACATAAATGCGCCGCCACCCGTAGTCACATTCATTGCCAAAACGTTGGTGCCGCTCGCAAGTTTTTTAGAAAGGATCGATGAGCAGATCAGCGGAATGCTCTCGACGGTGCCAGTGACGTCTCGGATTGAGTACAGGCGTCGATCTGCTGGTGCGAGATCATTTGTCTGTCCGATGATTGCGCAACCAACCGTGCGTACAATCTCGTGAAATTGATCATCTGTCGGCGAAGTGATGTAGCCGGGTATTGCTTCCATTTTGTCGGTTGTGCCACCGGTATGACCAAGCCCGCGACCCGAGATCATCGGCACAAATGCCCCGCATGCAGCCAGCATCGGAGCAAGCATCAAGCTGACCGTGTCGCCAACGCCACCTGTTGAGTGCTTATCAACAACTGGTCCGTCGAGATGCCATGAGATATTGGTGCCACTTCGACGCATCGCATCAGTAAGCATCACTGTCTCGTCAATATTCATGCCGCGAATGCGCACAGCCATGGCAAATGCACCAACCTGTGCATCGCTCAGTGAGCCATCGGTAATTCCAAGCACAATATCTTCGATCATCTGTCGGTTTAGTGCACCTCCGTCGCGCTTAATTGCAATCATTTCGGCAGCGGTGAGGTGATTCATTTGGAGATGTTTCGACTATGTATTGTCGGACGCACTTTCTTGTTCGGCAATTTGCTTTCGCACATCGTTCATGTCGACTTCACGAATAGAAGCGATCAATTGATCGAGCGATGCTGCTGGCAGAGCACCCGGTTGAGAAAAAAGTAGTACTCCATCGCGAAAAGCCATGATCGTGGGAATGGATTGAATGCCGAGCGATCCACCCAACTGCTGTTCGGCCTCGGTATCAACTTTTGCAAATCGAATATCGGGATGGGCAGCAGATGCCTGTTCAAAAATGGGACCGAACATCTTGCATGGGCCGCACCACTCTGCCCAAAAGTCAACAAACGTGATGCCATCGCCCATGACGGCATCTTCAAAAGTGTCGAGTGTGAGATTGATGGTTGCCATAAAAAACTCCTATTTCTTAAACAGTTTAGAGAGAAACTTTGATGAGGATGCAGTTGAGGCCTTTTCAGAGTCACTGCAATGACACCTCTCGCTGTGTGGAATACCTCCTAAAACTTGCTCAACATGAGCGCCACATCCCGCCCAGTCTGCCTTGCCGCACCTTCTACATGTTGTTTGTCTGCACATACCCCCTAGGGTATCGCCAAATCAGCCGCAATGCAAGTTGAAGTTCAATCTCCCGATAGGCCAGGTGTTGCTCGAAGTCCAACAAGCAGTTCTTGCAGCTCGGCATTAGTCAGTTTCGCTTGTGGGTGCCGACCAAATCGCGTGTAAGAAGCAGGTGGCATAGATCCCTCTTCAAGTACTTCAACCGTTTCATCGGCACCACGTTGGCGGCTGTCGAATTCTGAGTAATTCACCTTTTCCCGACCCTCAGAGACGTGTGCAGCAACCACCCATGAAATTGGCGCAACGCTGGCATAAGACGGATACTCAACTTCATTTGAATGACACCCAAAACATGCCCGCACCATGAGTTCGCGTGTGCGCGGCGTTGCCCACTGTGGCTCACCCGTGATTGGCGGATTGGAATGCGAACGACCATACGGAAATGCCTGAATCACCACCATGGTGCCAAGCGACGCTGCGAAAATAACCGTGAGTAAACGCATGTTGGTGAGTCTGGATGCACTTGTTGTGCTTGCTCGTTGCGCGCGCACGATGTACCACGCGGTGGGTGTAGCGACGAAGCCGATAATGACAACATAAGCAAATGGCGGCATACCGATGAGCACACTGATGCCAACGAACGCAAGCCCCATGATTGCAACTACGGCCGCGGTGGCCTTAAAAGCCCGCACAAGATCTAATGACCAGGTAAGTAGTGAGCGAATAGGGTCAATAAATTTCGTTGTTTTCATAGCATGAACCCTAAATGGATCTCATCTCGCGCATTGCCGAAATTGATCCAATGTTTATCCATTTTTTTCTATTTTTTATCCATTTTTATTCGGGTGTAACGTAAGCCGCCGTTATTCCACCATCGATGATGAGTGATTGACCGGTCATCCATGAAGATTCATCGGATGCGAGAAACAATGCCCCATTTGCGATCTCTGTTGGTTCGCCAAAGCGACCCATCGGAATATGCACGAGACGACGATTACGTTTTGCATCATCGCTCAGAAATGCCGCCAACAATGGTGTCATCACGGGGCCAGGACAGAGTGCATTGGCGCGAATGCCCTTGCGCGCATAGATGACCGCGATCTCTCGAGTCATTGCCAAGACCGCGCCTTTAGATGCGGTGTAGGCAACTTGAGGAGTGGCAGCACCCATGTGAGCAACAAACGATGCGACGTTGATGATCGAGCCTTTACCCTGCTCGAGCATGGTTGGAATGGCGTACTTGCAGCCGAGCAACACACCTTTGACATTGATGTCCATTGTGCGTTGGTAGGTTTCAACAGAAGTCGACACTGGGTCGTCATCGTCGCCAATCATTACGCCCGCATTGTTGTAGAGCACATCTACTGAGCCAAATTTTTTGATCGCAAAATCAATCGTGTGTTTCCATGACTCTTCATCGGTCACGTCGCACTGAACGAACGCGGCTTGTCCGCCAAGGCGATTGATCTCGTCAACGGTTTCATTGCCATCGACCACATCTGCCACAACGACTCGAGATCCCTCTAGAGCAAACATCTGTGCTGCCACGCGACCAAGCCCGCTCGCAGCACCAGTAATAATCGTTGTCTTACCTTGCAAACGAGCCATGTGGTTTTCCTTCGTTTCTACGAGCGTTCAAAATAACGAGTGAGTTCCCAGTCGGTGACATGCCGATTGAAAGCAGCCCATTCAGCCTTGGCGTGAGAAAGAATATGGCCGTGAACGGCTGGTCCAAAGCATTCCAAGGCAATCGAACTGTTCTCCCAACATTGGATTGCTTCAAGCAGGGTGCTCGGAATGCGCGGCACATTGGTTGCTTCATAACCGTTGCCTTCGAAGGCGGGAACAAGCGCGATCTTATGTCGGATGCCGTACATGCCACCGGCGAGCGTGCCAGCAAACGCGAGATAACTGTTGGCATCTGATCCGGGAGTGCGGCATTCAACACGGGCGCCCGCGCCATGACCGACAACTCTCATGCCGAGTGTGCGATTGTCTGATCCCCATGCGATCGCAGTCGGTGCCCACGATCCAGGTTGAAAACGGCGATAGCTGTTGACTGTTGGAGCCCACAACAAACTGAAGTCACGAGCCGTTGCCAACAAGCCAGCCAAATAATGCTGGAAAAGTTCTGGCATCTCCGTCGACGTGCTACTGCTAGCAAATGCAGGTGTTCCGTCTTGCGTCCACAGGCTTGAATGCACGTGGCACGACGAACCTGTCTCAGAAGAATTCCACTTTGCCATGAAGCTCACCGAACGACCGTGTGACGCAGCGATCTCTTTTGCCGCCGACTTGTAAATCAGATTGCGGTCTGCCATCTCGAGTGCCGCGGCATACCGCAAATTCACTTCGTGTTGACCGCGACCAGCCTCACCCTTTGAGCACTCAACCGGTATTCCACACTCATCCAAGTTTCGTCTGATATCACCAATGACATATTCATCAAATGTGGTTTGCACAATTTGATAGTCCTGCATCCACGGAGAATGAGGACTCAGCCCGCGATACTCTTTTTCGAACGCTTCGCGATACGACTCGTGAAACAAATAGAACTCGATCTCGCTGCCAATCATCGGCACAAAGCCCGCTTGTTGCACAACAGAAACTTGATCTCGCAGAATTTGACGTGGCGAAACCGCTACCCGACTACTCGTACGAGGATCGCTTAAATCACAAAGAATGAGAACAGTGTTCTTTTGCCACGGCAACACTCGGATCGTGTCCCAATCGGGCATGGCCACCATGTCGCCGTAACCCTGGTCGTAACTTGCAAATGCAAAACCAGGTAAGGCAGTGTCATCCATATCGGTAGCAATGAGATAATTGCAATTTTCCGTACCGTGGTCGGCTACGTCTTGCAAAAAGAACCAACCCGTCATGCGCTTGCCAACCATGCGGCCCTGCATGTCGGGAAAAGCCATGATCACCGTGTCAATCACACCCGAATTAATCGCTACGACTAGTTCGTCACGAGTCATAGGACGATGCGCCATATAAGCCATATAAGAGAGTGTAGGCAGGGGATTTTGGCTCGTAGTGTGGCGAGGTGGCTGTGCAACATCTTGTCTCCCCTATTGATGGATCGACCCTTGCCAGCCGCGAATTGGCGACTCCTTCCCAGATCGAGACCGTTCTGCACAGGGCTGCCGACTCTCAGCAACTCTGGCGCACCACGCCAATAGCTGAGCGTGCCGCAGTAATCGAGCGCATGGTGCAAGAGATGGAACGAGATGCCCTTGATATTGCCACCGAACTGACGTGGCAAATGGGCAGACCTGTGCGCTACACGCCAAACGAAATACTGCGGGGGTTTCAAGAACGCGCGCGCTACATGTCTTCAATTGCTGCCACCAACCTGAGCGACATTGCAGCACCACAAGTAGATGGATTCACAAAATGGATTCGACGCGAGCCGCTAGGCACCGTGCTCGTGGTTGCACCGTGGAACTATCCATACCTCACTGCAGTGAATTCAATTGTTCCTGCACTGTTGGCCGGCAACACCGTGGTGCTCAAGCACGCCAGCCAAACCATGTTGTGCGCTGAGCGATTACAGGCAGCGTTTGATACCGCTGGTCTGCCTGCAGGCGTTTTTCAACATGTCCATGCAAGCCACTCGTTGGTTGACTCGATGATCAAAGATTTGCGCATCAACTTTGTGGTGTTTACAGGCTCGGTAGATGGCGGAACAAGCATGGAGCGCTCTGCTGCCGGAAGATTTATTGGAGTCGCCACCGAGTTGGGCGGAAAAGATCCTTCGTATGTGCGCGCCGACGCCGACGTCAATTATGCAATCGGCGAAAATGTAGATGGTGCATTTTTTAATAGTGGTCAATCATGTTGCGCGATTGAACGCATCTATGTACACGAGCATGTGTACGACAACTTTGTTGAGGGTTTTGTTGATGCAACACGCGCTTATGTGCTCGGCAACCCGCTGCACAACAACACCACAATTGGTCCAATGGTCAACACCCCAGCCGCAGAGTTTGTGCGCAATCAAATTGCCGACGCAGTTGGTGCAGGGGCCCGTGCACTAGTGACCGAGCATGATTTTGCCGCATCTCAACCAGGCACTCCGTATCTTGGGCCAACTGTGTTGGTGGATGTAGACCACACCATGAGCGTGATGCGCGACGAATCATTTGGCCCAGTGATTGGCATCGTCAAAGTGCGCTCGGACGACGAGGCAGTTGCGCTCATGAACGACTCGCAGTACGGTCTGACGGCAAGCATCTGGACCCAAGACATTGACGTCGCGGCGGCTGTAGGAAGTCAGATCGAAGCAGGCACCATATATATGAATCGCTGCGATTACGTAGACCCACACTTAGTGTGGACGGGCGTCAAAAATACGGGTCGCGGCATTGCCCTGTCGTCGCGAGGATTTGACCCATATATTCGACTGAAATCATTTCATCTCAAACATTCAGTAAAGGAAGCAACCTCATGAAAATTTTGGTCATCACTGCCCACCCCGACGATGTGGATTTTGGTGCCGGCGGCACTGTCGCAACATGGATTTGCGAAGGTCACGAAGTCGTGTATTGCTTAGTTACCGATGGTCAAGCTGGAGGTTCGGACAACACCGTGACTCGCGATGAAGTTGCAGCAATACGTCGGCGCGAGCAGACTGCTGCTGCAAATATGCTTGGCGTCACCGAGTTGCACTGGTTGGGTTTTCCAGATGGCGCTGTAGTTGCCGACCTCAACTTGCGTCGTGAGATCAGCGCAGTAATCCGTATTGTCAAACCCGATCGAGTACTCACTCAATCGGGCGAGCGCAACTACAACCGTATTTATGCAAGCCACCCCGATCACCTGGCTACTGGCGAGGCCGCGTTGTGCGCCGTGTATCCCGACGCTCGCAACGAGTTTGCATTTCCCGAATTATTGAGCGAGCGCGGGCTTGTTCCACACAGCGTTCCAGAAACATGGATCATGGCCGGACCAAACCCAAAACATTTCGTTGACACAACGGATGTGCTGGACAAAAAGATTGCAGCGCTACTGTGCCATGAAAGCCAGCACACCGACCCTGCGGGTTTGCCAGAGCGCATGCGCGGCTGGGGCGAGATGATTGCCGAAGCCGGTGGTTTGCCAAAGGGCCGAACTGCCGAAGCGTTTTTGGTTGTGGATACGAAGTAACTCGACCCGACTTTGTGCGAGTGCAACTAGCGCGCGTTATGGCGCGACGGTTGTGACTGCAGGATCAAGAGTTGTTTCGGTCGGCACCGTATCGACAGGAATTGTTGTCTCTGGAGGCAACGTGGTTTCAACAACTGGAGGCGTGGTGTCAATCGGTTGAGGAACCGCGGTCGTTGTCACAAAAACCCAACTGACATCGGGCATTTGCGAAGACGGCTTATCTGCTTGAGGTTGCCCGAGCCAAAAACCAAACGAGACAAGAAAAACAAAAATTGATACAAGTGTTGAATTGCGCGGCCGGCGAAATTTCATCGAGTCTCACCAACTTCATTCACTCTTTCAGTGGTTTTTTCGGTGACTTTAAACTCGATATACATCTCGCGAAGTTCTGAGGCAATACGGCGGCGCAATTCGCGCTCCACCTTCCACTGCTGCACCGGCAATGATCGGCCTGCCACGCGAACCTCTACGTTTTCGGCGCCTAAGTCATCGACACCTGTCACACTTGGAACTTCAATCAACAGTGGCCCGATTTTTGAGTCTGCGCCCAACTGTGCACACACTGCGTCGATTCGAGTAATCGCATCTTCGATGTCACTTTCGCGTGGCAGTGGAACCGTGACCAGTACGCGCGACCAGTCACGCGACATGTTGACGTTGTGGCGCAACACGCCATTGGCAATGCTCACCAAGTCTCCATCAAATGTGCGAATTTTGGTAACACGCAATGTCACTTCTTCAACGCGACCCTCTACCCAACCAATGATTCCAAGCGGTCCGAGTCGAACCACGTCGCCAACGCCAAACTGTCGTTCAGCGATGATGTACAGGCCAGCAATGACGTCGCCCACCATTTGTTGCGCACCAAAACCGAGCCCAGCACCTGCGATCGAACCGAGAAATACGAGTGCCGACGATGGCAAGCTCAGGCGCAGCAACACCGAAGTGATGACGACTGCGATGACGCAGAAATTGATGCCCCAACGCAATGCACCAAGCACAGCGGCACGGTGCGCACCGGTGGTGAGGGCTGAAAGATCGCTGGCATCGAGTTTGTTGCGCGACTTGACCTGAATGATTTGCTGATCTGCGAGAAATGCGACGAGGCGCATCAGCACATGACCGCCAGAAATACTCATGATGATGACCACGAGGTCGGTGCGCAACCAATTGGAAACGGCATCTTTGCCGGTGTTTGCCGCAAGCAGTGCTATTGCATTCATCGCCACAAGACTACGAGACTTTCACTCTGCGACTGTGGCAAGCAATGAGCCAGTGCAAAACCCGAAAGATGTCAAATCGTGTTGGGTATGTCGACAACCGCGTCCACCCCACCATGTGGCGACTGACGAAGCTCTACTTGCATGCCACAGGCATGAGCCAACTGCGCCACAATTGCCAGACCGAGCCCACTACCAGTGCGTCGATTTGAATCAATATCTGCGCGCCAAAATCGATCAAAAGCTCGGTCGCGCTGCTCGGATGTCATGCCCCGACCAGCATCGCCGACCACGATTTGGACCGACTCGGCAGTTGCCAACACCGTGATTGTCACTTGTGAGGCCGAAGGGGCAACTTCGATTGCATTGTCCACGTAATTATCAATAATCTCTCGCAGCGCAAGTTGGTTTGTATTCACCAACAATATTTCGGGTGCTTGCACGACTATGGATACATCGTTCTCGTCGGCAAGGTACTGCCACTCGTGAGCCCGATCACGCACGATTTCGCACACATCAACATTTTCTTTTTCAAGAACTGCTCCCTCTGCTCGCGCTAGGTGCAACAACTGCTCGATGAGATGAGTTAGTCGATCTGTTTCATTTAACGCCTCGTCTATATGGGTTTGTGCAAGCTCCGGAGAAGATGCAACCAATTCACCTGCTTGTTCCAACCTCAATCGAAGCGCCGTCAGTGGGGTTCGGAGCTGGTGCGATGCGTCACCCGCAAACGAACGTTGACGATCGGCTAGGCCGCCCAATCGCTTTGCCATCACATTGAATGACCGCGCAAGTTGGCGAGTTTCCCTCGGACCTTCTTCAGTTGCAGTGGCAGTAAGGTCGCCCGAGGCAAGAATATCTGTCGTCACTCGTAAATTATCTAGTGGTTTGGTCACGGTGCGCGCAAACACAAGTGCAAGGACGATCGCCATCGCAACAGACACGCAAGCTGCAAGTAATAAGCCCTGCAATTGATCGCGAACGCTTTTGTCTAGAACAGACTTTGGGAAGGTAATGCGTACTGCACCCAAAACTTCGGCGCCAGACAGAACTGGTACTGCCACATAGACAAGATCGCCACCCAGCGTGCTAGATAATCGAGTTCCAGACGAGGGGTCTCCCAACAGCGCAGTCGCAATTTCGGGCCTGCCTGCATAATCTGTGCCTTTGGCGATCGCTGTATCTGTGCTTGAAATCAGATAACCGTTGCGGTCGACGACAACCACGATGCCATTTTTTGTTAGTGAATATTCATCCAAAACCGCATCAATCGCGGAATGTCTTTCCGGGTCGTCAAGCGGCAAGGTTGGAGAAATTTTTCCACCAATCGTGAAAGCATCCCGTTCGATTGCTGTAGTTAAGCGATCGCGTTCGATCTGCGAGAGATGCAGTGCAAGTGGAACATCATGTGCGATCAATACAGCACCGACAAGACCAACCATGGCTACAAGTAGTCGTTTTTTCATTCTGGTTCCTCAAGACGAAAACCGACTGCGCGCACCGCTTCAATCCATCGTTGATCGCCAAGTTTTTTGCGCACTGCTGCAACATGAGCATCAAGTGTTTTTGTTGGGCCATACCAATTCGTGTCCCATACCGACTCCATGATGTCTATGCGTCGATGAACAACTCCTGGCCGAGAGGCGAGGTACGCCAAGAGATCGAATTCCTTTGCGGTCAGTTCTATTTCGACGCCACCCAGCAATACTCGTCGAGTCAAAATATCTAGGCTCAACGCGCCAATGACGATGTGCTCATGGTGTGTTTCTTCAGTTGCCCCATACCGTCGAGTGACTGCACGAATCCGCGCTATCAATTCCCTGAGTCCGAAAGGTTTCGTGACGTAATCGTCGGCACCAATTTCAAGACCAAATACTCGATCTATCTCTTCGCTTCGCGCGGTCAACATAATGATCGGGACTTGGCTGTGCTGCCGAATTCGTCGACATACTTCAAAACCGTCAAAATCTGGCAGGCCAATATCCAAAAGAACTACGTCTGGAATACTTGCAGCCACTGCATCAGCGCCATTGGCAACTCGACGAACACTCATGCCGGCAGTTGCTAAGCCAGCAGTAAGCGATGATGCAATTGCGTCATCGTCTTCGACTAGCAGCACATCCATGCCTCTATTGTCGCTTACTTATCAGCTGCTTTTCTCCAGCCGTGATAGAAATCTTTCAATTCCTAAAGATTTGGATAAATCTTGGATAAGCCTTTACTGTCCCTTCACACTTACATCAATAGGGTTTGCTCTATGAAAACCTCCCTAGCAACAATACTTTCCATGACCGGTGTACTTGCCGCAGGCGCCCTGGCGTTTACGGTAAACACCTCAGTATTAGACAATGCAGTAACCACATCGGAAGCGGCTCCTGCCCTGCAAGCCGACGTGATCGCTCTGTCCAATTTCACACCAAGTGCTGCGACCACACCTGTGGCAGCGGCCGGAGTGGAATCAACTGTGGCAGCAGCGGCCGGAGTGGAGCCAACCGTGGCAGCACAATCCACTTACAACATTGATGGGATTGCGGCAATCACACTGGCGCTTAACAACAATCAACTCAGCGCTGTGTCAGTCACACCTGTTAATGGTTACACGTTTGTCACAACCGCCGTGAGCAATTCTCGAATCGCAGTAGCGCTAACGAGTGGTACTTCGGTGATGACTTTTCATGCGGAAGTACTTGATGGACGAATTGTCACATCAGTAGTTGCCAAACAACCACGAATCTCGAGTGCTGCACCAACAACGCGAAGCCACGATGATGAAGGCGACGATGACTAATCAACAAACCCCAACCGGTACTACGCGGGACACCAAACGCAACATGCACCCAGCCATTTCCGCCAGGATAATCAGTTCAGGACTTGCAATTGCTTCCACACTTGGTATCGCCTCGGCCTTCACCGTCTCTGCAAAAGCAGAAACCACGGGCAACCAGGTTCTGAACAATTTGATCTTGGCTCCGACACAAAATGTCTTGGCAACAGTTCCTGCAACAGCTGGAATAGCTGCGCCCACGCAGCCTGCACCAGCAGCAGCAACACCAGCGGCAGTTACTCCAGCAGCAGCTCCACCCGCAGCAACAGCACAAGCACCTGTTGTTATCAATATTGCACCGCCCGCACCACAAGCCCAATGGACTCCTCCAGCAACGACTGGATCTAAATAGTTTCAATGTCCACACTCACCCAGGAAGTGTTTGCCTGCATGGGCAACACCGCCGACCTGACCGTCATCGGTGACCCATCACTTCTTGGGGTCGCTCGCCTTCGACTTGCCGCATTAGAACAACACTGGAGTCGATTTATCGCATCAAGTGATGTCTGCGCTCTCAATTCATCAAAGGGTGCTGCAATTCGTGTACATCCCGACACCATCACGCTTGTTCGTTATTTGGTTGATGCACAACGTTTAACAAACAGAGTTTTTGATCCGACACTGTTGCCGTCACTCGTGCAACTTGGTTACGCGCAGTCGATGACCAACGCTGCATTGGTTACCCAATTGGATGGAAGTTTGCAATGGGGTCAACCGCTCGCTGCAACGTCAATCAATGTCGAAAACTCCACAGTCACTCTTCCCGCCGGACTCACGCTCGACCCGGGTGGGCTAGGCAAAGGTCTGGCAGCCGACCTAGTAGCGACTGAATTGCGTGAACTCGGAGCCGAGGGTGTGTGCATCAGTATTGGGGGCGACATTCGTTGCGCCGGCATCGGCCCAATCGATGGCGCATGGCCTATTCCTGTGGCGTCACCATTTATCTCGTCCGACATACTTGCTACCGCAACTCTGTTTGACGGGGCCATTGCAACATCATCGCTCGATGCAAAAACTTGGTCGGTTGGAAACTCAGTAATGCATCACGTATTGAGCCCGAAGACTGGCCTGCCTCTGCAGAGATCACCCGGTCAAGTAATTCAGTCAACAGTCATCGGAGCCGAAGCCGTATGGGCTGAAGTCTTTTCAACAGTCGTGCTTGTCGCTGGAGTTATGGAAGGCTTCACTCAAGTTGAAGCTGCTGGCCTCGCTGCACTCGCAGTGTTTGCCGATGGACGAAGCCTCGAAAGTTCTCGCTGGAAGGAATACACGAAATGACGAATCAACAATTTTGGTGGCACATTGCCCGCGCGTCGGGAATTGTTACCTGGGGTCTCTTAACGGCGTCAGCCTTATGGGGCGTACTGCTCTCTACGAGATTGCTCAAACCATACGACAGGCCAGCATGGTTGCTTGACTTGCACAAGTGGTTGGGCACACTCACCCTCTTGGGTACTGGGTTGCACATGGCCGCAATTGTTGGCGACTCGTACGTCCATTTTGGAACAGCAGATGTATTTGTTCCTTTCGCTTCAGATTGGAAAACAACCGGAGTGGCATGGGGAATCATTGGTTTCTACATGCTGGTCGCAGTCCAAGTTTCGTCTTGGCTGATGAAGAAAATACCAAAACAGCTTTGGAGATCTATCCACTATTTGAGTTACTCACTTTTCGTCACGGTTTCACTTCACTCCATTACCGCAGGAACTGATCGCACCAATACTTTCTTCCAAGCACTTGCAGTTGCCTTGGTCACATTGATGGTGGCAGCAACTTCAATTCGAATCCTGTATGCAGGCAAGCCAAAAACACGGGATGTTTTGAGTGCCACAAGAAGTTCAACAGCCGCAAAACCTTCTACTCCACTACCTCCACCGCAGCCATAGGGCACGCGTCGTCAGCAAACGGTTCACCTAAATCAACTGCCATGCAATCGCTGTACTGCACCAAAAGTACGGGGGTTATCACTCTCATCTCCCGCGCATGAGTTTGGCGCAAGTCAACGTAAGTGACTGCGAAGTCTCAAAAGCTAGTTGAACAACTTCTTGAGTAAGCATCGTGGAGACCGATTGTGGATATTCAATTTCGTTTCTCAAGATGCGCAATCGATTGAGCGAACTCACCACATGAGTTTCAACACCATTAACGACTGCAAGTAAATCGGCCACTACCCAGTGCCCGCCACGAGCAGTAGGTCTGACACCACGTGAATACAATATTGCTGTTGCGGCAATGCGCGCAGACGAATAAGCCAACACGAATGCGCCCTCAAGTGAACCAGTAGCCAAGAGCGCATTGGCGTCTCTTAAGTTGATTTGCGAATTCGTGATCAGGCGATTGAGAAATAGTTGGTCAACGAAAACCTCTTCAAGACGACCTTCATTTATGAGATCTTGCACCCTTTGTTTCCACATTGTTGACACCACGCACCTCAAGTTCGACTAATGGCCGAGAGGTGATCTGCTTTCGAAAACCCGCACCCGACTTATTTGCCCACCATGTGTGCGACTCGATAGTCGGATTGACGTCAATGGATAATATTTTTGAAGATTTCTGTGAAACCTCTGCTATTTCACCAGCATCCGGATTTCCAATAATGAGAACGTCTATATCATTTGGCGGAAATCCACGATCGCCCTTAAAACGCGCTGCCCATGAACCAAAGATGAAGAGTTTTTCTACACCAGGCAATGCACCGAATTCCTTGGCAATTACCTGTCGCGGACCAAATGACATCATGAGCAATTGACCAAGATGATGCTGCATCGGCGACACACCCCCCGAAACAAGCCGAGAGCGACCGACTCGACGAGACTTGACGAGTTCTGCCATCTCTGCTCGTTGCACCTCTCGCTGCACTGTGGGCAAAGATTGCCTGCTGACTTTTGCCAGCTCGGCAAGAGTCCATTCCCGTTGCGGGTTGGACAAAATTGCGCACAACATCTCTGCTTGCCCGCGCGAGCGCAAAACAGGAAGCAGTAACGGTGCAACAGTGGATTTCATAAAATGAACGATATCGCTCACTTTATGAAATCGTCAAGAACTAGTTTTTTTGCCCCTGCGGCGCTTGATAACTGTGGAGGCAAATCGGATGATCACAAGACCGATGCAGGCAATCACCACGTATTGGAAGATTCCCACATAATCGCCGACTCGATCCCAGTTGTCGCCAAGAATGGCGCCTGCGCCGATCAAAACAATATTCCACACTGCGCTGCCGATGAATGTGTAGACAGCAAAAGGCACAAGCTTCATACGTCGAAAGCCTGCAGGGATCGACACGATGGAGCGGATAAGCGGCACACATCGACCAACGAGAACCGCTGTTGTTGACCGCCTGTCAAACCATTCTTCAGCGCGAGTGAGATCCGATTCTTTGATTCCAAACCACTTACCAAATCGCACAACGAACTGCCTGAGTCGATCTGGTCCGATTACCCACGAGATGTAATACAAGATGAGTGCGCCAACTACCGAGCCAATGGTTGCAGCAAGAATCATCACCACTACCGATGCGTCACCACGCTGTGCAACGAAGCCGGCGAACGGCAAGACAATTTCGGAAGGAATTGGTGGAAACAAATTTTCAATAACGACAAGGATGGCTACGCCAAGATATCCAAGCGACTCAATAACATCTTGTACCCAAGTAGCTAGACCGCTCAACATATAAATAGACGCGAATTAACCGCGGCTGATTTCTTTGCGGCTCTTGAACTTGGACGCTCGGTAGTCCTTGTTCATCAACGCAATCACATCGATCGAAATTTCTTTCGGGCATGCCGCCGAACACTCGCCGTGATTGGTGCACGAGCCAAAGTATTCATCCATTTTCTCCACCATTGCCTCAGTGCGCTGATAACGCTCGGGCTGACCTTGTGGCAAACGATTGAGGTGCGCAAGCTTGGCACCGGTAAACAAACTGGCCGCGCCGTTTGGACACGCCGCTACACATGCACCACAACCAATGCACTGAGCAGAGTCCATTGCTGCATCGGCAACTGGCTTTGGAACTGCAATGAGATTGCCGTCAGGGGCACCACCAGTGACGGCAGTGATATAGCCACCTGCTTCAATGATCCGATCAAATGGCGAACGGTCAACCATCAGGTCTTTGATGATCGGAAACGCTGCAGCTCGCCAAGGCTCAACCACAATCGTGTCATTGGATTTGAATGAACGCATGTGCAACTGACATGTTGTCGTTGCGCGCTGTGGCCCGTGGGCAACACCGTTGATCATCAGCGAACACGTGCCGCAGATACCTTCACGACAGTCGTGATCGAACACCACAGCTTCTTTGTTTTCGCTGATCAATTGCTCGTTGAGCACATCGAGTAGTTCGAGAAACGAAGCTTCGTCACTGATCTCTGCAACTTCGTGCGTCTCGAAACGACCAGCATCGGCAGGACCACTTTGGCGCCACACCTTGAGCGTGAGATTCTTTAAGTGGCTCACTTGTAACTCCTTGTTGCGAGATGCGCTGTTTCGAACACGAGTTCTTCAACATTGCGCTTTGGATTCATTGGGTCACCTGTCCACTCGAAGGCCGCGACATGACAGAACTTCTCGTCGTCGCGTTGTGCTTCGCCCTCTGGTGTTTGGTACTCGGAGCGAAAGTGCGCGCCGCAGCTTTCTTCACGAGCAAGAGCGTCTTGACACATTGCCATGCCCAATTGGAAGAAGTCGTCTACACGACCAGCCTTTTCAAGTGTCTGGTTGGTTGTTTCGCCAGTACCGGTAACACGCAAATCGGTTTTAAATTCGTTGTATAGAGCTGGCAAATCTGAAAGTGCTTCTTGCAAACCCTCTTTGGTTCGCTCCATGCCGCACTTGTCCCAAATGATTTTGCCGAGTTCGCGATGGAACCAATCTGGCGAGCGCTTGCCCTTGGTATCGAGATATCCCGTGAAGCGATCTTTGGCTAGTTGCTCTGCTTCTTTAAAAGCTGGGTGATCAATGTCTGGCATTGTTTTGCCGAGCAGTGGAGCAAGACCACCACTGATTGTCGACGGCAATACGAAATAGCCATCTGCAAGACCTTGCATCAAAGCAGATGCACCAAGACGGTTTGCACCGTGATCGGAAAAGTTTGCTTCTCCTGCTGCATACAAGCCAGGAATGTTGGTCATCAACTCGTAGTCAACCCACAAGCCGCCCATTGTGTAGTGCGTTGCAGGATAAATGCGCATTGGCGTCTTGTATGGGTCTTCGCCTGCGATGCGCTCGTACATTTCGAACAGGTTGCCATAGCGCTCTTTGACGACATCTAAACCAAGTCGCTCGATGGCTGCAGCAAAGTCGAGGTTGACACCATTCTTCAATGGTCCGATGCCTTGACCTTTGTCGACAAGTCGTTTTGCTGCGCGCGATGAAATGTCGCGTGGTGCCAAGTTTCCGTAGCTCGGGTACAAACGCTCGAGATAATAATCGCGCTCTGCTTCTGGAATTTGGTCGGCAGGACGACTGTCGGTTGAGCTCTTTGGCACCCACACTCGACCGTCGTTGCGCAATGACTCGCTCATCAACGTGAGTTTTGATTGCGTTTCGTCGGCTTGCGGAATACATGTTGGGTGAATCTGTGTGTAACACGGGTTTGCAAACATTGCGCCGCGACGGTGTGCGCGCCATGCGGCAGTGACGTTGCATTGCATTGCATTTGTTGACAAGAAAAACACGTTGCCATAGCCACCAGTGGCAAGCACAACTGCATGCGCAGCGTGTGATTGAATCTCACCTGTCAACAAGTCGCGCACAACGATGCCGGCACAACGGCCGTCAACAATGACGGTGTCGATCAATTCGGTGCGATTGAACAGTCGTACACCGCCCAAACCAACTTGGCGCGCCATCTGTTG
>QYPH01000039.1 GCA_007279905.1 Actinomycetota bacterium | reverse complement strand
TGGTATGAGTGGTAATTCAGCAACAGGGCTCAAAGATATAGCAGTGAATGCGATTGACCCAAACCCAAACCAACCACGAGTGCACTTCGACGAAGCATCGCTTGCCGAACTCACCGCATCCATTTCTGCTATTGGTGTTTTGCAACCAATTCTCGTTCGACCAGAAGGAACCGATCGTTATCAGTTGATCGCAGGCGAGCGCCGCTGGCGCGCCGCTTCACGTGCTGGACTGCAAATGATTCCGGCAATTGTGCGCGTGACCGACGACGTGTCATCTGTAGAACAAGCACTTGTCGAAAACCTTCATCGCCAAGATCTCACGCCACTCGAAGAAGCTGCTGCCTACCAACAATTACTTGAAGATTTCAACATGACGCACGAGCAAGTTGCCAGCAAGGTCGGCAAAAGTCGCTCAGCCATCACCAATGCGTTGCGCCTCTTGGGGCTTCCGCCATCCATTCAGTCGTTGTTGGCCGATGGCAGGCTCTCGGCCGGTCATGCAAAAGCACTTTTAGGTACCCCAGATCGGTCATTGCAAGAACAACTGGCCAAGCGAGCAGTCGAGATGGGCTGGACGGTGCGAGGTATCGAAGAGGCTGTTCGAGAAAGCCAAAACATAGGTGGTACCACCAACACACCGGATGATGGCAAATCGGGCGGTAAGACTGTCGGCAAATCAACTGCATCCACCACTGGCAAAACGACAGCATTGCGCCCACCTGGCCTACTCGAACTCGAGGGTCTTCTTGCCGAACACTTGCAAACGTCGGTGGGTGTAACCATCAGTGGCAAACACGGCAAAGTCGCTATTGATTTCGCCGACCTTGAAGACCTCGAGCGTATTTACCGGCTGATGACCGAAGGGCCTCCCTCAGAGGATTAACCAGCAGTTTCTCATCAGAAGAAGTAATCGGCCCGCACAAACACTGTCCCTCTTGTGGAGCATGAGTGTAAACAACAACTTGACAGTCCTCACAGACTGTGCACAAACTTGTGGATAACCCTGGAAATGGTTGCTCAGATGGGCTTTTGAGGGGCAAACCAGTTCGTGACTGCCGTACAAACGGCGCTGGCGATGACATCAAACTCGGGTTGAAGGCTCTGCCCGAAAACGCACAGGACAGCAGGCATTCGAGTTGCTCGCAGGACGGGAAGCCGCATGCCCTTCACTGTGAATTGCCCCGCACCAATCTCGCTGAGTTGTGCTGCGATGGTCTCAGCTAGGCGGTGACCTCCCGGCGAGCTGAAGCCTTCGGTTTCATAAAAAAGAATCTCGTGGTGTTGTACCGATGCTGTCGCAATACCGACATAGACATCTGCTTGGAAACTATTTGCTGACATTGTGTGCAACGTTGCATCCGATTCCTCAACCGTCATGACGTCGTCGTAATGCTCGCGCAACTTTCTTGTCACACCCCTCGAGACACGTTGTAGGTCACCAAAGCAACCCACCACTATCTTGAGCGAATCACCAACCCGGGCCGCGTGATGAAGTTTTTCAGATTCTCGAACCGAAACTATTCCTGGACCAGATCCTGTTTGGCTACTCATGCGAGACAGGGCCTGAAGTGTTTTCGCACCACAGATGCCATCGGCAACTAGTCCGTAGTTTTGTTGAAAGTCGGCAAGGCAATGAATTGATTTGGGTCCGAGTATTCCGTCTATGTGTCCACAGTCAAATCCGAGTGTTGCCAACTTTGTCTGCAATGTAATGACATCGTCACCTCGCTGGTGTGGCGAAGTGAGATACAACAATCTTGAACCCAAACGCCAGGAAGATTCAATCAATGCTTCCCATACGTTGCGATTACAAATTCCGTCGGCAGGCAAACCTCGATGTGTTTGAAACTCGCTCAACGCTTGCTGAGTGAACTCACAGAAGTGACCAGGCTCAATAAAAGAAACATCAAGAAAACCAACTACGCCTAAACGCCGCTGAACTTCAGCCACAGCGTCATTGCGCTGATGGAGGACTAAAGGGAAGTTGGGAGAAATTCTGCAAGCTCCTGTAGCAGTTGGCCTTTACCTTTTGCTCCAACCAAACGCTTTTGTACTTCACCATCTTTAAAAATAAGCAGTGTTGGAATACTCATCACACCGAATCGTTGTGCGATGTCACCATGTGCATCAACATCAAGTTTTGCAATAGTTACTTTGCCCATCAGTTCGGTTGAAAGCTCTTTGAGCACAGGCGCAATTGCCTTGCAAGGTCCGCACCACTCCGCCCAAAAGTCAACCAGGATCGGCGTGCTTGCACTTTTTACAACTTCATCAAAGCTGCTGCTCGTGAGGGTGACAATTCCATCTGCCATGGCGGATTCCAGTCTGTTTGTTGCGTTGAAATGAATGATCTGAGCAACTCCATAATACCGACGCCGTCGATCAACCGTTGTCTATGAGTGCTGTGCCTCTAGCCACCGCTCGCAATCAATTGCTGCCATGCACCCAGAACCAGCAGCAGTAATGGCCTGACGATAGGTGTGGTCTTGCACGTCTCCGCATGCAAAGACACCCTCGATATTTGTATATGTCGATCCCGCTTTGGTGGTGAGATAGCCAGTGCTTTCCATCTCTAAGACACCTGCAAACAAATCGGTGTTTGGTCGATGACCGATTGCCACAAAAACACCAGTGACATTCATCGTTGACACTTCGCCGGTGACAGTATCGGTCATTTCAATTCCATTCACTTTGTCGTCGCCGAGCACGCGCGTTACTTGCTTATTCCAAATAAACGAAATCTTTTCGTTCTTAAACGCACGATCTTGCATGATCTTTGAAGCACGCAATGATTCGCGGCGATGAACAATGGTGACCTTCGACGCAAACTTGGTGAGGAACTGAGCTTCTTCAAGTGCAGAGTCGCCTCCTCCAACAACCACGATTTCCTGGCCGCGGAAGAAAAATCCGTCGCATGTTGCGCATGTCGAAAGACCATGCCCGATCAGTCTCTTTTCTTCTTCAAGTCCAAGCATCAACGACTGTGCGCCGGTGCTGACAATGATTGCGTCGGCTGTGTATTCAGTGTCACGAACCCACACACGAAATGGACGGGCCGAAAAGTCGACTTTGGAGACCTTCTCGGTGATGAATTCGGTTCCAAAACGAAGCGCCTGATCGCGACAACGCATCATCAAGTCGGGACCCATGATTCCTTCTGGAAAACCTGGAAAGTTTTCGACTTCGGTGGTCAACATCAATTGGCCACCAGGTTGATCGGATGTAGAAGATGGTTCGCCTTCAATCACAAGAGGTTGCAAGTTGGCACGCGCAGCGTAAATGGCGGCCGTGAGTCCGGCTGGTCCAGAACCAATAATGAGAACTTTATTGTGAATCGGTGTTGATGTCATGGGGGTGATCTTTCTGTGGGGAAATCTATTCTTGCGGATGACGGCGGCGCATGAGCAACATGCCGATGGTGCAAAAGAAGACACCAATAAACAAATATGACGCCCAAACCGCGGTATCGCGCGACCACCAGATGTCAAAGAATGAGTGCAAACCGCGAATGCAACCAATCACCAGAATAATTACCAAAAACACGGCGCCTACGACGGCCATGCTTCCGAAGATCAGTGCTCGAACAATTGCAACAGCAGGCCGAGTTGTGCGGTCGCGCACCAAGCCAACAATTCGGTCAATTGCATCGACCGTGCGCGAGGCCCACTGAGGGTCGGTAAACGGATTGGAAGGCATACCAGCAGGCTAACTTGCTTGGAACGTCACTCCAGAGAGCAATCCTTGGTAAGGGTTGGAACCACTACACATTTCACTTTTCCCAATTTCACGTAAGGCAATGAGGACAAACTGCGCGGGTTGAGTAAGAACAAAGTTGGCTTTACGAAGCTTGACATTGTTGTCGGTGGCAATTCGTTGGCCCCATCCAGCTAGTTGGGCAGGCGCAGAGTCAAGTGCGGTATACACATCCATTTTCCACGGCGCATTACCCAAATAGACATTGAGTGTTCCAGTGGTTGGCGCAGAAAGTTGGATGATGATGCCTACAAACTCTTTGCTCCCGAAATATTGATTGAAATAACACGTTGTAGCCCAATTGGTTTGTGGGTTGCTGTCAAGAAGTAGCGGCACAAGGGCTTCGTTTTCTTCGCCGTCATCACCATTTGGGTCGTAGCTCATAATGGAAACGATTGAGGCTGATTCCGTCACCGCTGGAGCGACCGGTACAACAACAGATTCTGCAGTTGGTGATTCTTTGTTGGTAAACCACAACGCGCTATCTCCCACAAATCCCGCACCTATAAGTCCCGCACCTATAAGTCCCGCAACAGCGAGACCAGTAATGATGTGACGAGAAGCAGATGACGAACGCTGATGAAACGGCGATGTTGCACTTGTTGGCGAACTTGAAGATTGACGTTCACGATCAGGTACGGCGAGGAGGGGTTGACCAACGACGGAATTGCGAGAGAGAGTCGGCGAAACTGTGCGAACACTGCGATCTCGCGAGCTTTCTCGTTCGCGATTTCGGTCGAATCTTTCGTCCAACATTTCACCACCGACAACCATGAGTCCGGATGGAGGTGTGATTTCGGTGGTTCGATCTAGTTCACCACTTCGAGCTGCTCGCAACGCAACAATTGTGTCGGCAGCAGTTGCGTATCGGTGATCTGGGTTGCGAGCGAGCAATTTGTGAATGACTTTGACCAAGTTTGGTGAAACCGATGGGCGCAGGCGAGCAAGGTCGGTTGGCTCTCGCTGCAATCTCGCAAGTGCTGTATCTGCATCTGATTCTCCAATAAAGGGAACACGACCAGCCAAGCACTCATACAGGACAAGTCCAAGACCATACAGATCGGCCCGACCATCAAGCGGTTTGCCCCGCACTTGTTCGGGTGAAAGATATTTTGCAGTTCCCATCATGATGTTGTCATTGGTGAGATCGTCGCCGCTCGAAACAAGCGCTTTGGCAATTCCAAAATCGGCCAGCAAACAACGTGCATCTTTTGTCATCAAAATATTTCCCGGTTTGACATCGCGATGCACAAAATTTTGCTTGTGCGCCTCCTCAAGGGCGGCAGCAACTGCTAAACCAATATGGATTGTGAGTTGTGGTTGCAGTTTCTTTTGTTTGTCGAGCACTTCGCGCAAACTTTTTCCCTCGACGTACTGCATAATGACGGCTTGACGACCACCGTGTTCGATGCAGTCATACACCGCAACGATGTTTGGATGGCTAATGCCAGCACAAGCAACGGCTTCGCGTCGAAAACGTTCAGCCACATTTTCATCGTTTGCTAAATGTGGCTTCAGCAGTTTGACAGCAACTTGGCGGTGCAGGAACGTATCGCTCGCCAACCACACTTCGGCCATGCCACCACGAGCAATGCGATGCTCGAGTTGGTAACGACCTCCGATGAGGCGTGAAAGTGGGCTGTCTTGAGTCATCGCTGTGATGCGACAATAGTGCCAAAACCCCTTATGAAACGGGGATATCCCGTGAGTGAACTACCTACTTACAGTGGAATGTCACGCCGATTGCGCGAGGACCAGTGTGTGAACCGATGATTGCACCGATATCACTGACCATGATTTCGCCTGTGTACATCTCTCGCAGTGCCGCAACAAAGTCTTGAACGTCATCGCACTCTGCTTGCAATACCGAAAGATTTTCAATCGGCCCTGCCTCTTTGACCTTTTCAATTAACAGTGCAATTGCTTTGCTGCGCGTGCGTTGCTTGCCACCTTCTTGAATCAAACCATCCTTAATTTGCAAGATGGGTTTGATCGCCAACGCTGAAGCAAGTAATGCTTTTGCGCCACTAATTCGACCGCCCTTTTTGAGGTTTTCGAGGGTGTCGAGTGCGGCCCAGACTTGCGTGCGACCCGCCAACTCTTTGCCATAAGCAGCAACTTCGTCCAAACTTGCGCCGCTTGCAGCCTTTTTGGCACAAGCAACGGCGGCAATGCCTTGGCCCATCGAAGCCGAACGGCTGTCCACTACTCGCACTGGAATATCACCAGCAACTGCGCGCGCAGCCAACTCGGCACTTTGCATGGTTGCAGACAGTTCGGACGACAACGAAATCACAACTATTCCGGTTGCGCCTTGTGCAAACACGCGGCGAAATTCGGCCTCAAATTGTCCAGGGGAAGGCGCTGCGGTTTCTGGCAACACAGCAGACGAACCGCATCGCTCCCAAAATTGTGCAACGGTCAACTGCTCGCGGTCAATGAACTCTTCGTCACCGAAGCGAAACGACAGTGGAACGATGGAAATATTGTTGGCGTCTGCCAAAGACTGAGGAATGTCTGAAGCACTGTCTGTAACGATGCG
Organism: Actinomycetota bacterium; assembly: GCA_007279905.1. Lineage (GTDB taxonomy): Bacteria > Actinomycetota > Acidimicrobiia > Acidimicrobiales > Ilumatobacteraceae > UBA3006. Next base: position 20,665 of record QYPH01000039.1, on the reverse strand, counting down.
TACGGTCATAATTTTTAGCCTACAGCAGAGTTTTTAGCCTATAGCAGGGTGTTTTTTGGCAGACGATTTGCGGCGTGAAGCGCGCCAATGACTCAACCACCATGCAAGTAACACAAGAGCTGCGGCGCCACTGACCACGAGTCCGAGACCAGCAATGGCAGCGACTCTTGCAGTGAGTTGAACACGTTGACCGGCCTGCACTAATCCGTCTGGCGTGTACAGCACCACTTCAATAGGGAAGCGCCCGCTCGCGCGAGCAACAACAGGAATCACCAAGTCGATTGCGCCATTTGCTGGCACTGTCACTACACGGTCTTCGTCGGGAAACTGCAACTTCACGCTCGAGATCTCTACGGAAACGGTGAGATCAACAGAGGCCTCGTTGCGCAGTTGTAGTCGAAGATCGCTTTCGCGTCCGCCGAGCGTAAAACTCAACGACTCCGGAACCTTCACTGATGTCCGAAGCAGTCGAAGTTGATTGCGAAATCCTTTGAAGTACAACGCAAATTCATCGCTACTGAGTCGGTCATCAAGCATGGCCAGACGCGAAGTCGTCCATGCGGCGTGTTGTGGTGCATCAGTTGGGAGCATGAGCGATGTTGATGCCAACTCATCTGCAAGAGAATCAATTGCCTTTCCAGCAACAGAGACATCAAATTCATCTGAGCGAGGAACTTTGACAAGTGTTGCCTCGCTGTTGGCGCGTGGAAGAGAACTCAATGCTCGAAGTCGAAGTTGCGGAGCACGGTCGATTGCAACTGCTAGAGGAGCAAGCAACGCGGTGTTTATTGGTGCGCCGCTAGTAGTAGTGAGAATTACGAAATTTGAAGACAAAATGCCGCCACCATCAATCACTTCCTGGCGTTGTGTCAACAACTCAGCAGCAACCGAATAGGCAGTAATTACAGGGCTGATTTGGATGCCAGAAAGCGTCTTGGCAAGAACGGGATCAGTTGTTCTTAATGCAACATCTCCCGAGATGCGATATGGCTTGGCGTAGTTGTCGAGTGTGCCAATTTTTGCGGCTGCCTCGGGTGTAAGAACGACAGTGCGTACGTTGGATGTTTTGAGCAATGCGGCACCGTCTGTGTCAATGAGAACATTTGAAAACCAGACATTGGGAGAGAGATTTTTTTCTCCATTGCGAAGCTCGAGAATTTCATCACCAAGTTTGCTGAGTCGTTGAAAGTCGTTGGCACGGCTGGTGCGTTGTGCACTTGATGGGCTAAAAGGGACAAAGGGTGCTCGCAACAAATCGTGATTTGAAAACGCAGTTTGCAAGCGCGTCAACAACTCAGTGTCGACGGGTTGTGTTGAACGCGCAAGACCATCCAAGATTTCGGGTGAAACCTGCACAGACAACGGCGCCGCACCACCTTCTAAAGACTGGGCGAGGTCGGCCAATTTCTTTCTTGTCGCGTCACTGATCGCAATAGTTCCGTTTGGCGCAAGAGCACGCGACGTAGTTACCGTTGACGCAATCGCAATAGGCAATCGTGCCGTTTCAATGGTTGAATTGAAAAAGTTAACGAACGTAGTCAGTTTGGAAACTGGTTGACCATTTTGTACGAATGAAATTTGTATCGGGTACACACCGTCTTTTGAGAGGCGCAACGAGTTTGTGCGAGCAGTGGTCGACAAAAATGCGGTGTAGTTGTTTGTTTCGGATCGTGCCAATTGAATGAGTTGCAAGTCGGCGACTGCCAGTTGACCGACTGGTTCGACACCTCCAGCAATCGAGCGCACCTGCTCTCGGGTGGTCACTGGCGCAAACGCCGTAATCCGCAGTGTTGTCGAGGGGTCTTGGTCGATCTGGTTGCTTGCCGCAACGTCGGGTACGCCAACCGTGAACCGAAATTGTGTGCCAGCAAGAACATTAAAATTTTGAGCGATTAAGCGAACATCAATTGACTTGACGGTGTCGTTGCTGAGAGCGAGCGATTGTTGCGCAAGTGCACCCAGAAGCACACTGGAGGCACCGAACATGATGGCTATCACCACACACAGGTGGCGCAACCTGACAAATGCGTTGATCAACAACTCGTGGTCCTTTGGGCAACTTGTGCGCGATGCTCCATAACCACCAGTCTCTCTGATTTTTCCTCAAAACCGCAGCGTTGATACAGGGCTTGGGCATTGCGGTTCGTGATCGCCGTGTTTACCAACACCTGTTTGACATGGTGTCGCGCAAACCAGGTCATGGATTGGGCAACCAATTGGGAAGCAATGCCAAGCCGCTGGTCGTCAGGATGTACTGCAAGCCGCTGAATAAAACCGGTTTCACCGGTGTACCCAGCAATCGCGAAAGCCGTCGTCGAAGAAAACCTATTAAACATTTTGGGTTTGTCATGAAGTGACACATACACACGATGATGTGTTGTGGCTCGCAGTGCAAGTACAAGTGACCTTTGGTCAAGAGATGCGAGCAAACCAAATGCGCTCTGATCTATGGACTCAAGTTTGGCCATAAGGCCACGGCGAGTGGTTTGCCAATGCGGAACACGCACAACCGAGCGTTGAGGTTGAGTCAAAAAGGTTTGGGGAAATGCGCGCAGCGAATGAGTCGGTGATGACTGCATCAACACAAGATTCTCGTAAACATCAAAGCCAATTTCGCCGAGAGTTTCGGCTGCTCGACCATGAAGTGCGCCGGTGCGAACAGTCGTATATCCCTGTTGGTGAAGTTGTGAAACAAGTTCTTGGATTTCGTTTGCCACTCCAGAAGCAGAACTCCACGTTGTAGCGAGGTGCGCACCTGCAAAAATGATGTGCGCGGTGTTTGGCGCCTGTGGGTGGGGAGTGACAGTGAAATGTGTAGTCGGTGAATTTCTCATTTCATTACCACCACGCACATCTTGACGGTAGTCGCCAAAGTCCAATTGAGAACGCCTAACCTCAACAGTGTGGTTCCACAGCGATTTGCTCCCGTATTGGCAGAGCTCGCACCTCTCGGAGATATTTTTCGCAAAGCCGATCGTCGCCTCTATGTAGTAGGTGGAACTGTGCGCGATTTATTGCTCGATCGGCCGATGGGGGAAGTGGATTTCGACTTCACCACCGATGCCCGGCCAGACGAAACCAAACGTCTCCTCACCGGTTGGGCAGATGCTGTATGGACAACAGGGGAGCGGTTTGGCACCATCTCTGCTCAAAAAGATGGTCGGACATACGAAATAACAACTCACAGAGCCGAGGCGTATTCGCCGGATTCTCGCAAGCCCGATGTTGAGTTTTCGAACGACATTGCCACCGATTTATCTCGACGCGATTTCACGATCAATGCAATGGCGCTTGAAGTAACAAGTGCAGTACCCGAACTCGTTGACCCATATGGTGGTGCTGCTGATTTGATCAGCCGCACATTGCGAACCCCGCTCTCACCAGAGATCAGTTTTACTGACGACCCATTGCGCATGATGCGCGCCGCCCGATTTATTGCAACACTGCAACTGCAACCAGTTCCCGAATTGGTTGCAGCGGTGAACACGCTCCACGACCGACTCAAGATCGTTTCTGCCGAACGTGTACGAAACGAACTCGATCGGTTAATGGTTTGTGATCACCCATCAAGTGGGTTGTGGTTCTTGGTAGACACCGGATTAGCCGAGCACTTCTTTCCAGAGTTGCCAGCGATGAAACTTGAGCAAGACCCAATTCATCGACACAAAGATGTATTGACTCACACATTTGCTGTTGTGGAAAATGTTCGACAAGACGCACATTTCGATTTTGATTTTCGTCTCACACGACTTGCCGCCTTGTTTCATGATATTGGCAAGCCAAAAACACGCGGCATCAAGGACGGCAAAGGTGTCACTTTCCATCATCATGAAGTAGTTGGTGCGCGGATGTCGCGGGCAAGGCTCAAAGCAATGCGTTACTCAACGCATGACACCGATGCCATTACTGAGTTGGTTTCTCTGCACTTGCGGTTTCATACCTATCAAATGGGTTGGACTGATTCTGCAGTGCGTCGATATGTTCGCGACGCTGGCCCACTGTTAAACGAACTCAATGTGTTGACGCGCTGCGACTGCACAACCCGCAACGAGCGAAAAGCATTGATGCTGTCTCAACGCATGGACGAACTCGAAGCACGAATTGCAGAGTTGGCCAAGCATGAAGAGATCGCTGCGCTGCGACCAGAGTTGGATGGGGCACAAGTGATGGAACTGTTGGGCATCGGCGCCGGTCGCCAAGTTGGTGACGCGCTCTCGTTCTTGATGGAGATTCGTCTTGAAGAAGGATTGTTGGGTGATGCAGAAATTCGCAGCAGGCTTGAGCAATGGTGGGCAACAAAGGCCAAGTAAATAGCCAAGTAAATAGCCAGGAAAAAACAAGTGCGAATCGGGTAGTAGCCGAGCAACCGCGAACTGACTAGCGTTCGCTTCAATGAATACTGTGCGCCGTCCAACAGGTTGGTTGAGTCAATTGTCATTGACAGACGACAACGGCGAAACAGTTGGTGGCATGATCGATCATCGCCTGACTCGCCGCGCATTGATCAACGAATTTCGTCGCGGCCGCATGCGACGAGAGCAACTGTGCGATGCGCATCCCGATTTGGTGCGCGCAGCAAAAAACTTTGGTGATGCCACAAGTGTGAAGTGTCCGATCTGCGTGCAAGACAATGTTGTATTGGTGACGTATGTGTTTGGCCCTCGTCTTCCAAGCCATGGGCGCTGTATTACCAAGCCAAACGAACTCGAAGAGTTTCGACAACTAGCGCAACTCACAGAGCAGCAACGAGTAGGCGCCGATCAGAGTTCGCCCATTACCTATACGGCGTATGTAGTGGAGTGTTGTAGGTCTTGTCGCTGGCACCATTTACTGCGTTCATTACCGATGGCAACGGCACCCAATGAGGGCGCAGGGTCAACCAGGCGCAGGTCTAGGCGCTAGTTCAGCCAATCTCTGCAACACGGGTGTGGCACGCTCCGTTCGTGCCGATACGATCCCAAGTCCACATATCCACCCTGCCCCCTCGGGGGCTCCAGCCCCGGTTGGAACCGAAGGGAGTTACCACGTTCATGCGTGCTTACGAATTAATGCTCATAGTTAGCGGCAACCTAGAAGAATCGGCTGCGCACAGTTGGATCTCCACTGTGACCAAGGCAGTCCAAGGTGTCGGAGGCACAGTCCACGGCTCACCTGATTGGTGGGGCAAGCGTCGTCTTGCATATCCAATCAACAAACAAAACGACGGCTACTACGCGGTGTTCAATCTCATGGCACCAGGTGGCGCACTCGACGAGTTCGAGCGCAGCCTTCGTATTGCGGACGATGTCCTCCGCCACAAACTTCTCCGTTTGCCAGATCAGGAAGCATCACGCCGCGGACTTACCGCTGTGTCTGCATAATTGATTTAGCTTTTTGAACTAGAAGCCACTTCGTAAGGAGAATCAACAATGTCAGATAACACCATCACTCTCGTGGGTAATCTCACCCGCGATCCAGAACTTCGTTTTACCACCACCGGCCGTGGAGTTGCCTCGTTTGGTATCGCCGTCGGTCGTCGTTACCAAGTCAACGGCGAATGGCAAGAACAAACTTCGTATTTCAATGTCACTGCGTGGGGCCAGCTTGGCGAAAACGCAGCTGCTTCGCTCACCAAGGGTGCACGAGTTGTTGTCACTGGTCGTCTCGAGCAACGCGAATACACCACCCGCGAGGGCGACAAGCGCACTGCCATCGACGTGATTGCCGATGAGCTCGGACCAAGTCTTCGTTGGGCAACCGCACAAGTAGAGCGCACGCCAAAAACAGATGGACAAGGCCAAGGCGGCGCGTCACGTGGCGCTAACCCAGGCACCGATGTCAATCCTCATGACACCGGCGAAGAACCGTTCTAATCACACCACTCATTAACCACAAAGGGAATTAAGACATGACAAGTAAAACCAACAAAGCGAGGGCAGCGAAAGCTGCAATGCGCAAATACAAGAAGCGTCCAAACGTTCTGCATGCAGAACACATCGGTTACATCGACTACAAAGATGTCAACTTATTGCAACGCTTCATGTCTGACCGATCCAAGTTACGTGCTCGTCGCATGAACGGCAATACCGTTCAGCAGCAGCGTGACGTGGCACTTGCTGTCAAGAACGCGCGCGAGATGGCGCTCTTGCCATACACCAAGCGCGTTGCTGCAGCTCGCGCACCTCGCCGTGGCGAAGAAGATGGCGGTTCACGCAGCGATCGTCCGCGTCGTGGCGCACCTAACACTGATGCCAGTTCAACCGAATCAGCATTTGTCGACAAATACGCAGCCGCTATTGATGCAGCCGAAGCTCCAGTAGCCGAAGCGTCAGCAGCCGCAACAACAGAGGAGGCATAAGCCATGAAAGTTCTGCTTCGTTCTGATATCGCAGGAGTTGGTCGCCGTGGCGACATCATTACTGTTTCGTCTGGCCATGCTCGCAACCATTTGTTGCCACACGGCTTGGCCATTGTGGCTTCCGAAGGTGAAGTTGTGCAGGCTGGCGTGATGCGTCGTGCTCGCGACTTGCGCGAAAACACCGAGCGGGAAGCCGCTCGTGGTGTTGCCGCAAATCTGGCTAAGCAGTCGGTCAAGGTCAAGGCTAAAGCCGGCGCCGAAGGTCGTTTGTTTGGCTCGATCTCGACAACCGAAATCGCCGCCGCTCTTTTGGATCAAACAGGTATCACCGTTGATCGCAAGAACATCACCATCGAAACACCGATCCGCACAGTTGGAGACCACACGGTTTCTGTTGAACTGTATGGTGACGTCGTTGGTGCGATCAATCTCTCTGTTGTAGCCAAGTAATTCGGCACCATGGCTCCGCCTAGCGGGGTTTTATTGTGGTTATCCACAGTTAAGTCACATGGTTATGCCTCTATCGATCAACAGGCAAGTTCTGACAAGGTGGGTGTATGTCTTTCGTAGATGACTCACGCAGCGATACACGACCAGTGCAACGCAGTACTCAACGCGTACCACCACACAACCTCGATGCCGAAGCATCGTTGTTGGGTGCGATGTTGTTGTCGCGTGATGCTGTGGCATCTGCACTTGAGCGCGGTGTGCTTCCAGACGAATTTTACAAACCGATTCACCGCCATATCTTTGATGCAATCCGATCACTGAACACAGGTGGCGAACCAGTAGATGCAGTAACTGTTGCAGAAGAACTTCGTCGCGCGGGCACTCTCGACACCATTGGCGGTCTCGATGCGTTGCTCACGTTGCAAAACGCAACACCAGCAATCACAAGTGCCGATCGTTATGCAAAAATTGTTCGCGACACAGCACGACTACGTCGCCTCATTGGCGCAGCATCCGACATTGCCGAGATTGCATTTAACGAACCAGACGACGTCGATAAAGCAATCGATGATGCAGAGAGCAAAATTTTTGATATTGGTGAGAGCAATGTGGGCGATAACGCTCAATTTGTCAATGTGCTCATTGGTGAAGCGATTGAGAAACTTGAAACCCTTGTTGAAAATAAGGGCGCCATCACTGGTGTACCAACTGGTATTTCCGCACTCGACAAAGTGTTGCTCGGCTTGCAGCCAGGCACGCTCAATATCATTGGCGCCCGACCGGCAATGGGCAAGAGCGCATTTGCGCTTGGCATTGCGGTGCACGCTGCCCAGACACTGATGCAACCCGTACTCTTTTTCTCGCTTGAAATGGGTAAAGCCGAACTTGCTCAACGTATTTTGTCGAGTGAAGCACGTGTCGACAGCACCCTGTTGCGTACCGGGCGTCCTTCGGCAAACGACTGGACAAAGATCGGACACGCGGTTGGTCGTTTGGATATTCCATTAATCATTGATGACAGCGCAGGTACTTCGGTCGGTCAGATACGCGCAAAGGCGCGTCGTACCATCAGCCGCGACGGCGGACTATCGCTTATCGTGATCGACTATTTGCAGTTGATGGGTGGCGATGGTCGACCAGAAAACCGCCAGTTGGAAGTCAGTGAAATCAGTCGAAAACTCAAGTTGCTGGCGCGCGAATTTAATGTTCCGGTCTTGGCGTTGAGTCAGTTGAGCCGTCAACTCGAGTCGCGCACCGATAAGCATCCAACGCTTTCCGACTTGCGAGAGTCTGGTGCTCTTGAGCAGGATGCCGACGTCGTGATGTTTTTGTATCGCGGTGAAATTTATGATCAAGATCCAAACCTCAAGGGTTCTGCCGAAATCACTGTCGCCAAGCACCGTGCCGGACCATTGGGCCACGCACGACTTGCATGGCTTTCGACGTACACGCGCTTCGAAGGCGAGGCATCAGATCCTGTTGTCGACGCTGCCATTCGCAACTAGATCATGTTTCTTGGCCAAGACCTACTTGCATACTTGGTGTTAGCACTGGGTGGGGCAATGTGTGTTGGCAACGTGCTGGCGATTGTGAGGCCTCCAAGTCGTACCAATAAGCCCAAACAGAGCAGAGACGACCTCGACCGGGCACCGATTGCCCGCACAATCACCATGGCGGTCGTTGGTGGTGTTGCCGCTGGCTGGGCGTTGGTCAGTCTGTTGAGCGGGTGACGGGAATCGAACCCGCGTTCTCAGCTTGGGAAGCTGATGTTCTACCTCTGAACTACACCCGCGAAACCGTTGTAGAGAGTACCAACCCGAAATGAAGTTCAAATACCCGTTGCATAACTGACTGGGCATTCAGGGGGCCGTATTAGATAGTGTGCTTCGTTGTGATCCTGTCTGACAAAAGCATCCGCGAGGCTATTGCCGCGAAAAGAATCATCATCGACCCACTTGATGAGTCGTGCTTGCAGCCGTCATCGATTGACGTCAAAGTGTCCAACTTGTTCCGCGTGTTTCGTAATCACTCCGCAGCGGTCATCGACGTCAAGAAAGATCTTGCCGATCTCACCGAGTTGGTAGAGGTTCCCCAAGACGGAGTGTTTATGTTGCACCCAGGCGAGTTTGTTTTGGGTTCAACACTTGAGCGAGTCGCAATCGCCGACGATCTAGTTGCGCGTGTTGAGGGCAAGAGCTCGCTCGGTCGACTTGGCTTGTTGATTCATTCAACTGCTGGGTTTATTGACGCCGGCTTTGACGGCCACATCACGCTCGAGTTGTCAAATGTCGCCAACCTTCCAATTACGTTGTATCCAAACATGAAGATTGGTCAAGTGAGCTTCATGACAATGACAACTCCTGCCGATAATCCGTATGGCAAGGGTGCACGCGGCTCAAAATATCAGGGTCAGCGCGGGCCAACCCCAAGTCGTTATTTCGAAAACTTTCGCTAGCTAGTTGCCGGCAATTGGCGCCGCGAGCGGCGCAGGTCGCTCAGCGTTTAGGCGCTCACCATTTTCGAGTGCATCCAGCAAGTGAATGGCAATATCGGCAACCTTTACTTCGTTCTCTTCTTTGCCAGCACCTTTTACGCCGTCGTCCAGCATGATGTAACAGAATGGGCACGCCGTTGCGACGCGGCTTGCACCAGTTGCAATTGCTTCTGCTGCTCGCTCGTCGTTGATCTTGGTGCCGATGTTTTCTTCCATCCACATGCGTGCACCACCAGCGCCACAGCACATTCCGGTGGTTCCGTTGCGCGGCATTTCAACAAGGTCAGCACCCTTGATGGAGCTGACAACATTGCGTGGTGCCAAGTACACATCGTTGTGGCGTCCGAGGTAACACGAGTCGTGATAGGTAATGCGCTCTTCGAGAGTTGCATTGCTCACGTCTAATTTGCCGCTGTCAATCAAGTGCTCGAGCAATTGTGAGTGGTGAATCACTTCGTATGTGCCACCCAACTGTGGGTACTCGTTTGCCAATGTGTTGAAACAGTGTGGGCACTGCGTAATGATCTTGCGCACGCCCATGCCGTTGAGCATCTCGATGTTTGGCATGGCCAGCATCTGGAACAAATATTCGTTGCCGCTGCGACGAGCACTGTCACCAGTGCACATTTCGCTTGGCCCAAGTATCGCAACATCAACACCAGCGCGCTTGAGCAACTTGGCCATCGACTGCGTTACTTTTTTGTTCTTGTCGTCAAAACTGCCGGCACAACCAACCCAGTACAAATACTCGTGGTTGAATGCAGCACCTGGATCAAGCACTTGAACGTCCAGGTCTTTGGCCCAGTCGCCACGCTCGCCTTGGTTCATGCCCCACGGGTTGCCCTGGTTTTCCATTGCGCGGTATGCGTTGCCCAATTCGGCAGGGAAGTCGCTTTCCATCAGCGACAAATAACGACGCATGTCGAGGATTTTGTCGAGAATTTCGATGTTGACAGGACAGATTTCGTCACATGCCTTGCAACTCGTGCACGCCCACACTTCTTCTGCGGTGATCCGCTCAAACAATGAGTTGACCGAGATAGTGATCTCACTGTCAACACCAATTGGCGGGGATACTTTTCCACCTGGGGCATGCGCAGCAGTTGCCGCCATTACTTCACCGCTCTTGAGCACTATTTCGCGCGGGTCGAGTGGCTTGCCTGTTGCATGTGCCGGGCACACGCTTGTGCATCGACCACACATCGTGCACGCGTCGAGGTCGAGCAGTTGCTTCCACGTGAAATCTTCGATGACATGTGCGCCGAATGTTTCGAGTGAAGTCTCTGTGAGATTTGGCATTGCCTTCATCGCACCCTTTGGCCGCTCGCGATCTTTGAGATACATGTTGAGTGGCGAAGTAAAGATGTGACGCAACATCGTGATCGGCAAGATCGCGAGAAAGACGATGAACGCCGCAACGTGCGCCATCCACCAACCCTGATGCCATGTTGTCAATGTGCTCGCCGATGCACCGTTTACAAGTTGTGCGAGCGGGTACCCAACAAAACTCCATTTTTCAAAACCCAAGTCGACGCCCTCGGCCTGACCCCGTGCAATACGGAACATTTCTGAACCAAAACCGCTCACACCGATGACTAAAAGCGTTGCAAGAATCAGCGCATGCTCAGGCTTGGTCTTGATGCGAATTCGATATGGGCGTTGCACGTAGCGGCGCACGATGGCCCATACAACGCCACCCGTAAACATCAATCCCGCAAAATCACCAACAGCGGCATAGGCCTTATAAATATCGCCGTGCAAAAACTTGAGTGCTGGTGGCAACTGGTGATCAATTTCGAGCACTGTGGTGACGCCGAGCAAAATCAAAAAACCGAAATACATCATCGAGTGCATCAACCCAGCAGCACTGTCGCGCAACAGCGTGCGCATGTATACGCCAGAGCGATAATCGGTGAGGCGCTGCTTGGCATTTTTGCGAGTTGTTTTGCGGCGATCTGGAGCACCGCGCTCCCAGTTACGAATGCGGTCGGCAAAACGTATCGAACCCCAAATCAAGAGCATTGGTATGACGGTGTAAAACGCAATTTGTAATGCGCCAGGAATTCCTTTGAATACTTCGCGATGTACAAGCGATGTTTCTTCCCAGCCAGTGATCTGTGGGATAACGCCAGAGATCATGGTGAAGACGCCGATGCCGACTCCAAATGCAATCGAAATTTGATATGGCTTGATGCGCTTTGCGCCGGCCGCGGGGGCAGTTGGTGTGTCGTGTGTGGTGCTCATGAATATCTCACGCTAGTTGCTTGGCGCGACACGGCGTCTGCCGCCGCCGCAATGGCGGCCGCATCGCCCATGAAGTCCACCGACTTCACCTCCATCGAGTCCGTAAATTCGTAACGACGAGGTACCCCGGTCGGAATGTTCATCTCGGTGATATCCCCAGCCGAAATATGTTCGAGATGCATTGCGAGGGCACGAATCGAATTTCCATGAGCAGTCACCAACACGTTGGTGCCCGCTTGCAACTGTGGACGAACGACATCGTTCCAGTACGGCAGCACTCGCTCGAGCACATCCTTTAAGCACTCAGTTGCTGGGAGCAAATTTTTATCGAGTCCTTGACGAACGAGCTCTTGATATTTGGGTTCATTTGCCGGATGTTCCGGACTGTCAAGTGGCGCTGGGGGTGGTGCAACATCAAAGCTTCGTCGCCAAATCATTGTCTGTTCAGCACCATGCAACTCTGTGGTTGCTTTTTTGTCGAGACCCTGCAGCGCCCCATAGTGACGTTCGTTGAGCAGCCAAGTTTTGGCAACGGGCAGACTGTCTTGACCCAGCTCATGCAACACCAATTGAGTGGTGTCAATTGCCCGCTCCAACACACTTGTGTGGACTGCGCCAAAGTGCATGCCGGCCTGGCGCAAAGTCACCCCGGCGGCCTTGGCCTCAGTAATCCCCAGTGGAGTCAGGGGCACATCGTGCCAGCCAGTAAAGAGATTCAGTTGATTCCACGTACTCTGCCCATGTCGAAGGACAATCAGCGTTCCGGGCATCTCCAAATCGTAGGCCAAACAGCCAATTTCGGCTATATTGCGCCCCACTACTGCCTCTCTACTACCTCTCCAGCGCTTCACTACGACCCATTTTCATGCCTTGTGACAAATGTTGAGTGTATATCACTCAACTTTTATGCTGTCGAGGTTGTTAGGTTCTGAACTCGCCCCTAGCGTGGTGGATACAAGAAATCCCCTTATCACCCCACAGCAATCAGGAGCACTACACATCATGGCAAAAGCAGTCGGAATTGACCTCGGAACGACCAACTCAGTTGTCGCAGTTTTGGAAGCCGGCGAAGCCGTTGTTATCCCCAACTCGGAGGGCTCGCGAACAACCCCATCCGTTGTGGCATTCTCAAAAGCCGGTGAAGTTCTTGTCGGCGAAGTCGCAAAGCGCCAGGCCATCACTAACCCAGAGCGCACCTTTCGCAGCATTAAGCGCCACATGGGTGAAAACTGGAAGTCGGAAGATGTAGACGGCAAGAAGTACACGCCGCAAGAAATCAGCGCGCGAACTCTCATGAAGTTGAAGCGCGATGCCGAAGCATATTTGGGTGACACCGTGACGCAAGCCGTGATCACCGTGCCCGCATATTTCGACGACGCACAACGCACTGCAACAAAAGAGGCCGGCGCAATTGCAGGTCTCGAAGTGTTGCGCATCATCAACGAGCCAACTGCCGCTGCGCTTGCCTACGGACTCAACAAGGGTGACGAAGACGAAACAGTGTTGGTGTTCGACTTGGGTGGTGGCACGTTCGACGTCAGCGTGCTCGAAATTGGAGACGGCGTGTTTGAAGTAAAGAGCACACACGGCGACACGCACCTCGGTGGCGATGATTGGGACCAACGCGTAATCGATTGGATGGTGCAGCAATTTAAGGCAGCACACGGAGTCGACCTTGCAGTTGACCGTATGGCAACACAACGTCTCAAGGAAGCTGCCGAAAAAGCAAAGATCGAGTTGTCGCAAAACCAGCAGACGCAAATCAACTTGCCATTTATTACAGCAACCGCTGCTGGCCCGTTGCACATGGATGAGTCACTGACCCGCGCAAAGTTTCAAGAACTCACCGCAGACTTGTTGGAGCGTTGCCGCAAGCCATTTGAACAGGCCATCACCGATGCTGGTTTGTCAAAAGGCCAGATTCACCACGTTATTTTGGTGGGCGGTTCGACGCGCATGCCAGCGGTGCAAGACCTCGTGCAGAGCTTGACGGGCAAAGAACCAAACCGCACAGTAAACCCAGACGAAGTTGTTGCAATTGGTGCAGCAGTGCAGGCTGGCGTATTGCGCGGCGACGTCAAGGACATTTTGTTGCTCGACGTAACCCCACTTTCGCTCGGCATCGAAACAAAGGGTGGCGTGATGACAAAACTCATCGAGCGCAACACCACGATTCCAACTCGTCGTACCGAAGTGTTTACAACAGCCGATGACATGCAACCATCAGTAGAGATTCATGTGTTGCAAGGTGAGCGCGAGATGGCCAACTACAACAAGACTCTCGGCAAGTTTCAGCTTGTCGACTTGCCTCCTGCACCACGCGGAGTTCCACAGATTGAAGTCACATTTGATATCGACGCCAACGGCATCGTGCATGTGTCGGCAAAAGATCGTGCGACAAGCAAAGAGCAGTCAATGACTATCACCGGTCAATCTTCGTTGGCAAAAGACGACATCGCCAAAATGGTGAAAGATGCCGAAGAGCACGCCGAAGAAGACAAGGCTCGACGCGAAGAAGCAGAAATTCGCAACAACGCCGACTCGCTCGTCTATCAAACTGAAAAAGTTTTGCGTGAGCAAGGCGAAAAAGTCACAGAAGAAGAGCGCACAGCAGTTGAGGGCCCGATGGCAGAACTCAAGACATTGTTGCAAGGTTCCGACAATGCCGCAATCAAGGTTGCAACCGAAAAGTTGATGACAGCAAGTCAAGCATTCGGCCAAAAGTTGTACGAGTCTGCTGCGCGTGACACCAACGCTGCCGGCACGTCGGCAAGCGGCCAAGGCGCTACTGGAACAAACGATGATGACATTGTTGATGCAGAAATAGTTGATGCCGATACTGCTGACGAGAAATAATTCGGAATCGACAATTTGTCATGACCGACAATCCAGAAAATGAACCGGAAAACAGTAACGAGTTGGTGCAAGACCTCGAGTCGGCTTTTGCCGAACTCAACATCATCGAAGTTGTAAAAGAACGCGACGAGTTCAAAGACATCGCTCTTCGTGTCCAAGCCGACTTCGAAAATTATCGTAAGCGTGCTGCTACGCAACTCGCCGACGAAGTTGATCGTTCAACTGGTCGCATCGTCGAGTCGTTGTTACCAGTGCTCGACGCTTGTGAGGCTGCAGTGAGCCACGGTGCGACGGGTGTTGAGCAAGTGTGGAGCTCGCTTCTGAGTGCTGTGCAAAAACACGGTCTCGAGGCACTCGACTTGGCAGGTCATCCCTTCGACCCATCACTTGCAGAAGCAGTGATGCACGAAGAAGGCGACCCTGCAGATTCTGCCAGCGAACCGATGGTTGTTGAAGTGTTGCGCACTGGTTATCGATGGAAAGGTCGCGTGTTGCGAGCGGCAATGGTCAAGGTCAAGGGGTAGCAATGCAACGCGAGTGGTTTGAAAAGGACTACTACGCGACCCTAGGCGTATCAAAGACCGCTACACCCAAAGAGATCACGAAGGAATACCGCAAACTTGCGCGCAAGTTTCATCCAGATGCAAACCCAAATAACGCGTCAGCCGAAGAGCGATTCAAAGAAATAGCCGCGGCATATGACGTGATCGGTGCTGAGGAAACCCGCAAGGAATACGACGAGGTGCGCCGAGCAGGACCATCATCGTTTGGTCCGAGTGGGCCGGCTGGCCAATCGCCAGGCTCGTTTCGTTTCGACGGTCGCAACATGGGTGCAGATGGCATGGGTGACTTGCTCGGCCAAATGTTTGGTGGAGGTCGCCGCCGCAATAACAATGCTGTTGGCCCGCAACGAGGAGCAGAGATCGAAGCGTCACTCACGCTTGATTTCATCGACGCTGCGCATGGCTTGACGACATCTCTACACCTCAATTCCGAGGCCGAGTGTTCGTCGTGCAATGGCAGTGGAGCACGTGCTGGAACGTCGCCGAAGCAATGTCCACAGTGTCGCGGTCGTGGAGTCGTTGAAGACAATCAAGGACCTTTTGCGTTTTCATCACCGTGCCCAAGATGTAATGGTCGATCGGTTGTCATTGAGTCTCCTTGCATTGGCTGTCGAGGCACAGGAGTCGAGATGCGCGCACGCGAAGTTAACGTGCGCATTCCTGCAGGAGTCGACGACGCGCAACGCATTCGGCTCAAGAGCAGAGGCGCACCTGGTCGTAACGGTGGCCCGGCAGGAGACTTGATTGTGTTGTGTCGAGTGACGCCACACGCGGTATTCGGGCGCGATGCTCTGCATCTCACTTTGCACCTTCCCATCACATTCGCCGAAGCAGCATTGGGTGCCGACATCGATGTGCCAACACTTGATGGCTCGCTCGTGAGGTTGCGAATTAAGCCAGGAACACAATCTGGTTCACGACATCGCATCAAGGGCAAAGGCATTGATGGAGCAAAATCGAGTGGAGACCTCATCGTCACCGTCGATGTCGTCGTACCAACGAAATTGAACGATCAGCAACAACAAGCAGTGAATGACTTTGCTACAGCAACCACCGAGTCTGTACGTGAGTCAGTATTGCAATCAGCATCAGCCAGAAAGAGGGGTTAACCAATGGAACGCGAACTACATGCTTTGTATGTGATCTCGGTTGCTGCAGAACTTGCAGGTGTACACCCTCAAACGTTGCGCATTTATGAGCGCCGCGGGTTGTTGCAACCAGCGCGCACCACGGGCGGCAATAGGCGCTACAGCAATGCCGACATACAACGGCTGTTGCGCATCAGCGAATTGGCAGAAGCGGGCATGAACTTAGAGGGCATCCGCCAAGTCCTCGAACTTGAAGCACACGTTGCACTGTTGCGGGCCGAAGTAGCGCAATTGCAACACGAACTGGCAGTTGCTCTGTCGGTTGTTGAGCGCAGTGGTCGATTCGAGTTGGTGCCACTACGTCAGTCGGTCACTGTGTTTGGCAGCAGACCAAGCATCTTTCGTCGAGACGAGTGAGATGTCGAGCATCAGGCACTAGACTCTTCTTACGTTCCCCACAATTTAAGTAGGAGCGTTGCATGCCTGTCGCAGTTGTTGTTGGTACCCAATGGGGTGATGAAGGCAAGGCCAAAATAATTGACCTGCTGGCAGGCTCTCACTCCCATGTTGTTCGTTATCAGGGCGGACACAATGCCGGCCACACCGTTGTCGTAGGTGATCAGCGTTATGCGCTCCAACTTGTTCCGAGCGGTGTTCTTTACGACCATGTCACGCCGGTGATTGGCAACGGAGTTGTTGTCGATATGCCAACATTATTTAACGAGATCGACGTCTTGGAAGGCCGCGGTGTGTCGTGCGCACGGCTCAAGGTTTCGAGCCTCGCTCAACTTATTTTTCCGTGGCACCAAGCATTTGATGCTGTAGCAGAAAACGCTCGTGGCGACGCCAAGATTGGCACGACTCTCAAAGGCATTGGGCCGGCTTACGCCGACAAAGCACTGCGGGTGGGTATTCGTGCAGGAGACGTGCGCGACGCAGATCGATTTGCCCAGTTAGTACGCAAGCGGGCTCTTTCTGCGCTCACAATGTTGGAGTCTCTTGGTGGAGAGTCATTCAATGTTGACGAGGTCGTTGCACGATTTGTTGTGCTTGGTAAGAGGCTTGTTCCGTACATCGCCAATACTGTCGACATGTTGCACGATGCGATTGAAGCAAACGAGAGCGTGTTGCTTGAAGGTGCTCAAGCAACATTTCTTGACATCGACCACGGCACGTATCCATTCGTGACATCGTCCAATCCAACTGCGGGTGGAGCATGTGCCGGAACTGGAATCGGACCTCGGTACATCACACGTGTTGTCGGTATCGCCAAGGCATACACCACCCGTGTTGGTGCTGGGCCGTACCCAACCGAACTCCACGGAGCGCTTGGCGATGCCATTGTGGATATCGGTCACGAGTACGGCACCGTGACTGGCCGTCGTCGTCGTCCGGGTTGGCTCGACTTAGTGATGTTGCGCCATGCAGTGCGACTCAATTCGCTCACCGAGATTGCTCTCACCAAGTTGGACGTGCTCGACACATTTGACACAATTCAATTGGGTGTTGGTTACACGCTCAATGGCAAAAAGATTGCTGGCTATCCAGACGACATTGAAATGCTTGGCAACGTTGAAGCCGTGTATGAGGAGTTTGTTGGCTGGAAGACAAACCTGCGTGAATGCCGTACCTTTGAGTCGATGCCTGTCGCAGCCCGCAAGTTCGTAGAAGCTGTCGAGAAATATGTTGGCGTGCCAGTCACCATGATCGGTGTTGGTCCAGAGCGAGACGACTGCATTATTCGCTGATGATTGATCGCTACTCACTTCCCGAAATCGCCAATATCTTTACCGACGAGTCAAAGTTCGCGCGCTATCTCGAAATTGAGTTACTCGCCACCGAGGCCCAGTCAAAATTGGGAGTTGTGCCGAGCACCGATGCCAAAGAATGTCGCGCGCGTGCACCGAAAGTAGACGCAGCATTTGTTGCGGATGTCGCAGAACGCGAAAAAGTGACCGATCATGATGTTGCAGCATTTGTTGATGTTGTGCAGCAACGCATTGGTATGCCGGCTGGTGCATGGATTCATCACGGCCTCACATCTACCGATGTCGTCGACACTGCATGGTGTTGGATGCTCAAAGATGCAAGTGACCTCACCATCGCGGCATTACACGAATTGATTACCGCGCTTGTACAGCTTGCACAAGCACATCGCAACACACCAATGATCGGCAGAACCCACGGTATTCATGCCGAGCCGACAACCTTTGGCGCAAAGGTTGCACTATGGGCACTACAACTGGATCGCGATCGTTCGCGAATGATTGCTGCGCGCAGCGGCATTGCCGTGTGCAAGTTGTCGGGTGCTGTTGGCACATATTCAAACATCGATCCGGCAGTCGAGGCACATGTCGGAACATCACTCGGGTTAGTGCCAGTTCCTGCAACACAGGTGATTGCGCGTGACCGGCATGCAGAATATTTGTGGGCATGTACATCTATAGGTACAAGCATTGAAGCAGTGGCAGTCGAGTTGCGCCACCTGCAGCGCACGGAAGTAAGCGAGGTTCGCGAAGGCTTCAAGCCAGGGCAAAAGGGCAGTTCGGCAATGCCACACAAGCGCAATCCGATATCAGCAGAGACACTGACCGGACTGTCGCGGGTGCTCCGTGGAAACTTGCAGTCTGGTTTGCAAAACGTTGCGCTCTGGCACGAGCGAGATATCTCGCATTCGTCGGCAGAACGGATCGTGCTTCCTGATTCATCAATACTCGTGTACTACATGATCAAGCGCCTCACCCGATTAATCAGCGGACTCGAAGTCGACACCCAAAGAATGAAAGAAAACCTCGACAGCAGTTTTGGCGTGGTGTTTTCTCAACCAGTGCTGCTCGCACTTGTTGACTCTGGGCTTTCACGTGATGACGCGTATCGAATCGTGCAAGAAGATGCGGCAATTTCGTGGCGTGAGCGTAAATCATTTCGAGACGTGTTGACAAAAGACAAGCGCGTCACATTAAGTTCATCGCAATTAGATCAGGCCTTTGATATTGACCGTGCGGTTCGTCATGCCCAATCGGCAATTGATGCGACACACGGTCTTGCCCGATGAGCACATTGCCAAGCCTCGATGCCGCTCGCGAAGCACTTCGCGCACACGTACTGCAACATTCGCTCAAGACGGGCGAGTTCACACTCAAATCTGGGCGCACGAGTAAGTGGTTTCTCGACACCAAGCAAACTGCGTGCAGAGCAGACGGCATCTTGTTAGTTGCCGATGTTGCTTTAAGTTTGCTACCAAACGAAATTACTGCAATAGGTGGGTTGACGATGGGCGCTGATCCAGTTGCATATGGCATTGCAGCAATTGCTGCAACAAGGGGAAGACAGTTGCGCAGTTTTAGTGTGCGCAAAGAAGCCAAAGATCACGGAGTAACCGGAAGAATTGCTGGTGCGTTACAACCTGGCGACAAAGTTGCAATCGTTGAAGACACGGTGACGCGGGGCCTCTCAATTTTTGAGGCAGTCGATGCCGTGCGAGCATTTGGTGCAATTCCACAATTCATCACGGTCATTGTCGACCGCGGTGGAACTTGTGCGCAGATGGCACAACAAGCCGGCATCGATTACGAGCCGATGTTGAGTGCTACCGATCTTGGATATGACTTCGGGTCGTGAACCTTCACGAACTGTTTGACCTCACGTCCCACAACGGGGATGTGTATGTGGGGCAGGGCCTCGAATATCCGTGGGGCGGCCTCTATGGCGGGCATATTGTTGCCCAAGCATTGCGTGCTGCTGCGTTCACCATTGAAGACGGCATGTTGCCGCACTCGGTGCGCGCGTACTTTATTCGCCGCGGTAAAAACACTCAACCGGTTCGCTACGAAGTCGATCGCATCCGTGATGGCAAGAGTTTTAGCACCAGGCGAGTTGTGGCGCGTCAAGATGACGGCGCAATTCTCAACCTGGAAGCCTCGTTCCAAAAGTTTGAGCACTCACCAGACGTTTCACATATCCAGCATCAACACGACATCATGCAGCCCGACGAAATTGAAGAAACGTCGTGGAGCACGTTTCTCAATCGCAGAACAGTGCCGCAGTCTGCCTTGACTGGAATAACTCGCGAAGGGGCTGGTCGCATGGCTGCGTGGTTTCGAGTGAAAGATTCGCTTGGCGATGACGAGTTGCTTCATCGCTGCGCACTTGCATATCTGTCAGACGACTTGCCCAACGAAAGTGTGGTTGAAGCAATCCCTGAGCTGCTCAAAGCGTCAACAGCAGGTGGAAATTTTCACGCAAGTTTGGATCACACCATTTGGTTTCATCGCCCAGTGCGCGCCGATCAGTGGCATTTATATGAAATGTCGTGTTTGTCATATGGCGGCGGGCGAGGACTCACACAGGGATATGTGTTTGCTCAGGATGGAACGCATGTAGCCACTGTTTCGCAAGAAACATTGGTGCGCATGATCCCCGCATCAAACTCATAACAAGCTTGCGCCGTACTTCAATTCACTTGCTGTAATCAATTGTGGTCGGGACCGGCGTCGATCCGGTGACCCTGCGCTTTTCAGGCGCATGCTCTGCCTACTGAGCTACCCGACCTTGAAGAGTGCAAGCACTCCCCAGCGGTCCCGACGGGACTCGAACCCGCGACCTCCGCCTTGACAGGGCGGCGTGAACTCCA
>QYPH01000021.1 GCA_007279905.1 Actinomycetota bacterium | reverse complement strand
TCCCCTTTTAGCCAAAATGCAATGCTCTATGTCAAGAACTACTTCTCGCTGGATGAGTAAATCGTGATCAAAAACAAGCGCATCCTGAGTGAAGTTGACCGTGCCTTCAATTGAGTTTTCGATTGGAACAAAGCCGAGCGACACCTCGCCGCGATCCACAGCATCCAAAACATCTGGCACAGTCCGATACGGAACCAACTCGCCAGTCGCCAAATCGGATTGCGTCAGTAGTGCTTGTTCAGTAAATGTTCCGGCTGGTCCAAAATACCCGATGCGTTGTTTTGCTGGAGACACAGCGTCAAGATTAGGCGTACGAGGTGGTAAAACTTGGCTGATATTCGGACTGTGATAATTCGGCTGTGATATTTGCATCACGGTCGCCACTAGCCTGAACTCATGTACGAATATGTCGCATTTAACCCGTATAACTCAAGCCCTGAAGCACTTGCAACCGAGTTAACAAAGAAATCGGCCGATGGTTGGGAAGTCGTCAACATTGTGCCAACGTTTGACGGCAGGTACTGTGCATTCCTTCGACGCCCAACTTCTGCGACTGCATCGACGACACCATTTCAAGCAACTACCCAAGCAACTACTCAAATCACGTCCACAGTTACAGCTTCTTCGGCTTCCGCTCCTGCTGCTTGGTATGCAGACCCATCCAAGCGATTTGAGTTGCGATACTGGGATGGCACCGAGTGGACAGAACATGTTGCTCGCGGTGGTCAGCAATTCACCGATCAACCAGTGGCCTAAAACGACATGAGGGCAACCTCCATTGGCCATGCTGGCATCTTGGTGCAGACGCGCCAAGCCACCATTGTTTGTGATCCATGGTTTTTGCCAGCGTTTCTTGGTTCGTGGTTTGTATTTCCGCGAAACGATCAGTTGTCACCAGAGTTAATGGCAGCGATCGAATCACCCGATTATCTCTACATCTCGCATCAACATGCTGATCATCTTGATGAACCATGGTTGGCAAGTCATATCGACAAAACCACGAAGGTGTTGCTCCCTGCTTTTGCAACTCGCGAACTCGAGCGCAGATTGAGCAAATTAGGTTTCACAAATTTTGTGCGCACCGAAAATGGCAAAGAGACCAACCTGGGTGATGGTTTGACAATCGCCATCCACGTTGAGAGTGCAATTGCTGATGGCCCAGGTGGCGATTCGGCAATTGTGATCAGTGACGGTGAGTCTCGGCTTGTCAATCAAAACGACTGCCGTACCAGCGACTTGGGTGCACTCACCGCACATGGTCCAGTTGACATGCATTGGTTGCAGTTCAGTGGAGCAATTTGGTACCCCATGGTCTACGACGAACCGCGAGAGTTGCTGATGCAACAAGTTCATTCGAAAGTTGAAAGCCAGTTTGCGCGATCAATGAAATATGTTTCACTAGTGGACGCACGGGTTGTTGTGCCGTCGGCCGGGCCTCCGTGTTTTTTGGATGATGATCTGTTTTCAGTAAATATGATCACCGGCAACGAGCTCTCAATTTTTCCTGATCAGACAGAGTTCATTAAACGCCTAAAGGTTGTTGGCAATGAGCGCGCCGCACTCAACATCCCTGGCACGACTATCGAAATTTCGCCATCATCAATTGTTGTCACGCACCCGATGAGTGACGAACTTGTACAACGACCCTTTGCGCACAAAGAAGAATATTTGCGTGAGTATCAGGCCGACTGGTCTGAATGGCTGCATGATTACAAAGCAACATGGTCACAACAGAAAACCGATTTGTTGACTCAGCTACAGGATTGGTGGCAACCATTGATGGCAATGGCTCCAACGCTCCGAACCGCAATTGGTGGTGGATGTTTACTGAAAACAGATGAAGCAGAGATGTACATCGATTTTGCAAACGGACTTGTGGTTCCATTCGCTGATCAGAAGTACCGCTATCGATTTGTGATTGCGCGGCCGCTTTTGGAAAGAACAGTTGCCGAGAAGGCTGTGGATTGGTCTAATTCGCTGTTTCTCTCTTGTCGCTTTAGGGCATGGCGCGACGGCGCATACAACGAATTTTTGTATAACTTTTTCAAGAGTCTGTCGGTTGAGAGAATGCGTCGTGCAGAAGATGAGGCAATTCGCCGAACTGCACCAGAGAGCGCTAATGCACATCTCTCAGCAGAAATCGAAATTGGTGGCTATGTAATGCAACGACTGTGCCCGCATCGTCAAGCCGACTTGTCAGAGTTTGGACGAATTGATAACGGATTTATTGTTTGCGACCTGCATGGGTGGCGGTTCAGTGTTGTCGATGGTCACTGCGCAAATGCGGATGACCGCAAACTCAATATTCGTAAACGATCTAGTTAATTTCTCCATAAACGAGCACGTGCGTGCCGCGCGGGAGGATGTCGTTGTCCCAAATGAAATCCATCGCCTTCGTTGTCAAACGCACACAGCCATGTGATGACGGATACGCGGGAACGCTCATTGATCCATGAATGGCCACGCCACCTGAAAAATATTTTGGACGATAAATCTGACCGAGGTCGCCAATCCACCAACCGTCAGGTCGTTCTCTGTCAATTTTGAACGACCCAACTGGCGTCACAGCAGTTCCTTTGATCATCACACCAGGAGTATTGGCGTCTGGCTCTTCGTATGCGCGGTCGTCACCAGTAGATGCATTCATTACATAGGTGGTGATTCCATCTTGCACCAAAAACAGCAGCTGTCGCGACTTGTCTACCTCGGCTAAAGAGCCTTCTTTTGTCGTGGCTGTAGCAGGAATCGAGATGCGATCAAGCAGAAACGCGGTAGCAACATTGATGCTGCCAGTTGGTCGAAGTTGAAAGTATTTTTGAAACGCCATCACCGCTTGCGTCGTGGTGTCATCAAATTTGCCATTCGGATCCGCCAACCAAAAGCCAAGCTCAAGCAACTTCAACTGCGATGCTTGAGCGCTCGGTCCACTTCGTTGACCGGAAGCACTGATGCCCGTCTCTACAAGTGTTGTCGTTGTGGTCGGTGCGACCGTTGTTGGCGGAATGCTCTGCGCCTTGGACGAGGTTCCACAGGCTGTCAACGTGCTGAGCAGACTTACTAGGAGAAGTGCCGTGAGAATGTTGTTTTTCTTCATGAGAGTGAAATTGGTAATTCAAACCAAATTGTCAGGCTGTACTTGACGCCACTTGTAATTGGTGTGCTGCCATGCGGGTGTGTCACCAAACTCGGCCACGCCAAGAGTGAACCGACTGGTAATTGTGCGTTTGTAAAGTTTTGGCGTGGAAAATCCAACACCGCACCTTCGTAAGTGTCATTGAGTTTGACGCTGGCTGAAACCTGTGCCACATCGTGATGTTGTCGCAATTCTTCCTGCCCGCCCTTTTCATATTTAATGATGAATGCATCGTTGATTCCGTGATAGTCGATGAGTGGCCAGTGTTGTTGTAGTTGCGGCCAGATGCGCAAACCCATGTCGTCTTGCACTGCCTCAAACAATCGAGGGCTAATAATTGCGAGCGAAATCTCGTGCCCTGGCACGGGGTCGCCGGGTTGAGCCGAAAAACCGCCGGCTGCTTCAGCGGCCCTCATGAGCGCAAAACAGAACTGAGGCGTCCAACACGACATCGCAAACATTTCGTCGGCAACCTTGGTGATCGGCGTCCTCGTATCAATCGCATCGACATATCCAAGAATCCGCTCTAAGTCATCCACACAACCATCGTGGCATGCAAAAGACACTAAAACGATGCACTGTCTGAAACTTCACCTACGCATGGCCTAGACCACAGTTGGTAGGCTTATTATTCATGGGGCCATTGAGCAAAGAGATTCCTCAAATTGATTTGAGATCTATCTGGCAAGTTGTCCGATTGCGGTGGTGGATAGTGCCAATATGTCTTTTTGTCAGTGCTGGATTGATGTTTGCCCAAGAAAGCGACCTTCAAGATAGTCCGGCCTCAATTAATGTAAACAAGATTTACGGGGCGAAAGATGAAACTGCTGGACTCGCTTCATTTGGAGTCGATCTAGATGCGATTAAGGAGTTCCCGAGTTTTCAGAACCAACTCGCCATAGTCCGCGCTGAGGGGCCACAACTTTTGCTTGCGAATTCACAAGATCTCCCGGCGGTCTCGCTGTCACGCGCAGAACCCCAGGTCTCAATGCTGGCGGCCGCAGACGGTGATGGCAAACAGGTCTTTACCGTTTCTAGCAATGGGGCTGCTAATTATGGATTTAGTTGCTCTGCACCAAACCGCCAACAATGTGATCAGGCCATTGATGTGTATGTACAAAAAGTAGAGAACGAACGACGTGTGGCGATCACCACGGGACTGTTGCAACTTGAGACACAAATCCGATCTGTTTTGGCAATAGCAACATCAGATTCATTTGCACTTCAACTTCAGGCTGACGCAATTAAGCAGTCCAGTGGTTCGATTACTGGTGAGTTGGCGTATGTGAGTGAAACGGTCGAAACAACTGGTGGCACAGTTTCAACCGTTAAGTGGTCAACCTATTTATTTGGTCTGGCAGTCGGACTCGTAGTTGCGATTTTGATCATGTTGCAACTGACAGCCAGTGATGACAAGATTCGCTCTGCGCGCAAATTGAAAGACGCAATCCTCAAACTTGCCTATCTAGGTGAAATTGACAGCGATTACTCGCCCGCTAGTTCGTCCCAGGTTGCTGCAGCCATAATCATTCAAGCTCGCGCCGTGCAATCAACCAAAGTGACACTTCTGCCAATTGGAATGAGCACCATCATCGACAAAACCCTTAAGTCTCTAGAGTCGACGACACTGACAACCCATCTTGATTTGTCAATGAGACCCGATGCTCGTTCAATGTCGGTCGAGGACCTTGTGGGCAATACAAGTTCATATATTTTGGTTGCGCACAAAAACTTGAGTACTTGTCACGATGCGCAGAATGCAATTGAAATCCTGCAGCGCTCTGGAAACCAAATTCTCGGCGCGCTTCTCGTAGCAGAATAGGCTCGAGTGAATAACTGTTATGAATAATTCTCGACTCGGAAAGTTGCTGCTTCGAATTGCCAGGTCGAATTCTTTTTATCCAGTGAGTTCAATTATCCAGTTTGTTCTGGACTCTGCAATTCTTGCGACTACAGCGATCGTCGCCTCTTATGCTCGTTTTGTATACCAAGGCCACTTTGATCCGATGGGCGCAACTAGCGACACAGTGTTTCGCGTAATACCCGTGGTCTTTGCAATACAGGCAGTCGTTGGATACGTAGTCGGTATTTATAGACGTAAGTGGAGGTATGGAAGTTTTGATGAAATCGCTGGTCTGATCACTACGACCACCGTTTCTGTTGGCCTCTTACTCTTTCTGCGCCTTTTTGATCAATCCGTAAATCCATATCCTCGTAGCGTCATCGTGATCGGAGGATTTGCTGGACTTTTTTTTATGGCCGCAAATCGATACGTGTGGCGCCTCATTCGGGAGCAGTTGCGTCGTCCAAACGAGCAAACTGCGACCAAGATTTTAGTTTATGGCGCCGG
>QYPH01000087.1 GCA_007279905.1 Actinomycetota bacterium | reverse complement strand
CCTGCTGCGAGTGCTCCAACACGACCTTCAGTGATGAGTGACGCAGTGATTATTTTCGGAAACATCACGTTGAGTTCAGCAAATGCCGCGACGAGATTGATGACTCCATAACCAAATGTGGAATCGCGGCCGATCGCGCCGATGTCGGTGGCGGTTCGTTGCAGTACGTCGCGCACTTGGGCTGCGGATATCGACGGTTGTGCTGCAAACAACAATGCTGCTGCACCGGTGACAAAAGCTGCAGCCATGCTTGTGCCACTTAGAATTTTGTAATCATTGCCGGCTGTCGAAACGATAGATGTACCGGGTGCAGCTAGGTCGATGTAGTCGCCGCGTTGATCGAAACTGACGACGCTATTGGTGCGATCTATGGCAGTGACTGCGATAGTGAGGTCGCTTGCTCCAGGCCATTTTGGTGTCGCGTCCATGCCACCATTGCCTGCTGCGGCAACGACAAGCACATTGCGATCAACTGCATATTGAATTGCCGCAGTGAGCGGTGTGATTTCATCTGGGCCTCCGAGAGAAAGATTGATCACTTTTGCACCGTTGTCGACAGCGAAGCGAACTGCTTCCGAAACATTTTTCGAAGTGTCTTTCCGATCTCCTTTACCATCGGCACCAAGAACCCTGATTGGCATGATGCGAGATTGTGGTGCAACACCTGCGCCGCCAAGGCCGTTATCGGCAACCGCAGCAATGATCCCTGCAATATGCGTGCCATGACTAGTTTCCAGGTCAACGTCGACCATTCCCGCGCTGTCAATCAATCCAAACATTGTGCGACCGGCATCCAAGTTTGCATCCAGATCAGGGTGCGGCCCGCTGCCGCTGTCGATCACTGCAACAGTGACTCCTGCACCGCGCGTGATATCCCATACCGTTGGGGCGCCGATCGCGGCTAGTCCCCATTGTTGATCAATCAGCGGATCATTGGTGGTAGCAGCAAATGTTTCTGTGGGGCTAACGGCGATGACAATTGCAATTGCCGTAGCCGCAATAACCGCGAACGAAATTACGCGAGCGAAAAATGAATGGGCAACGGCGCGCCGACGTGCGACTTGCATTTACACGCCCATTGCGTGGAAGCCACCATCGACATGAATCACTTCTGCGGTGGTGGCTGGAAACCAATCGGAAAGCATGGCGACGCACGCGCGAGCTACTGCGGTTGAGTCATTGACGTCCCAACCCAAGGGCGCGCGCTCACTCCACGCATCTTCAAATTTTTGGAAACCCGGAATAGATTTTGCAGCCATTGTCTTGATTGGTCCTGCAGCAACAAGGTTGCAGCGAATATTTTTCCCACCCAACTCTTTTGCAAGGTAGCGATTTGTGGATTCGAGTGCTGCTTTTGCAACACCCATCCAGTTGTACGCAGGCCACGCAACAGTGTTATCAAAGTCGAGACCCACAAAACTTCCGCCCTGCGCCATGAGGGGCACAAATGCGTCGGCGAGTGTTTTGAGTGAATAAGCCGAAATTTGCATCGCAACGGCTACATCGTTCCACTGTGCCGCCATGAAGTCGTCGCCCAAACAAACTGCTGGAGCAAAACCAATTGCATGCAACACGCCATCAACTTGACCGAGATGTTTCAGTGCGCCTGCTCTCGCGCTGTGCACGTGTTCGTCAACCGTTACGTCAAATTCGATGACGCTAGCTGGGGTGTCAAGCTTGCGCGCAGTTCGCTCGGTGATGGACAGACCACGTCCTGCACCGGTCAACAGGACTGTGGCGCCTTCGCGCTGAGCCAGCTGGGCGACCCCGAAGGCCAGCGAAGCATCGGTAAGTACCCCTGTGACCACTATTTTCTTGCCATCCAATATTCCCATGCCGTCAACGGTAGTTGTTTGGGAGTGTTTGTGGCAGGCTCGTTGAATGAAAATTGGAATCATTGGTGGCACAGGACCCGCCGGCAGCGGGCTGGCTTTGCGCCTCAACGTTGCTGGCTACGAGGTTGTGATCGGGTCACGAGACAAAGCTCGATCCATCCAGAAGGTCAAAGAGTTGCAATCACTGTGGCCAAGCCACAAATTGACCATTCAGGGTGGCGACAATACTGACGCAGTGAATTGCGATCTTGTCGTAGTTGCTACGCCATGGGATTCCACCGCCACGATTGTCGGTGACTTTGCAGCCGAGCTCACCGGGAAAGTCGTGATCACGATGGCGAATGCTTTGGTCAGGGTTGGCAAAGAGTTTCAACCTCTCGTTCCACCTCGCGGAAGTATTGCAGCCCATGTGCAAGCGGAAATTCCACTGAGCAAGGTTGTTGCAGCATTTCAGCACTTGCCTGCAAAAGAGCTAGGCAATCTCGATCATGACGTCGACAGCGATGTGTTGATTTGCTCGGATCATCCTGAAGCAATTGAAATTGTAAGCGACATCGTTGAAAGGATTCCTGGGTGTCGACCACTGAACACAGGAAGATTATCGAACGCACTTGCGCTTGAAGCATTCACTGCTGTGATGTTGCAAATGAATGTTCGCTACAAAACGAGAGTTGCACCGCGAATGACTGGCTTGCCCGATGTCGATCCGGTCAGTGGAAGGAATCTTCGAATTACATGATGCGTCTGTACGACACTGCCAAGCAATCGGTAGTTCCTTTTGAGCCTGGCCCTACGGTATTGATGTACACGTGCGGCATCACTCCGTATGACGCAACACATCTTGGGCATGCGTTTACGTTTATTAGCTACGACATCTTGATACGTCGGTTGATCGACATGGGACATCAAGTGAAGTGTGTGCGCAACGTCACCGATGTTGATGATCCATTATTTGCTAAGGCCCGCGAACTTGGAGTGCACTATTTAGATTTGGCGGCGGGGGAGGAAGCGCGTTTCACTGCCGACATGGAAGCGCTTGAAGTATTGCCGATGTATTCGACTCCGCGTGCTTCGTCGGCAATCTCTGACATTCGAGGTTTCATCGGCTTGGTAATCGATAAAGGATTTGCATATCAGTCTGGTGGCTCTGTGTATTTTGATGTCACAAAGTCACCAACATTTGGAGAGATTTCGCATTATTCCAATGAGACGATGATTGCGCTTGCTCGCGAACGTGGCGGAAACATCGAAGACCCGCACAAGCGGCACCCACTCGACTTTGTGTTGTGGCATCCGTCGGCTGCAGACGAACCATCATGGGACACGATGTGGGGCGCCGGTCGGCCTGGTTGGCATATCGAATGCTCGGCGCTTGCATTGCGCGAATTGGGAACCACGATCGATTTGCATGGCGGTGGAAGTGATTTGATTTTTCCGCATCACGAGTGTGAGCGAGCCCAGTCCGAAGCCGCAACTGGCGAAGTGTTTGTGAAGCATTGGATGCATGTGGCGATGGTGTCGATGGACGGACACAAGATGTCGAAGAGCCGAGGAAACTTGGTGTTTGTCGACAAACTTCGCACACAATTTGATCCGCGAGTCATTCGCCTTGGCCTCATCGAGCATCATTACCGTTTCGAATGGGAATGGGATGCGCAAATGTTTGCTCGCAACGTTGACAGGCTTGCAAATTGGGGCACTGGAACGAAGAACGATGATGGCCAATTGCTGAATCAAGTCCGCGACGCTCTTGATGACGATCTCGATACACCGCGCGCGATTGCACACATCGACAAGGCTGCAAAAACCGGAGTCAATGTGACAGATGCTGCCCGCCTTTTGGGAATTGAGCTCAAGCGTTAATTGAGACGATCTCGTGAGCCTTTCGAACCTAGACTGCAAGGCACTATGAGTGCAGTAGAAACTTTTGAAGTCAGCCTTCCAGACGGAACTCGAAAATCGTTGCCGCACGGGTCAACATCTCTCGATTTGGCTCAGGGGATTGGCTCCAGGTTGGCAAAAGCTGCGGTCGCTGCAGTGGTCGACGGTGTTGAAACCGACCTCACCGTTGCGCTCAGTGCTGGTGCGCGTGTTTCAATCATCACTGCCGAAAGCGAAGCCGGACGACACGTCTTGCGGCACTCGACAGCCCATGTGATGGCTCAAGCGGTCGTGCAGTTGTTCGAAGGTGCAAAATTCACGATTGGACCAGCAATTGAAGATGGTTTCTATTACGACTTCGAATTGCCAGGCGGCAAAACTTTTAGCGATTCCGATCTCGCTGCGATCGACGGAAAGATGCGCGAAATCATCAAGGCCAATCAAGCCTTCACTCGCTCGGAAATGTCGGCAAAAGGCGCACTCGATCTGTTTGCAGATCAGCCCTACAAGTGCGAAATAATTACACGCGTTACTAGCGGTTCAGCCGATGGCACTGATGATTCTGAGGTGCTTGGCGGCGATGTCGTGAGCGTGTATCGCAATACCGATTCGTTCGTTGACTTGTGTCGCGGCCCACACGTGCCAACAACTGGCAGGCTCGGTCATTTTGCATTGATGAAAGTTGCCGGCGCCTATTGGCGGGGTAATGAAAAGGGTCCGATGCTGCAACGCATCTATGGAACCGCATGGGAGTCAAAGTCTGCGCTTGACGAGCACATCACCCGACTTGCAGAAGCCGAGAAGCGCGATCATCGTCGGCTTGCAGTCGAAATGGATCTGCTGTCGTTTCCTTCTGAGATTGGTGGCGGACTTGCGGTGTGGCATCCAAAGGGTGGAATCGTTCGCAAATTAATGGAGGACTACAGCAGACACCGTCACCAAAATGGCGGCTACCAATTTGTGTTTACTCCACACTTAGCCAATGCAGAATTGTTTGAAACTTCAGGCCACTTGCACTTTTACAAAGACGGCATGTATCCACCAATGGAGATGGACAACGGCACCTACTACCCGAAGCCGATGAACTGTCCGATGCATTGTTTGATCTATCGCGATCGACAACGCAGTTACCGCGAATTGCCTTTGCGTTTATTCGAGCTTGGCACTGTGTATCGCTACGAACGCGCTGGCACATTGCACGGTCTGTTGCGTATTCGCGGCTTCACCCAAGATGACAGCCACATCTTTTGCACAGAAGATCAGATGGCAGACGAGATCACATCATTGCTCGATTTTGTGATCTCTGTGCTGCGCAAGTTTGGCTTCGAAGACTTCGAGTTTAAGTTGTCAACTCGCGACCCAGAAAAATCGGTGGGTAGCGATGAAATCTGGGACAAAGCCACTTCTGCATTGCGCGAAGCACTGCATCGCCATGGCGTTGACTACTCGGTCAAAGAGGGTGATGCGGCCTTTTACGGACCAAAGATTGATATCGATGTTCGTGACGCAATTGGTCGCAAGTGGCAGTTGAGCACAATTCAAGCCGATTTCAATTTGCCCGCGGCTTTTAAGTTGGAGTACATCGGTTCGGACAATGGTCGCCACCAACCGATCATGTTGCACCGAGCGCTGTTCGGTTCGGTTGAACGCTTTTTTGGAGTGCTCCTCGAGCACTACGGTGGCGCATTTCCAACCTGGCTCGCCCCAGTACAAGTGCGAGTTCTGCCAGTGACAAGTGGACACGAGCCGTACGCGACGAAACTTATTGCTCAACTTGCACAGGCCGGTTTTAGGGTTGATACAAGCGTTGCCGACGAGCAGTTGGGCAAACGAATTCGATCTGCGAAGTTAGAGCGCATTCCATACGTATTGGTTGTCGGTGATGACGACGTTGCGAATCAAACAGTCGGAGTTAATCCTCGCGGTGGGGAAGTAGTGCGAGATGTCAAATTTGATGACTTTGTAAAACAGTTGCAAGATGAAACCGCAGATTCCTCGACGAAAGCAACACACTAAGCATGCGTCTTGAACGTCTGTGGAACGGCTGGCGTGCGCAATACGTACAGGGTGATGTAAAGCGAAGCGATACGGGCAAGTCGGTGTTTACAGAAATTCTTGAGTCGGATATGCGGGACGAAGATTCGCATATCGTTCATCGTGGTGTGCATTCGTTCGTCATCCTCAACGCGTTTCCCTATTCGCCAGGTCACCTCTTGGTGTTGCCCTATCGGGAGGTTGCAGAACTTGAGCAACTCACTTCAGAGGAACACAACGAAATCTGGTCGACTGTGACGTTTGGTGTTCGTGTGCTCAAAGCCGAATACAGACCACAGGGAATCAATGTCGGGATCAACATGGGGGCATCGGCTGGTGGAAGTATTGCCCAGCACCTACATGTTCATATAGTTCCACGGTGGGGTGGTGACACCAACTTTATGGTTGCAATTGCAAACACCAAGATTTTGCCAGAGGCTTTGGACGTCACAGCAGCACGCGTGCGAGCCGCATGGAAATTGCTTTCGGCATAATCCGCAAAACATCATTCGAACCAGCAAAGGAAAAGACAAAATGTCCAGCAATGAAATACGAGATGCATTACCCGATGATCTAGACATCTCTGCATTCGTGGGGCCATATCAATTTCCCGACAATCATCGCCGTCGCATTCCCGGTTTTATTTATCTCGGTATCTCAGCAGCGTGCTTTGTTCTGTGGCTTGTGTCGCAATCGCGCGGATCATCGCTTGGTGAGAGCGGTCTTGTCAACGACGGAATGTTGTTCGTAGCGATCGGTCTTTGTGTATTCGGATTATTTGTACTCAGTTCGTCGTGGAAAATGACTGTTGATGAAAAAACTGCGCTTGTATTTGCGAGTCGTGCAGTCAACTTTGCTGTGGGGCATTCATCTGCACAGCAGGTGTGGCGAGGCTTTCGAAGCCGCCCAACTTGGCGCGTCTTTTGCTACAGCGCTGAACAACCCCCACTGCAGCGGGGTCTCGTGTTGGTTGATGCAGTAGATGCTCGAATTATTGAGTGTCTGGTAGAAGCCAACCCCGACAAGTAGGCTCGGAGTCATGTTTGACGGTCGATTTCGCGTGGAGATCGAGCGCGTCGTACGACCAGTTGGCAAGGCATTGTTGCGCACAGGGTTGTCTCCCGATCACATCACCATCCTCGGGCTGCTGATTGCAATTTGCGCTGCTATTGCCATTGGGCTTGGCTCATTGTCTCTTGGGCTCGCGTTGGTGATTTTGTCTGCACTACCCGACATGTTTGATGGTGCTTTAGCCAAAGCTTCAAATTCGGCAAGCCAGCGCGGTGCGTTTTTTGATTCGGTGATTGACAGAGTGAGCGATTCGTTCTTGCTCGGTGGGGTGGCGTGGTATTTGGCCGACACCCGCGGTGCTACGGCAGCCGTTTTGCCTTTTGCCGTCATGGCGGTTTCATCCTTGATTTCATATCAGCGAGCCAAAGCCGAGTCGCTTGGTCTCAACGCCAAGGGTGGGCTCATGGAACGAGCAGAGCGCATCATCGTGTTGTGTGCTGGTTTGTTGTTTGGATCGTTGTTGTGGTGGGTGATGTGGCTGATGCTCGCTCTGACTGTGATGACGGCAGTACAGCGCTTTGCAAAAGTGTGGCGACAGGCAGCGGTTGCGCCAATCACTGCTCAAAAGCAAGAAGTTCGTCGCTCGCGTCGCGCATCTCGTCGAGTTCGTCGTGAAGATTATCGCGAACGATTTCAACGTCGTCGCCGCTTGCCATAAGTACTGGCTTATCGACCCAAATACTGCGAATAGATTCCAAAAACCTACATGGCGTACTTGAAAAAATTTCAGCCTGGCGAAATTGTAGTTGTCGGTTACAAATGTGCATCGTCGTTGGCTCGTGTCACACCCGCTCCGATTTTGGCAGGTGCATCGTTTGCAGTTGGTGGATCACTCTCCATACTGATGAGCGAAAATCGGTCAATGGTGAAGCGACACTTGCAACGCGTCGACCCAAGTCTTAAAGGCTCAGCACTCAACCGAGCAACGCAACATGCATTTCAGAGTTACATGCGCTACTACCTCGAGACTTTTCGACTTCCTTCTTTGTCACATCAGCAAATTTCTGCAGGTCATCGCGTTGAGGGGTTCGAACATATTGAGCATTCTGCGGCGCAAGGCAAGGGAACAATTCTTGCTTTGCCGCACATGGGTGGTTGGGAATGGTCGGGACGCTGGCTGATTGATCAAGGATTCCAATTGACCGCGGTTGTTGAGCGTCTTGAAAACACGCAACTGTTCGAATGGTTTGTTGACTTACGCTCGCGTTATGGGGTCAATGTCATTGCTCTCGACGACAATGCAGGTACAGCGGTTGCTCGAGCATTGCGCTCTAATGATGTTGTGTCACTGCTGTGTGATCGTGATATTCCAAAAGATGGCAAACGTACTGGTGTCGAGGTGGAGTTCTTTGGAGAAACAACAACGGTGCCCGCAGGCCCAGCATTTTTTGCGCTTCGCACGGGAGCAGCACTCTTACCAATGGCAACCTTCTTTACACCAGAAGTGGACGGTCACACAATTATCGTGCGTCCGGCAATACCTGTCGAGCGACAAGGATCGTTGCGAGATGATGTTTCGCGAATCACTCAACTCTTGATGCTTGAGATCGAGAATCTCATTCGACGAGCACCAGAGCAGTGGCACTTGTTTCAACCAAATTGGCCGAGCGACCCCGGATTTAGTCGAGGCAACGTTTAGTTAGCCGAGCACATCTTGTAAAACATGCAACCGATCACGGTTGACGCGATACCAAATCCATGTGCCACGCTTTGTGCCGGTAATCAAACCAGCTTCTCGCAACACTTTGAGGTGATGACTGACAGTTGGCTGCGAGCGACCTGTCGGTTTGACGAGCGAGCAGGCACATGTTTCGGCATCGACAGAAGCTGCAATGAGACTAAAAAGCTTGAGTCGCACTGGGTCTGCAAGCGCGGCAAAGCCATGAGCGAGGTCGACTGCATTGTGGGTAGACAGAACTGCCTGTGTGACTGGTGAGCAGCATTTCTCGGAAGTCTGTGATATATTGATAACTATCAATATAGCACAAAAAGCAACAGAACCTACAACAAAGAAAATGGAGATGGTCATGTCACGAGTTCAACTAGCACTCAATGTTTCAAACTTGGCTGAAGCAATTGAGTTTTATTCAAAGATGTTTAACGCAACACCAGCAAAGGTTCGCGAAGGCTATGCCAATTTCGCCATCGTCGATCCGCCACTCAAATTGGTATTGATTGAAACACCACGAGATGCAAAGACCGAGTACCAGCATCTCAACCATCTCGGAGTCGAACTCGAGACGACCGCTCAAGTCGAGAGTTCTATTGAAAGATTTGAGCAACTTGGTCTTGTTGAGTCTGTCGAAAAAGACACAACGTGTTGTTATGCCGTGCAGGACAAAGTGTGGATGAGCAGTCCGGACGGAGCTCCGTGGGAGTACTACACGGTGTTGGCCGATGCTCCTACCTTTTTCGCAACTGCCGATCAGAAGTGTTGTTAGTGGCGACAGATGTGAAAATTTCGATGACGCGCCGCCTAGCGGCTGAAGCGATCGGTACAGGATTGTTGATAGTGGCGGTAATCGGCTCGGGCATCATGGCAGAGCGAATGACCGATATTGTTGCTTTGCAACTCTTGTGTAATGCAATTGCCACTGGTGGTGCACTCGTTGCACTGATCTTGATCTTTGCACCTGTATCGGGTGCATCATTCAATCCGGTTGTAGGCATTGTCGGAATTTTTACGGGTGAAGCAACCGTCAAGGACACTCTTTGGTATGCGCTTGCGCAAACAGTCGGTGGATGCTTTGGTGCAATTGTTGCCAACCTGATGTTTGATCTTGATGCAATTAATATCTCACACAAAATTCGGTCGGGATCAGGAATTTTGTTTTCGGAAGTGGTGGCAACAGTTGGTCTGCTACTTGTGATCTATGGAACCATTCGAGCCAAGCGTTCAAATCTGGTGCCGTTCACTGTTGCCGCGTGGATCACTGGCGCATATTTTTTTACTTCGTCTACATCGTTGGCAAATCCAGCAGTCACTGTTGCTCGTAGCTTGAGCGACACATTCGCCGGTATTGCACCAGAGTCTGTGCCGATGTTTATTGTGATGCAAGTGATCGGGGCCATCATTGCAATTGCATTGATTCAGTTTGTGTTTCAATCATCACCAGAGTCGAAAAGCTGAGATCGCTATTGAAAGACGTTCTCTTTCTCTGTATTCATAACGCTGGTCGTTCGCAAATGGCTGCCGGCTTTATGCGTCACCTTGGTGCAGGAGTTGTCAACGTCTATTCCGCCGGATCTGAGCCATCAAACTCTATTAATCCCTCGGCTGTAGAGGCGATGTTGGAAGTTGGTATCGATATTGCATCGGCTCAACCACAGATCTGGACGATGGAAATGCTGCATGCTGTCGACGTTGTGGTCACGATGGGGTGCGGCGATGCGTGTCCGTTTATCCCAGGCAAGAAGTATGTCGATTGGCCACTGAGCGATCCTGCAGGAAAGGGAGTCGAGGCCGTACGACCAATTCGTGACGAAATCGAGCAGTTAGTCAAAGGCTTACTCGTAGAACTTGCTGAGCTAAAAAGACCTAGTTAAAAAGACCTAGTTAAAAAGGCCAAACAATTCGTTAATGGCTTTTGCTTGTCCGCCAGAAGTAGAAGACATCACGGCAATTGGAAGTACGCCAGAATCGGCCCAAGCCGCAAATTGCTCGCGCACTTGTGTCTTGTTGCCAGAGATCGTGCAGTCTTGCAACCATTCATCGCTCATGGTTGCTTGCAATGTTTCGGCCATCAACTCTTTGGGTGTCGAAGCCAAAACCGTCTCGATTGCATTCATCTCGTCGACATAGCCTGCAGTGCGCCAGTAATTGCGGTAGTTGGGTAGCGAAACATAGCCAGTCAATGTTTTGCGGTGCAGCGCAAATGCTTCCTTGATGTCATCGGTGATGATCGTTGGAACCATGTTCGACATAAAGAATGATGATTGTTTATCGGCGGGGATGGAAGCGACTTGTCGTTTGATGTCGCGCAACGAGGCATTTGCCCAGATTGCACCCTCGGAAATCTGGTGCGAAAGTGCAAGCATCTTGTCGCGCAGTGTTGCCAAATAAATTGGTGGAAGTGCTCCAGAGAAGCGCTCGTTGGCGCGCATCGCTGCAACATAGTTGGTGATATCGCTCAGCGGCTTTCCGGTTTCAACACCTAAACGCTCTACAACTGGTCCATGGCTTACACCGATACCGAGCCCAAATCGACCTCCAGATATTTCGTGAATGTGCGCTGCCGTGTTTGCGGTCTCAACGGGGTGGCTGTAATACATCGGCTGAATCGATGTCCAAAAATGAATGGTGTTCGTGGAGTGGGCGAGCGATGTGCACAGTGCCATGGTTCCGCCCAAACTCGGACACGCAAGTCCGGCGAAGCCAAGTTGCTCGGCTTGTTGTGCCAATTCCAAAATGGTGTTTCGTTTCGTCGGCGACGCCACTATGGAAACTGCGGGGGTGGAATAGGAGTTTGTGAGAAATTGCGTCATGATTTGATTTGCTTTCGTTTGAAATGCTTCTTGACGGTCTACCGTATACGGCGTGAACATGTTGCGGGTTGCAATGGTGAGTCCCTATAGCGTGTCGGTTCCAGGCGGAGTTCAGGCCCAAGTCATGGGGCTTGCTCGCGAACTCAGGCGTATCGGACATGAAGTGCGAGTTCTTGCGCCATGCGATGGCCCACCTCCCGAACCGTTTGTGACTCCGTTGGGTCGAAGCCTTCCAACTTCTGCCAATGGTTCAGTTGCACAACTTGCCCCCGATCCATCTGCTGCATTACGCACCATTCGGGCTCTCAACGATGAAGCGTTCGATGTCATTCACCTCCACGAGCCGATAGTCCCGGGACCGACAGTGACTTCGTTGTTGTTGCGACTAGCACCAACAGTCGGCACTTTTCATGCAGCCGGAGACTCATCGCCGTATCGAGTACTCAACAAATCTGCGCGATGGGCCGCAAACCATTTGGATGTGCGTGTTGCTGTGTCGGAGGCTGCAAAAGAACTTGCGTCGCGGTACCTCGACGGCGACTATCAGGTGTTGTTTAACGGAATCGAAACTTCTCGTTACTTCACGCATGATGCGCATCGCGAGCAGCAACCCACAATTTTTTTCTGCGGTCGTTTCGAACCTCGTAAGGGCCTCGAAGTTCTACTTGGGGCAATGAAATACTTGCCGCAACACTTTTCATTGTGGGTGGCTGCCGATGGTGTTGGCATAGATGAACTGCACAGACTTCACGAACATGATCACCGAATTGTCTGGCTTGGTCGGATAACTGAAACAGACAAACTTGAAAGACTTTCACGATGCACTGTTTTTTGTGCGCCGTCATTGCGAGGAGAGTCTTTTGGCATCGTTCTTTTGGAAGCAATGGCCGCTGGTGTACCGCTTGTGACGACTGACATCGACGGGTATCGCAACGTTGCAACGCACGAAGTGGATGCGCTCCTTGTTGATCCGGGCAGTGAAGAGCAATTGGCCAGCGCAATCAACCGGTTGGTTGGTGATCCGGTTTTGTCGAAGAAATTGGTCGATGCTGGTCTCAAGCGCGCAGATGATTTTTCGATGCAGCATTTAGCAGTTGAGTATGTTGCGATATATCAGCGCCTCTTGGCCGCTGAAAAAAATAGCGAGATCTCGGTTCGGCCAAACAAACTGCTGGCAATGTTTGAACACCGCGTTCTGCGTCGCGCGCAAGGAAGCCCAAATTAGAGTCAGCAACACTTCTCAAGGCCGCGCAGTGTTGGCGTAGACTGAAGCGTATGGACATTCTCGTAATATTGCTCATAGTTGTAGTGCTGCTGGTGGTCTTCATCACGATGTACAACTCGCTCATCCGCCGTCGCAACGAGGTGGATAATGCGTGGTCGCAGATCGATGTGCAATTGAAGCGACGACTCGACCTCATCCCCAATTTGGTCGAAACCGTCAAGGGCTATGCGTCGCATGAGAAGGCCACGTTGGACGCTGTCATTCAGGCTCGCAACTCGGCAATGAGTGCGTCGGTTTCACCATCTGCTCAAGCCACTGCCGACACCGCCATCACGGGGGCACTGCGACAGTTGTTTGCACTCTCTGAGGCATATCCAGACCTCAAAGCAAACCAAGGCTTTGTCTCGCTACAAGAAGAACTTTCAAACACCGAGAGCCGCATTGCGTATGCCCGACAGTTTTACGGCGATGCAGTGCTGTCGTACAACACGGCCATTCAGAAGTTTCCTGGGTCGTTGATTGCTGGTGCTTTCAAATTTGCCAAGCGTGAGTTTTTTGAGGCCGAGGCTGCAGCGCGTACAACACCGCAAGTCAAGTTCTAGCAAGATCGGCAACAACAGTTCTATGAATGACCTCATCGCGTCAAATAAGAGGCGTACGTTCTTTTTACTCACAGGTTTTATTGTCATCACGGTGCTCGTCGGTATGGCAGTGGGCGTGTTGATTGGCAATGGCACAACAGGAACGATCATCGCGCTTGTCTTTTCGGCTGTGTTTGCGTTTGGCTCGTACTGGAAATCTGATTCGGTTGCGCTCAGAGTGAGTCGCGCCGTACCTGCCGACCCTGTTGAGTTTCGTCGCCTACACAACTTGGTTGAAGGCTTGTGCATCGCAAGCGGTTTGCCAAAGCCCCGCGTATTCATTATTCGAGATGATGCGCCCAACGCATTTGCGACTGGGCGAAACCCAAAGCATGCTGCAATCGCTGTCACGACAGGATTGCTTGAAAAGATGAACCGCGTGGAGTTGGAAGGCGTTGTTGCTCACGAACTCTCGCACATCAAGAACTACGACATTTTGGTCAGCACATTGGCAGTCACATTGGTTGGCACAATTGCGCTTGTTACAGACATCACTCTTCGGATGATGTGGTGGAATGGTGGGCGAGTGAGTCGCGGCAATGATCGTCGAGACAGCACAAACCCGCTTGCGTTTGTGGGCATCGCGCTGTTGATACTCGCACCAATCTTGGCCCGAATCATGCAGGCCTCGATCAGTCGTCGACGCGAAACTCTTGCTGATGTCTCGGCCTGCAAAATGACCAGGTATCCGCCAGGTCTCATCTCGGCGCTTGAAAAACTTCAAGCCGACAGCACGGTCACTCATTCGGCCAGCATGGCAACGGCCCATATGTGGATAGAGCAACCGATGTCGGGCGTGAATGACGCAGGTCGCCTGGGCATGTGGCATAAACTTTTCAATACGCATCCCCCATTGGCAGAAAGAATTGCGCTGCTCAGAGAGATCTAAACATGAACACTCGGCTGTACCCGAATAAGTCGTTATTGAGAGTTTCGTTGTGTGTTGGTTCATTATTGATCGTGGGTGCATGTGGTGGTTCGTCCAGCACGACT
This sequence comes from Actinomycetota bacterium, assembly GCA_007279905.1. Classification (GTDB taxonomy): domain Bacteria; phylum Actinomycetota; class Acidimicrobiia; order Acidimicrobiales; family Ilumatobacteraceae; genus UBA3006. The sequence goes on along the minus strand of QYPH01000087.1, from coordinate 2,782 downwards.
CAGAGTTCGATCGTTGAAACAACAACAACTGTCACCGAGACAACTGTTCCTGCTGTTGTTGTCAACCCGCTCACCGGTTTGCCAAACATCGACCCGTCGACACTTAACCGTCCAGCCATGGTTGTCAAAATCGACAACCATCCGTCTGCACGCCCACAGATGGGCATCAATCAGGCCGACATTATTTTTGAAGAGAACGTTGAAAAATTGACTCGTCTTGCAGCAGTGTTTCAAAGCGAAGGTTCCGATCCTGTTGGCCCAATTCGCAGTGGTCGCTTCCAAGACATCAATTTGTTGAGTTCGCTTATCAAACCATTGTTTGTGTGGAGTGGCGGCAACGCGCAAGTTTCTTCTGCGATCAAGAAATCAGACCTCGTTGACTTGAGTTACACCGTTGCAAACAAAGACGGTGGGTTTGCCCGCGACAGCGATCGCTCAGCACCACACAACTTGATTGCAGAGACATCAAAGTTGTGGACACTGAGCCCTGAGGGTTCGACCGCGCCACCAGCCCAGTTTTCGTATCGCAGCGCAAGTGATGCTGTTCCGTCAACAGCAACTCCAACTGCGGGTGTAAAAGTTTCAATGGACGGCGTGAAAGTGCAGTGGAATTGGGATGCAACGACAAATGAGTTTTTGCGGCTGCAAGACAACACACCCGATGTGGATACTGCTGACGTGCAACTTGCGGTTCCAAACGTGATTGTGTTGGAGGTGGAATACACCAACAGCTATAGCCCAACGTCAAAGACTCTTGGTGGCGGAAAAGTGTATGTATTTACCAACGGCACATTGATCGAGGGAACCTGGGAGCGCAACAATCGCTTGACACCGTTCTTGCTCAAAGATTCGAGTGGGGCAGTGATCAAACTCACTCCCGGTCAAACGTTTGTTGAAGTCGCTCGTGCGGCCAAAACTGCTGTAGTGCCAGTCGGAACAGACCCAGACGACGTCAAGTTTCTCTAGAGAAACTGTCACAACTATTCGACCGTTTGTGTCGGCAGTGATCTCGGTACGATGGGATACATGACAAAGAATTCTGCACGCACTACAGGGTCAATGCAGGTCAAACGAGGTTTGGCCGAGATGCTCAAGGGCGGCGTCATTATGGACGTGGTCAACTCTGAGCAAGCAAAGATTGCTGAAGACGCGGGTGCTGTTGCGGTGATGGCACTCGAGCGTGTACCTGCAGATATTCGTCGTGATGGCGGTGTTGCACGCATGAGCGACCCTGAAATGATTATTGCAATCCAGGCGAGTGTCTCTGTCCCAGTGATGGCAAAAGCTCGCATTGGTCATTTTGTCGAGGCACAGATTTTGCAATCACTCGGCGTTGACTTTATTGACGAGTCAGAAGTGTTGACTCCTGCCGACGAGACACATCACATTGACAAGTTGGCATTTGATACTCCGTTCGTGTGCGGTGCAACAAACCTGGGTGAAGCATTGCGTCGCATTAGCGAAGGTGCTGCACTCATTCGTTCAAAAGGCGAAGCAGGTACGGGCAATGTCGTCGAGGCGGTGCGTCACTTGCGCAACATAATTGGAGACATTCGCAAGATCACTCAAGCCGACTCCGCCGAGTTGTTTGAATGGGCCAAAAAGTTGGGCGCGCCATTGCCGCTCGTGCAAGAGATCGCCGAGACCGGATTATTGCAAGTGCCGCTGTTTTGTGCAGGCGGAATTGCCACACCAGCAGATGCCGCGTTGGCGATGCAGCTGGGTGCGCAGTCGGTGTTCGTCGGATCTGGAATTTTTAAGAGCGATGACCCTTCGCCGAGAGCGAAGGCAATTGTTGAGGCAACACTGCATTATATGGATGCCGACATTTTGGCCAAAGTGAGTCGCAATCTTGGAGCACCGATGACAGGCATCGGCATGGACCAGATCAACGAGCGTTACGCCGAGCGCGGCTGGTAGTCAACTCGATACTTGTGAGTGTGATGTCATGATGGTGGCGATCTGAAAAACAGGGTTGGGATCTTGGCATTGCAAGGTGCTTTTGTTGCGCACGAAGTGATGTTGCAGAGTCTCGGCGCCAACACGGTGCAAGTGCGAACACCTCAAGATTTGCAGTTGGTGGATGCGCTTGTGATGCCAGGCGGTGAGTCAACAACCATGTCGCACCTGCTCAACACATCTCAATTGTTTGATCCGATTGCGAAGCGAATCAATGATGCAATGCCCGTTTTTGGAACATGTGCAGGCATGATTTTGTTGGCAAAGAGCATTGCGGACGGACGACCCGATCAGTGTTTTTTTGGGGCGATTGACATTGATGTGCAGCGCAACGCCTATGGTCGCCAGGTGGAGAGCTTTGAAACCGACCTCACGATCACCGGTCTCGAAACCCCTTTCCACGCAATGTTTATTCGTGCCCCACAGGTTGTGCGCGTTGGCTCAGATGTTGAGGTGCTGTCCTCCTACGAAGACAAAGTGGTGCTGGCACGCCAGGGTTCGGTTATGGTGGCGTCGTTTCATCCAGAACTGACAAGCGATAGTCGTATTCATTCATTGTTCTTGCGGGAGGTATAGAGATGTCCGGACATTCCAAATGGGCAACGATCAAACACAAAAAGGGCAAGGCCGACAAAGCCCGGGGTAAGACGTTTGCAAAACTCGCGCGTCAACTCGAAGTCAGCACGAGGGAAGGCGGAGGCGACCCAGCGTCGAATGCATCGCTGCGAACGATTGTGTTGAAGGCCAAAGCAGCACAAATGACCAATGATGCGATCGATCGCGCAATCAAGCGCGGAATGGGCGAACACACGGGTGCTGCGTT
>QYPH01000008.1 GCA_007279905.1 Actinomycetota bacterium | reverse complement strand
GGGTAGCGTGATGGACATGCAGTTGTCGTCATCAATTATTCGTGATGGCTTACAATCAGTTCTTGTCTTTGCTGGTGAAATCGACTTGGCAACAGTGCCCGAATGCTCCGACATGCTCACCAAATTTGTCGATGACCATGCCGGACGCGATATTGCCATCGACTTGTGTCAAGTAACCGCACTCGACGACACAGGGGTTGGCGTCATTCTGGGTGCAGTCGTTCGTGCTCGTACGCTTGGCTCGGACCTTGCGCTCGTCATCGACGATCAACATATGCGTCAACGCTTTAGTTTGTAAGTTCTCTATATAAACAAAACGGCCGACACTCAAGCAGGTGCTCAAGTGTCGGCCGTAGTCGACTAAATATGGTCAAGTGTTAGGCGTTTGTGTTGTCGGCCAAAGCACCTGGTCCATGATTCATACCGCCACCCATGCCGGGTAGGCGACCATGCATTGCCTCGCCTCCCGCAGGATGACCAGTGTTCACCATCTCTGTCACTTTGGTTGTCACGTCAGCCAACTTGGTGTCTGCCTCTGCTTGTGTCAGTTTGCCAGATGTCACTGCATCAGCGAGATGAGACTTCATACTGGCAACAATCGCGTCGATAACAAGTTTCACATCAACACCCTGAGCAGTTGCAATCTGAGCAAGCGTCTTGCCACTTTGCACTTGTGACTTCAAATCTGATTCCGACAAATTCAAGATCGCAGCAATCCCGGCAACATCCTTCCTGGGGCCATGTCCACCCATGCCACCACCCATGCCGGGTAGGCGATCATGCGTGCCTTCGCTCATTCCACTGGACAACGACATGCTCGATGCATTCGTTGCGGCGGATTTGGTTGATTGTGCGTTTGCATTACCAATAACTCCAAGCCCGATGACGCCCATTGCTGCGACTATTGCGGATCCAACGATCACGCTACTGAGTTGCTTATTCATGTTCAATACCTTTCGTTGTGTGCCGGGGGGTTCCGAACACGCACTGATCTTGCGGTGCGTTAGTAAGAATTAGATCAAGACAGGGTAAGAATTGATCAAGAACACTCAAGACCTTTCTCTACAAGGGTTTTATACAAGTATCGTCAAATCAATGAAGTCTTCTAGCAACCAACAGTTCTCTGTCGTTATTGCAGAAGATGATCCGTCGGTGCGCAAGGCGGTGCAACGAGTGCTCGAACTCGAGGGCTACACGGTCACCGCAGTGAATGATGGCCAGGCTGCGCTCGACACCATTTTAATAAAGACGCCAGACGCCGCTGTACTCGACGTGATGATGCCATTTCTCGACGGCCTGTCAGTGTGCAAAGAATTGCGCCACCGCGGCAATCGCACTCCAATCTTGTTACTCACCGCTCGTCACGAAGTTGGCGACCGTGTTGCTGGCCTCGATGCCGGTGCCGATGATTATCTTGTCAAACCATTCGCAGTCGATGAGTTACTTGCACGCGTGCGAGCGTTGCTTCGACGCCATGCACCTGCTACCGAATCAACAGCAGTGTTGCAATTGCAAGACCTTACGTTGGATGCAAATCGTCGCGAGGTGCATCGTGGCGAACGCCAAATTGATCTCACTAAGACCGAATTTGATTTGTTGCACATCTTGCTCGAACAAAGTGGAATCGTGTTGACCCGCGAGTATTTGTATGAGCACATTTGGGGATTCAACTTTGAAACAAATTCCAAATCGCTCGACGTCTACATTGGATACCTGCGTCGCAAACTCGAAGAGGGCGGCGAGTCTCGCCTCTTGCACACTGCCCGCGGTGTTGGCTATGTGGTCAAGCCATCATGAGTTTGCGCACGCGACTTTTGCTCACGACGAGCGCGATTGTACTTGTCGTCGTGACTGCACTTTCGGTTGGTGTCTCCACCATCGTGTCACGACAATTACTTCATGAGGTAGACAAGTCGCTTGATGCACGAATCGAGGTCATTGCATCTTCCTTACTAGAAAATAGGCAGACGTCGCCCAATGGAATGCGGATGCAAAATCCGCTGACAGACGCGTTGATGCCGATGCGATTTGACACCGTCACTCAAGTGATCGATGCAAACGGATCAATATTCATTGCACTCGGAGAAGTTGATTTACCAATCACTCAACAAGTCTTAAATATCGCCAATAATCCGAATGGAGGACTTGCGCGATCTACGGTCACTATTTCTGATGTTCGGTACCGGATCCTCACCGTGCCACTTGTGCGCGGCGGTGCATTACAACTTGCCAAAGACATCAGCGATATCGAACGCGCCAAGTCTGGCATCCGTCAAAGACTGATTGGCATTGGCCTGTTCGGCATTCTCGTCGCTGCTGCAGCTGGTTGGTGGGTGGCAAGGCGCACGGCCAAACCTATTCAGCAACTTGCCAACGCAGCCGAGCACATTGCATTAACACAACAACTCGATACCACGCTCGATATTCATGGCGACCGTGAAGTCGAGCAATTGGCCGACAGTTTCAACACCATGCTTAGTGCATTACGCCTGAGTAGCGATCGACAAAAACAGCTTGTGCAAGACACGAGTCACGAACTGCGCACGCCACTGACTTCGTTGCGCGCCAACTCCGAATTGCTCGAGCGCGACACACTTGATACACCAACACGAAATGCGATCTTGCGCGACATTCGTGCCGAAGTGGACGAACTTACTTCTCTGTCAAGCGAGCTTGCTGCACTTGCTAGCGACCAACGGCTCGTTGAAGAGCCAACAGCTATTGATCTTGGCGAAGCGGCCACCGAAGTTGCTACTCGGGCAAGTCGTCGCACTGGACGCACTGTCACTGTGGTGGCCAATGCGCCACAGGTTGCAACTGTTCGCATTGGTCAGTTTGAGCGAGCGCTCAACAACTTGGTCGACAATGCGCTCAAGTTTTGCCCAACTGCTCAACCAGTCGAGGTCATCGTCAATGGCAAACGAATCTCTGTTGTCGATCATGGGCCAGGTATTAGCGATGCCGACAAGCCATTGGTGTTTGACCGCTTCTATCGCGCTACTGCCACTCGTGCATTACCTGGGTCTGGTCTTGGTTTGGCGATTGTCAAACAATTTGCCGACGATCACGGCGCAACTGTGTCAGTGTCTGACACTCCGGGTGGCGGAGCCACCGTCACTATTCAATTCACGTAGTTTTTGGCGTTTAGTTTTTCGGTTTCTTGCGCGCACCCTTGCGATCGTAGGCACGTTCGTGCACTGCTTGTTGTTCTTCGAGTTCAAGTTCTTCAGCCACCAGCATCTTCATATTGGCGAGTCTCTCGGGCGACACATCGCCACGTTCTACCGCTGCTTGCACAGCACAACTCGGTTCGTCTTCGTGTTTGCAATCACGAAACTTACACGACTCTGTCAACGTAAAAATATCACTGAATGCTTGCTCGATCCCGTGGTTGCTCATCCACAAACTCACTGCTCGCAAGCCTGGCGTATCAATCAGCCAACCACCATTCACAAGGCGCACGAGTTCGGCTGCCGTTGTGGTGTGGCGTCCGCGTTGGTCTCCTTCGCGCACTGCGCCAGTTGCTTGTCCGTCATGACCAGAGAGTGCATTGATCAGCGTCGACTTGCCCACGCCACTGGCTCCCAATAATGCAATTGTTTGCGGCGCACTAGCAACGCTCTTTGCGCTGTCATTTATATTTGCACTGTCATATATATACGTATGGGCGCGCAAGCCATCGAGCCCGGCCCCAGTTTTGGCGCTCGCAAAATGCAGCGGCACGCCGGCCAGCACGGGCTCCACACGACGCACCATCAGCGACAATCCGTCGGCATCCATTTCATCGATTTTGTTAAACACCAAAACTGGTTGTGCGCCACTATCAAACGCGAGCACGAGTTCTCGTTCGATGCGTCGCAAGTTTGGGTCTTGTGATGCGGCTTGCACCACGAGCACGGTGTCGATGTTGGCTGCAACAGTGTGCGACTCCGCGCGCACGGTATCTGATGATGCACGACGAGTAAGTGCCGAACTGCGCGACAAGATCTGTTCAATCTTCTCCATGTCATCAGAAATAATGACCCAATCACCAACTGCTACGTCGGCACCGATGTTGCGCACGCGCTCGACACCATCGACTGCGTCGTGCACTCCACTTGTCAGAATTGTGCTCCATCCGCGATCGATTCTGCTCACTCGACCGAGCCTTCGACCGCGTTGCAACGACGTCATGTCGTATTTCTTTTCGATCAACTCTGTTGCAAGCCGCTCATTCCAACCAAGTGATCGAGCATTCGCCGCATCGTCGCGAGTGGTGGCCTTTGCCAAACCTTCATGTGCGTCATGAGTCATCTAAGACCACACGCTAGCGAAATTAAACCCTTACTGCATTTGGCTTTACGTGGATAGCCTTGACAAGACAGTGCAAAACAACGTAACGATGACAAGTCATGTCTAAGCCCCTCGTCATAGTCGAGTCTCCCGCCAAGGCCAAAACGATCGCCAAATTTCTTGGTGATGGTTTCGACGTACGCGCTTCCGTTGGCCACATCGCCGACCTACCGAGCAAGGGCTTGTCGGTCGATGTCGACAATGGGTTTAAACCGACGTATGAACTCACCGAGCGCGGTGCCACGATTATTAAAGAATTGAAGAGCGTTCTCAAGACGGCCAGTGCCCTCTATCTCGCAACCGACGAAGACCGCGAGGGCGAGGCGATTGCCGCACACTTGCTTGATTATCTCAAGCCAAAAAATATTGAGACCAAGCGCATGGTGTTTCACGAAATCACCAAGGCTGCTATCGACGAGGCCATTGCTAACCCGCGCGACATCGATTACAAACTTGTCGATGCAGCGGAGGCCAGGCGCATTCTCGATCGCTTATACGGATATTCGGTGTCGCCAATATTGTGGCGCAAAGTCAACCGCGGTTTATCTGCAGGTCGCGTACAAAGCCCATCTATTCGTTTGGTGGTCGAGCGCGAACAAGAACGCATGGCTCACATCTCGGCTGCATATTGGGATCTCGAAGCGGTCACTGCAACTTCGCCACAGTTCACTGCCACGCTGCAATCGGTTGATGGAATACGCATCGCAACAGGCAAAGACTTCAACGAAAAAGGAATTGCCAAAGAGGCAGTAGTCGTCATTAATGAGGCACGAGCCCAAGAGCTTTCGGCGGGCCTACAGGGCGCATCGCTTGAGGTGCGCAGTGTTGAAGAAAGGCCGTACCGCAAGTCGCCAAAGGCGCCGTTTATGACGAGCACCTTGCAACAAGAGGGCGGCAACAAGTTGCGCATCACTGCAAGCGAAGTGATGCGAGTTGCGCAGGGTTTGTATGAGGCTGGTTACATCACCTACATGCGTACTGACGCAGTAACACTCGGTGCCGAAGCGCTGCACGAAGTGCGCACCACGGTTGCAGCAACGTATGGTGACGAGTTTTTGTCTGCGACGCCGCGCGAATACAAATCAAAAGTCAAGAATGCGCAAGAAGCCCACGAAGCAATTCGTCCGGCGTTGCCGTTGCGCAGCCCAGACGAACTCGCACCCGAATTGCGTGCCAACGAACTTGCGCTCTACCGATTGATCTGGCAACGCACACTTGCATCACAAATGAACGACACGTTGGGCACAACACTCACGGTGCGGTTGGGTGCAACTACGCCAGGCGCCAACCCTGCCAATTGTGAGTTCTCTGCAAGTGGCACCACAATTACGTTTGCTGGCTATCGACAGGCATACCAAGAAGTTGTTGAAGAGTCGGCCGATGATGCCGACGAAAAAGAAGCCTTGTTGCCTGTGCTTAAGGTTGGTGACGGCGTTGCAGTCGAAACCATCAACGCGCTTGGTCACAACACCTCACCACCATCTCGTTTTACCGAACCAACGTTGGTCAAAAAACTCGAAGAACTTGGCATCGGTCGTCCGTCAACGTATGCGTCCATCCTCGGCACCATCATTAATCGCGGTTATGTGTGGAAGAAGGGTCAGGCACTTGTTCCGTCGTGGACTGCGTTTGCTGTGGTCAAGTTGATGACCAACTATTTCACCACGCTTGTTGACTACACATTCACTGCAACGGTCGAAGAAGAGTTGGACGAGATTGCCGAAGGCAAGCGCGTACGCGATGCATGGCTTGCAGAGTTTTATTTTGGCAACGGCAAAGAATTGCCAGGTCTCAAGCCGCTTGTCGAGCACAACATCGAAAATATCGATGCTGCAACGCTCAACGCGTTTCATGTTGGCCTGCACCCAGTGAGCGGCGACATGATCGAGGCCCGTCCGGGCAAATTTGGGCCATATATAAGGTGTGGCGAGCAAACCGCCGGTATCCCAGACAGCATGGCGCCAGACGAGTTGACTGTTGAAGCTGCGATCGAGATTTTGGCGCGACCAAAGTTTGAAGAACCAATCGGCGAAAAAGACGGTCTGCCTGTCTACAAAAAAACTGGTAAGTATGGCCCGTATGTCATGTGGGGCACACTCGACACTCCTCCGCCAGGCATGGAAAAAGCGAAGATGGTTTCGTTGTTTAAAGACATGACCATTGAGGCGCTCACGATTGATGATGCTCTTAGGTTGTTGTCGTTGCCGCGCACGGTTGGTTTCGATCCAGCAGATGGCGAGATCATTACAGCCCAAAATGGTCGCTACGGCCCATACATCAATAAAGGCAAAGAGAGCCGCACGCTCGACACCGAACAAGAGTTGTTTACGTTCACACTCGAGCAGTCGCTGGCCAAGCTTGCAGAACCGCGCGTGTATGGCCGACGTGGGCCAGCAAAGCCGCCGTTGCGCGAGTTTGGTGTCGACCCGGTGAGTGGCAAACAAGTTGTTGCCAAAGATGGCAAGTTTGGTGTGTACGTCACTGACGGCGAGACAAATGCGAGCCTTACTCGCGGTGACCGTTTGGAATATGTGACGCCAGAGCGTGCGTTCGAGTTGTTGGCTGTGCGCCGCGATGCCGACCCATCGCTCAAGCGCAAGAAG
>QYPH01000078.1 GCA_007279905.1 Actinomycetota bacterium | reverse complement strand
GCTGAGCATCTGGTTTGCAAGTTCATTGGCGGCCACAGATGGAGCAGCATCTGCGCAATTGCTGACATTTATTGCGGTCCAGATTCCAGCATTGATCCTGCTCGGATATCGACGGGTGCCGAGGTCATCAGTATTTGGGCCAGTAGGTTTGCTCGGATTGTTTTGTGGCTGGATGTGGCTGTCAACCGTATGGGCAACTTTTGGGCAACATACCATTGTCGAGGCCACGACACTCTGTGTCACGTTTCTCACTGGCGTGTATCTCGCACGAAGTTTTTCGTTACTCGAGCAACTTATTCTTGTTGTGGTTGCAATGCAGCCGGGCTTATTGTGGTCGCGCTATGCAATAGCAAACAATTGGAGCAACTCGGTTGACCAAAATGGCAATTGGGTTGGCATTTATTTCAATCGCAATTCACTTGCCCCGGTTGCGATGGTCAGTTTCTTGGCCGCAAGTGCGCTGCTATGGATTGTGGTCATGCGTCGAGGAAAGAAATTACCCATCACTCTGATTGCAATTTTAATTGACATTGCTTTGTTTGGTGCAGTGATTGTGTTTCTTACCAGATCTAATACTTCGGTAGGTGGTGCATTGGCCTTTTTCGGCGTGTGGGTTTTCTGGACAATTACTAGATCAATGACTCGGCGGTCCATCATTGAAGTCGATTTCGTTAGGAGTCGTCTGTATCCATTGTTTGTTGGCTTGATTCTCTTTCTCACTTGGTGTGCAATCCGATTTCAGAGCATCGTGCTCGGGTTATTTGGCGAAAATTACAACTTCAATGGACGGCTGTGGATGTGGAGGTTTAGCTGGACCGGTTTCCTTGATCGTCCATGGCTTGGATGGGGATGGATGTCTGCGTGGAGAACTGAAAGTTTTCTCACTCGCGATAAATGGTGGGCTTTTGCTGCATCAGATTGGTCGCATAGTTCGTATATGGATATTTTGCTTGGTGGAGGAGTCCTGGCAGCCGCGCTGTTCATCGGCACAATTGTCTGGAGTGGTTACCGCAATTTAGATTTGGTCAGAACAACGACTGCGGGACAATGGAATTTTGCAATTATGTTTTTTATTCTCTCTACTGCAACACAAGAGAGTTTTATTATTGGAAACCATTTCCTTTGGGTCTTGTTGGTCGCAGCGGTTTCAGGCTCTATCGGTTACAAACGCTGAGCAATCCCAATCATAAAGTCGCGAGCATCCTGGGGGTTGTCCTCAAGGGTCAAGTCGCTCAGGGGCTTAACTGGAACGTGTGAAATCAACGGATGATGCGGTCGTGTGTCCACTTCACCCGTGCCGAACAACTCCTCGTGCACTTTCTCGCCTGACCGCAACCCAACTATCTCGATAGCAACAGGTTTTTTTGAGTTGCGAACAAGCTGTGTTGCAACATCATAAATACTTACTGGCGTTCCCATATCAAGTACCAACACTTCGCCGTTTGACCCAATCGCTCCTGCCTGGATTACCAGCTGCACGGCTTCAGAAATCGTCATAAAATATCGAGTGACACCCTTGTGCGTGACAGTGACCGGACCACCTTTTTCTATTTGATCTCGGAATGACGTCAACACACTGCCTCGTGAGCCCAATACATTTCCAAACCGGACAGAAATATATTTACCGACTTTGGCTGTTGATCCAAAATGAGACGTAAGTTGTTCGGCGATGCGTTTTGAATACCCCAAAATACTGATTGGATTAGCAGCCTTGTCGGTAGAAATGTTTACAAATACCTGAACACCGGTTTTCTCGGCAGCCTTCAGGAGTGTTGCTGTTCCGAGGACATTGGTCTGATACGCCTCTCGCGGGTAGCGCTCCAGCAAGGGCAGATGTTTCAATGCTGCCGCATGAAATACGACATCTGGTCTGCGAGTGAGGAATATTTGTTCAATAGTTGCCGAGTCACGCAAGTCTGCGAGCACCGTCTGGGGGGTGTCGAGCAGCGCTCGCCCATGAATTGAAAGCTGTACTTCATGCAGCGCACTTTCATCGCGGTCAAGCATGATCAGTTCGGCTGGATTAAATCGTGCAAGCTGTCGGCATAATTCACTTCCGATACTGCCACCGGCTCCGGTAACAAGAACTTTGCGATTTACGAGGTAATCGGAAATCTGTTGCAAGTTCGTGTGAATTGTTCGACGACCTAACAGGTCTTCTTCTGTGAGATCTCGAATATCGCTCTGATCGAGTGGCCGTTCAAAAAGATTCTGTAATGGAGGCACAATTTTGACGTCAAGGCCAAGTTTTTGAGCTGTTGAACTGATGTCATTGATGAGCGCAGAGTCAGCCGAAGGAATTGCAATGAGTAATGCAGTTGCCCCAGTTTTCTGCTTCGCGGCATCAATGCTGTCGCGACCCCCAATGACAGGTACGCCCGAAATACTCAGACGATGAGTGAGAGGGTTGTCATCAAGAAAACCAACGGGCAAATAAGGAGAAGACGGATTGCGAAGTAATGTATTGACGATCTGGATGCCACCTTCACCAGCGCCGTACACCAATATTTTGGTAGCGGTTAATTCATTTGGACGACGAAGTTGCTCACGAATCAGGCGCCACATATAACGATTGGCGGCCATGAGGAAAACGCCGGCAAATCCTCCAATGACGATCACACTTCGCGGATAGGGATTTGGCGATTTGTCAAACAAGCGCAGGAATAAAAGTATGGCCACAGAAATAGTGGTTGTCTTGAGTAGACCAGCAATCTCATCAAAACTTCCGTATCGCCACTTTCGCCGATAAATACCTACGGTATAACCAACAATTGCTTGGATTAAGAAAACGACTGGGATGACCCGAAAGACCGTGTCCTTTGTGGCGCCAATTGGGTCAAAATGACCTTGATATACAAATCTGCAATAGCTAGCAACCATTGCGGTAATTGACAAAGTGATTGTGTCAAGCACAAATTGAATTACCGAACTAATCGGATAAAAGGAATTAGATCTGGCCATTCGTAATAACACCTGAGACACCTTGAGATCACGAAGTGTCATCTGAGTCTCTGCAAGTTAGATGGATGAAGAAACGAGGACTAGGCCAAGAATGCGATTATTGGAACGCGAGAGCACTTGGGAACTTCGCTTGACATTATGGATGGTGCTGTGATTTTTCTCAACAACGAGGACATAGGTCTTGCTCTGAGCTGATAACTGATCAACGGTCATCTCGTCGATATGCACACTCTCTTCAAACGTGATTTGGCTATTTGTGATGTGCTGGGAACAAAGACCAACAAGTCCAGAAACAGTCTGACCATTAAGTGTCGGAATGAACACAACCGAGTTACCCGCAGTTGGTATTTGGGCAATAAGTGCTGCAACAAAGTGAGTGACATCAGCATCTTGGTTTAACTTGGAAATTTCGCCGAGAAACACAGGTAAGTCAGACCTTCTACGCAATATTCGCTCATTACGAACTTCGTCATCCACGATGGTGAGTTGAAGAATGATGAGAAGCGCTAGAACTAATCCGAAAACTCCACCAAACAAAAATGTTGAAGCTTTTACTGTCGACACAGTTCCGCTTCTGGCTTCAACTCGTTCGTTTACAAACCCCATCTCTCCAGTCGTTGAACTCAGCACGGTACTGAGCGCTGTCTGTTGCAGCTGTAATTGCGAAATATCACCAGTGGTTTGTTTGGACACAGATTGAATTTGGTCAGCAAGTGCCTGAATGCCACGCTGAATAGCAGCCGCTCGAGCACTTGAGATGCGCTTCACATAGATCTCAATTACCTGATTGCAATCTTCTTCCTGTGAGGCCTGACAGGAGAGAATGTAATTTGGTTGTCCAACATTCAACATCGTGAGTTGCTGTTTGCCATATTTATCTGTTGCGATATGAGTTAAGGAGGTCTGAGGATCAGATCGAGTGATAGTCATCGAGACTGATATATCGAGTTCATTAGCAATGATTGCTGGAGTTTCCGCAATTACGGTCTCGAGTTGATTTTGAAAAGTAGGAAATTCTTTTATCGATGCAGGGTCAATTCCGTAAATCGAGAGTGTTGATGTTTCGTCGCGAGGCTCATATGTTTTTTCTACAAGAACGGAACTAGGGGCTGTCTGTAAGTTGCTCTCCTGGGCATACATCAAGCCGATGCCGATAACTACGCAAAGGGGGATGATCCATCCACGCATCCGGACAATGTCCCAAATTGAGCGCAGGTCAATCTCGGGGATTTCTTTGGTCAATGGCCCCATAGGTTTTAAGCCTACCAAGTGTGCCCTGCAGCCTGAGTTGGCGCAATTTATTCGGAGGTTCATCATCGGACGGGGTTGCGCGTGTCACGATAGATGGGTGGATGACTTAGAGCGGATTCTTGGATATGTCGATGCGGTTGATCCGAGTGCGCCGATCACCAAGGTTGCCGACGAAATGTTTGCGATGTCATGTTGGACGCCGCAGTTCTGTTCTGCGCTCATGAGGGCCGCTGAAGCAGCCGGCGGTTTTTCGGCTCAACCCGGCGACCCCGTGCCAGGGCACGAGATTTCGCTCGCAATAATTAGCCCTCGATTGTTTGAGGCAGTGCAAGACGACATGGGTTTGCGCATCTGGCCTCAACTACAACAACACTGGCCACTGATTGACTACCACGGAATCAATGATGCATTCATCATTAAATATGAAAAGGGCGGGCAGGAAGAATTGCGGCAACATCACGATGTGGCGCAAGTATCAGCCAGTGTCAAACTCAACGACAGTTACACTGGTGCTTTGCTGGACTTTCCTCGGCAAAACTTTACAAATGCACAATTACCAGTTGGTTCACTCTTGGTGTGGCCGAGTTTGGTTACACACCCGCATAGCAGCACACCGATAACGAATGGCACAAAATACAGTCTGACGATTTGGTTTGAATTACCAATTTCACTCTTATGAAGAAAAACAACATTCTCACGGCACTTCTCCTAGTAAGTCTGCTCTGCACATTGACAGCCTGTGGAACCTCGTCCAAGGCGCAGAGCATTCCGCCAACAACGGTCGCACCGACCACAACGACAACACTTGTAGAGACGGGCATCAGTGC
>QYPH01000018.1 GCA_007279905.1 Actinomycetota bacterium | reverse complement strand
GTCGGCGTGCATGGTTGTAGACCGCAACTCTTGCCAGTCCATCTCTCCAAGACCCTTCAAGCGCTGAAATTCTTTTTTGTGATTTGGGTTTTCGCGCAAGAACTTTTCTTTTGCCGCATCATCTTTGAGGTAAATCTTGCTCTTGCCAATTTCGGTTGAAAACAATGGTGGTTGTGCGATGTAGATGAAGCCGGCTTCAACCATTGGTTTCATTTGGCGATAGAAAAATGTGAGGAGCAGAGTGCGAATGTGGCTGCCGTCAACATCGGCGTCTGCCAAGATCACAACTTTGTGGTAGCGGGCCTTTTCGCTATTGAATTCGTCGTTGCCAATGCCTCCACCGATTGCGGTGATCAGGGTTTGGATTTCGGTGTTCTTCAACATCTTGTCCATGCGCGCGCGTTCAACGTTGAGAATCTTGCCGCGAATTGGCAAAATTGCTTGGGTGCGTGGGTCACGCGCGTCAACCGCGGTTCCGCCTGCCGAGTCGCCTTCAACAATGAACAACTCGGTTTCGCTTGCATCGGTGCTCGAGCAGTCTTTCAACTTGTCGGGCATGCCCGCGCCTGCAAGTGCGGTCTTGCGGCGCACTGCATTGCGGGCATTTTTTGCTGCTAAACGAGCTTGTGCTGCGCTGACCGCTTTTTTAACAATGCGGTTGGCTTCGGTTGGGTTTTCTTGCAACCACTCTTCGAGTTTGGCGTTTGTTTCTTTTTGAACAAATGAACGAATTGAAACGTTGCCGAGTTTTGCTTTGGTTTGACCTTCAAACTGTGGCTCGCGAAGTTTTACAGCGACGATGGCAGTGAGGCCCTCACGAATGTCTTCGCCCAAGAGGTTTTCTTCTTTTTCTTTTAAGATGCCGCTGGCACGCGCGTATTTGTTGAGCACCGAGGTCAATGCTGTCTTAAAGCCTTCAACATGCATGCCGCCCTCAACGGTTGAAATACCGTTGGCATACCCATAGATGCCTTCGTAATAACCCGTATTCCACTGCAAAGCAATGTCAAGTGTTTGATCGGCTTCACTCGCTTCGTAATTGGCAACCTTGTTGAAGAGCGCTTCGCGTGATGCATTGAGATGCTTCACGAAATCGACAATGCCACCTTTGTATTGGTAGGTGACTTTTTGTTTTCTCTCTGCTCGCTCGTCAACAAACACCACTTCAAGATCACGGTTGAGAAATGCAATGGTTTGTAGACGCTCGGTAACTGTGCGCGCAACAAACTCGGTGCCCTCTGCAGCAAAAATGGTTGGGTCTGGAACAAACGTGATGGTGGTTCCGGTTGCGGTTTTGTTTGGTGACGCACCAACTTTTGCAATCTTTCCTTTTGGTGTTCCGCCATCAACAAACTCTTGTCGGTATCGCACACCATCTCGGTCGACTTCGGCTACGAGTTTTTTGGACAACGCGTTTACAACGCTCACACCTACGCCGTGGAGGCCGCCCGACACTTTGTATCCATCGCCACCAAACTTGCCGCCGGCGTGCAACACGGTGAGCACCACTTCGAGTGCGCTCTTTCCTTTGTGTGGGCCAGATGGATATGGATCAACTGGAATACCACGACCGTTGTCGGTTACTGAACAAGATCCATCGGCTTGCAAAGTGATAATCACCTTGGTGCAATAGCCAGCCATGGCTTCGTCTACGGCGTTGTCAACCACTTCCCAGATCAGGTGGTGCAAGCCTGCGAGACCCGTAGATCCGATGTACATACCTGGGCGTTTGCGAACCGGATCGAGCCCTTCGAGTACTTGAATGTCTTTTGCGCCGTATGTCGCAGAGCCTGCAGTGGACGATTTATTGGCTTTGGCAGTTGCCATTATTGACCCCGAAAAGTTGGGCCCCGAAGGGGATTTTTAAGCGAAATGAGCGACATAAATAACACAGAGAAGTCTACCAATTACCTGTTGCGAGGATTGCGTTTTACTCGTACTTCGATGGCATTAATTGTGCTGGATGTTGCGACATGTATTTTCTCTATGAGTTGCGGTTCGAGAAATCGCATTTGAGTCGCCCACGATGGGTCGTCAACTTCGACAATCAGTTTGCCGCGTTCGAGTTTGATCGGAGTGACGTGTTGGGCAACTTGTTCGCCAACTATTTGTGCCCATTCACCGAATACTCCACTGATCGCCGATGTTGTGTCGGCACCAAGACGATCCAATAAAGCGTCGAGCGCACTCGCCAGAGAATTGCTGTTATTTTCGCTCATGTTTTCACTCTCGGGCTCAGGCTTCACGGATGGTTCCGCCTGCAATGTGTACGAGAGTGTCCGGATGTGCAGTTTGGGGTAAAACTCCAGCAGAGGTAATCAGCACTTGGCCTTGCGGGAAGTGGCGCAATAGGGCCGCGCTTCGATGTGGGTCTAATTCCGACAAAACGTCATCCAAAATAAGCACTGGTGGACTCCCGACTTCGGCTGTCACTAGTCGATGCACGGCCAAACGAAGCGCGAGTGCGAGTGTTCGTTGCTCGCCCTGAGAAGCGTGCGTTCGAGCCGGCAAGTTATTGATTGACAACTCGATGTCGTCGCGGTGTGGGCCAACCGTGCTCGAACCCCGACGTATGTCGTTGTCTCGAGAATGACGCAAGCTTGGCGCAAGCCCGTCGGTTCGCCACTGCGGTGCATACAACATATGTATTGGTGCTTGCGCTTGGGAAAGTTCGGCGAGTTCGATATAGGCGTCTTGTGTCTGAGGCAACAACAGTTCAAGCAAGCGTGCTCGCATGTCGCCAAGCTGGGTGCCGTGCAACACCAACTTTTCATCCCACACATCGAGTGTCGTTGCGATGTCGGGGGTCAAACGTCCATTCGACTGTTTGAGTAATGCGTTGCGCTGCTTGAGTACTCGTTCGACCTCACTGCACAATGCGTCATTTTTGGTCCAGACGGCAACCAATGCATCATCAATAAATTCTCTGCGCACCGACGGGGAATCTTGAACAAGGTCTAAGTCTTGGGGTGAAAACACGGTGGTGCGCACAACACCCAATAAGTCGCGTGTTTTGGCAAGTTTTTGCTTGTTCACCAATATCTTGCTGCGGCCGGTTCGACTGAGCTCGGCCTCTATCAAAACCTCGCGGCCATCTGAGTGAATGATTATTGCACGAACAATTGCGGTGTTCTCGCCGGTTTTGATCATCACGTCTGTGGGCACACCTCTAAAACTTTTGAGTGTTGCCAAATATGACAACGCTTCAACAAGGTTTGTTTTCCCTTGACCGTTGTCTCCAATGATTGCGGTTACACCGTCGGTCAACGCGATCGAAGCCGATGCGTAGTTGCGAAAGTTGGTTAACTCCAAGTGTCGAATAATCACGAGTTGGTAACGCTGTGAAGCAACTAGTTGGTGAGTCGTTGCGGCATCACTAGATACAAATAGTCGGGGGCGCCAACACCTCGAAGCACTGCCGGTTTAATTGGATCGGTTGTTTGAATAGTTATTTCGTCGCCGCTCACCGCTTCGATACCAGCTGCAAGATATTCGGGATTAAACCCAACCGTGATGTCTGATCCAACCAGTGTTGCATCCAATTCTTCAACGGTGTTGCCAACGTCTTGGGTAACAACAATCAGTTTGAGTGATGTTGCCGTCATTTCAAGACGCACAGGTGTTGTTTCTCTTGCCAAAATTCGACAACGGCGAATTGCTTCAAGAAGTGGTTCGCGCGCAGTTGTCAGGGAATTTGGGTAACTTGGTTGAATAAGTTGTCGATAGTTGGGGAACTCAATTTGTAACAAACTGGTGCTGAGCGTTGCTTGACCAACCGTAAATGTTGCTTTGTCGCCCGCCAAACACAACGATGCTTCTTCTCCACTTGTGAGCAACCGTTGCAATTCATTTAAGGCCCTGCTTGGAATAACAACTTTTTCGCCGTGGCCCAAAATGTTGTTTCCAGGTAAATCGCGAACTGCAAGCCGATAGGAGTCTGTTGCTACAAGTCGCAAACCTTCTGGTTCGGCAGACATCAACACTCCGGTGAGTGCCATCCGTTGCATGTCAGAAGATGCCGCGCGAACTACCTGGCGCAGCGCATCAGCGAACACACCTGCCGACAAAGTGACGGGTGGAGCACTCGCTTGAACAATGTTTGGAAAATCGGTCGCAGCAAATGTTGGAACTGTGAACTGTGCCCGACCAGAACTCACACTGACGGTTTCGCCTGTTGTTTCAACGGTTACTTTTCCCTCAGACATTGAACGCACAATGTCGCTCATTAATTTGGCGCTTGCAACAACAACGCCATCTTCAAGGCCACCAACAGCGAGCACAAACTGAACTGAAAGATCGTTGTCGGTGCACGACAACAACAATTTGTCGCCGGTCACTTCGATGCGAACACCAGAGAGTGCTGGCATTGCGTTGTTACGTGTCGACGCAACTCGAGCCGCAGCCCCAAGCGCCTCTGCAAGTACTTCTTTCTCAACTCTAAATTTCATAGCCCGCTCCTTGCGTTGCGTTATGTATCGTTAAATGTGGATGTTTGTAAGAAGACTTAATAACAGTAATAAGTCCTGTGGATTGTGGATAACGGGGGTGTTTCTTATATGTACCAAAGGTTGCAACCTCACACACCCCAACCCCACTAGCCACATCTTGCACTTGTGTAGTTAGGTGCGCCGTGGACAACTGCTTGTTATCCACCGAAGACCCACTCTTTTTACACATGGTTGTCCACATGTTTTGGCGGCGTGTCGAAGCGGTCGTGATCATGGCTCGTTACGACGTTTTAAATTTCTGTACAAGTTCAGTTACTTGATCAAAAACCTGTTTCCGCTCGCTCATCATGCGTTGTGTTTTGTCCACCGCATGAATCACTGTGGTGTGATCACGACCACCAAACAACCTGGCAATTGCCGGGTAACTCAAGTCGGTGAGTTCACGAAATACATACATTGCGGTTTGGCGCGCAGAAACCAATGGTCGCTGGCGGCTCTTGCCCTTCATTGCCTCGACATCAAAACCAAGGTGGTCGGAGATTTCGATGAGTAACTGCTCCCCCGTGCGGGCTTTGGGCGCCGTGCGAGTGAGGAGGTCGACCAACAACTTTTGCGCCATCGAAATGTCAACGAACGTTTTGTTCAGACTTGCGTAGGCACCAACCCGAATAAGGGCACCTTCGAGTTCACGAATGTTGGTGGTGACGTTGCTAGCAATAAATTCCAATACATCATTGGACACCGAGGTGTTTTCTCGCTCGGCTTTGTTGCGCAAAATAGCCAAACGAGTTTCCATGTCTGGCGGCTGAATGTCGGTGATGAGGCCCCAACGGAAACGGCCACGCAAACGGTCTTCCAAGGTCGGAATTGCGTCGGGCACGCGGTCCGATGAAATCACAATCTGCTTATTAGCTCCATGGAGCGAGTTGAAGGTATGAAAAAACTCTTCTTGTAGACCCTCTTTGCCTTCCATGAACTGAATGTCGTCAATCAACAACACATCAACTTCTCGGTAACGGCGCTTAAATGCGGCGATGGTGTTGGAGCGAATGCCGTCAACATATTCGTTCAAGAAAGTTTCGGTCGAGACGTAGCGAACTTCGTAGTGGGCGTAGTGCTGATGTACGTAAAAGCCGATGGCGTGTAAAAGGTGTGTTTTTCCCAAACCAGCAGAACCATAGATAAACAGTGGGTTGTACGAGCGACCTGGGGTTTCGGCAACCCGTTGAGCTGCAGCCAAGGCAAATTGGTTGGATGCACCTTTCACAAAAGTTTCAAAGGTGTATCGCGGATTGAGACCAACTGCGGTGCCCTTGCCTGATCGACTCTTGAGGGTTTGCCCAAACGACATCCCGGCTTCGCTGTTGGAATGGTGCTCATGGTTGAAACCTGACTCGGTGAGCGATTCGTTGAGCTGAATGGGGCTGTCGAGCGAGGTTGGAGAGGTGCTGAGGCGATCATGCACATCGGTCGCAGTGTTGGTTTGCACATCGATGAGCAGTTGGCGGTCACTTGCTCCAACTTCGTTGAGGGCGTCGCGCACCAACGACATGTAACGGGTCAGAATTCGTTCTTTGACATACGAGTTGGGAACCTGGAGGCGCAAACTCATTTTGTCATCGGCCACTGCAACGGCGTCATTAAATGTCGAGAACCAAACAGCTTCGGAAACCTGTGCCCGCAAAACTTCGGCTGTAGCGCGCCACACATCATCGTGGTTGTCGAACTCGATTCGGCTTTCAATTTCTTGTTCCATGTCGCTTTTGTTCCAATCTGTTTGCTTAAAACCGTTACTCAATAACCACTTACGACGATCCACAACACTGTCCACAGGGTGTGGATAATGAGTCCAACAACAAGGTGGGAGAAAGAAGGTAGCAGGTTTTCCACAGGTGAAAAAACTGGCCAGTCCCTGTAGAGTTGGACACCTTAGTCATCGTCGTTTCGAGGTCAACTCGGGGCGCTACTCAGGAGGGGTGCATGAAACGTACTTTCCAACCAAACAATCGTCGCCGCTCCAAGAAGCATGGCTTTCGCCATCGCATGAGTACCCGCGCCGGTCGCGCGATTCTGAAGTCTCGCCGGGCAAAGGGTCGCCACCGGCTTTCCGCTTGATCGGTCGCATCCGTCACCGGGAAGTCTTTTCCCGATTATCCAAAGAGGGAACATATGTTCGCTCGCACGGGTTGTGGTGTTCGTTACTGCTCGATAGTTCACTCGAAAATGCCCATATTGGCTATGCCATTGGCCGCCAGGTGGGTGGAGCAGTCGAACGAAACCGCATCAAACGCCAATTACGGGCCCTTTTTAGCTCCCGCAGTGGTCAATTACGGCCCGGTTGGTACCTCATTGGAGTAACACCCAAGGCGACTGGTTCCACGTGGGACCAGCTTGGAACCCTGGTGGACCGCCTCATTGGCCAAATTGAAGCCAAAATCAGCCAGCCAACGCCATGAATTCGGTTCATATCCATACCCGGCTTCAGTTGGCCATGCTCCGCAGTATTCGCTGGTATCAATCCCTGCGACCCAACAAGCCATCACCCTGCCGCTTTTTCCCTTCCTGCTCCGAATATGCCCACGAGGCGATCGAAATCCACGGTTCTAGCAAGGGCGGCTGGCTGATGATCAAGCGATTATTACGCTGTCGTCCCTTTGGCCCATCAGGGTTTGATCCAGTTCCGCTGAATATCCCCGAGTCAGGCGTCAATTCGGCCGTTTCACCGCCTACCGTCTCTACTGGCCAAAGTGGCCCCCACGAAAGTTGTTGACCCCAGATGTTTGAACTTGCTTCCCGATTAATTGCTCAATTTTATTCGCTCACCCACAACTACGCCTTGGCGATTGGTTTGGTGGCTGTGGTTGTGATGCTGCTCATCACCCCACTCACACTCAAGAGCACCAAGGGCATGCTCGAGATGCAAAAACTGCAACCAGAGATGCGACGCCTACAAGCCGAGTTCAAAGGTGATCGCCAAAAACTTAATGAAGCGATGATGAAGTTGTATCAGGAACACAAAGTCAACCCAATGGCTTCGTGTTTGCCAATCGCGGCGCAGATGCCGGTGTTCATCATCATGTTCCGTGCGCTGCACGGTTTGATTAATCGTCCCGATGGTCCGGGCACAGCGTTTGTTCCAAAATATCTCGATCACACTTCAGATTTGTACAACTCGTTGCTTGGCAAAACAAAAATGCTTGCATTCGGTTTGGATCTGGCAGAGACTCCAGTCGCTGCAGTAAAGGCCGGCTTCGGCACGGGCATGATCTATGTCGGCTTTGTTGCACTGCTTGCTGGTTTGTATTTTGTGCAGCAAAAAATGGTTGCATCGCGCACAGTGAGCCCAACAATGTCGGCCACCCAGGCCAAATTAATGCAGTATTTGCCAGTAGTTTTCGCTGTTTTCCAGCTTTTCCTTCCTACTGGTTTGATCGTGTATTACATGGTGCAGGCAATCATTCGCATTATTCAGCAGTTTTACATCACCAAACGTTTTTATGGACACGATTCGTCGTTGGGTCGCCAAGCACAAGCTGCGAGCGCTCAAGCACGTGACATGAATCAAAAAGACAAAAAAGAAAACAAGAAAGAAATTAAACCTGCAGCAAACCCTGACGCACCGTTTTCGAGCAAGCGCGTCACTCCCCCAAAGGGAAAATCTTCTGGTACTTCGCGACGTCCGCAAGCTCCGGGAAAAAATCGAAGTGGTTCGGTTGCTCGCCGTCCAAAACCATAATTAATTTATTCGCCACATCAAATAAATAACGAGGACATGTATGGAATGGGTAGAAACAACTGCTGACACACTTGAAGCAGCAAAAAATTTGGCACTCGATCAGTTGGGTGTTTCGGAAGAAGATGCCGAGTTTGATGTTCTTGAAGAACCAAAACCAGGTTTGTTTGGACGCACGCGCGGCGAAGCACGTGTTCGCGCCCGTGTTCGACCAACAGCACCAAGATCAAAACCAGAACGCCGTGACCGTGGTCCAAAGCGCACAACGAGCAAAGAGGGCGATGCACCAAAGGGTCGTCGTGGACCAAAGTCGGCTGCTGGGTCAGATCGACCACGCCGTGAGCCACGAAAAACGTCCGATGTTGAGCGCGCACCACGTCCAGAAGGCCCTCCAGTAGATCCAGCCACTGTGAGTGCTGCAGCAACCACATTTCTTGAAGGAATGTTGTCGGCTGCCGGTCTCGTGGGTCAAGTGACATCCATACTCAACGGTGAAGATATCGATATCAACGTGATTGGTGACGATGTCTCGGTATTTGTTGGTCAGCGCGGTGCCACATTGATGGCAGTGCAAGACCTCACACGAGTTGTTAGCCAGCGACGCCTTGGCGACCATGACACCCATATGCGTGTTGATATTGGTAGCTACCGCGAACGCCGCCGTGAGGCCCTGAGCCGTTTTGCTTTGAAGGTAGCCGATGATGTTCTTGCCACTGGTCAACCACGTGTGCTCGAACCGATGAACTCTGCCGACCGCAAGATTGTGCATGACGCCCTTGTTGACTCAACCGGCGTAAGCACACATTCGCAAGGCCAAGACCCGCATCGCCGGGTAGTGGTTGCGTTGGCTGAAACAGTCGAAACAGCCGAATAACCCTGTAGGCATCGGGCCCATAATATGAAGCCCGCAGAACATCCAGGTCTTCGTCGCATCTTCGGTGAGGCCCAAAAAATTGGTGCGTTGGGCTCTGCTCCCCTGTCCGAGATCATTGAACATGCGGCGACCTTTGCTGATGCACTGCCAGTTGGGGTCACATCCTGTGTTGATTTGGGGAGCGGAGCAGGAGTCCCTGGCTTGGTGATTGCCATTGTTCGCCCCGAAATTCAGATGACCCTGATCGATCGGCGCGCCAAGCGCACAGACACACTGCTCCGTTCGGTCCAATCTCTGGGGATCCAGGATCAGGTGGAAGTGGTGTGCGGGGATGTTGAGGCATTGCGAAGCCAAGATCGCTTCGCCCATACTTTTGATGCAGCGTGTAGCCGGGGTTTTGGCCCCCCACTGCAAACCCTGCAATGGGCCGTCGGTCTGGTGAGGTTGGGCGGGTATGTCGTTGTGAGCGAACCTCCACCCGGTAGTCCAGACCGCTGGGCCAAAATAGATCTGGGAAGGCTTGGAGTGTCCGCTCCAACAAGGCTTGGTCCGGTCGCATTGTTCCACGTGGAACATTTGTAGATTCCACAGCGGTCATTGCAGCCCAAAATGTTCCACGTGGAACATTCTCGGCCCAGTCAGTTGTTCATCCAGAACGTATCCCCCGTTGATTGACTCACCTTCGGTAGAATTAGGGTGATATGAAATCGGCAACACCTGAACCCACCCTGCCACACCCCGTTCCACGGGTGATTGCGATGGCTAACCAAAAGGGTGGGGTAGGCAAGACCACAACCACTATCAATATGGGCGCATGTTTGGCCGAGCAGGGATATCGAGTGTTGATTGTGGACCTAGATCCGCAGGGTAATGCCTCGACTGGCTTGGGTCTGAATACTCGCGAAATGGAGACCAGCATTTATGACGTCTTGCTGCATGACACTCCAATGGAAGACTGCCTCGAACCGACGGCAGTTCGTAACCTCTTTGTTGCTCCATCCAATCTTGACTTAGCAGGCGCCGAAATCGAGCTCGTACCGGCAATGGGTCGTGAGACTCGGTTGAAGAGGGCTATTGAGTCAGTGCTGGATCAATTTGATTACATATTGATCGACTGTCCGCCATCGCTTGGTCTTCTCACGGTGAACGGTCTCACCGCTGCACGAGAAGTGATCGTGCCAATTCAGTGTCAGTATTACGCACTTGAGGGTTTGGGACAACTCTTACGCAACGTTGACTTGGTGAGCCAAAACCTCAACCCAGGCTTGGCAGTGAGCACCATCATCTGCACCATGTTTGATACTCGAACAAAACTTTCAACCGATGTAGTAAACGAAGTGCGAGAGCACTTTGGCGACAAAGTTTGTCAGGCAGTCATCCCGCACACAGTTCGACTTGCTGAAGCGCCTTCGCATGGCAAGCCAATCACCACATTTGACTCAAATTCGGCAGGTGCCAAAGCCTACCGAGCAGTTGCACTGGAGGTGAGTGGTGGCGCGCCGCAGCGGATTGGGTAAGGGCTTAGACGCGCTTATTCCCACCAACAGAAACACCGACAGTACCAGTATTGGTATAAGTACCACAAATGGTATGAGTGGTAATTCAGCAACAGGGCTCAAAGATATAGCAGTGAATGCGATTGACCCAAACCCAAACCAACCACGAGTGCACTTCGACGAAGCATCGCTTGCCGAACTCACCGCATCCATTTCTGCTATTGGTGTTTT
>QYPH01000004.1 GCA_007279905.1 Actinomycetota bacterium | reverse complement strand
TCATGCTGCAGCGACTACTGCAACCGCTAACTGTGCGGTGTGCGACAACGACACATGCCATTGCGAAATTCCCTTTTCGAGAGCAAGCGCGAGCGCTCGGCCAGTAACAATCAATGTTGGTTGACCACTTGCTTGGCGCTCTATCGACACATCGTGCATATCAAAAGCTCCGAGGCCAACACCAAGCACTTTCATCGTTGCTTCACGAGCAGCAAACCGTGCAGCAAGGCTCGGCGCATCATCATTTTTGCCGGACAACCCATCCAGTTCGTCTGGCGTAAAAATACGAGTCCTAAAATTTGGCGTGCGATTGAGCGCGCGTCGAAATCGATCAATATCTACTGCGTCAATACCGATGCCAAGCATGAGCGCTCTAGTTTCCCGTTGTCGGCGTGCGCCAGTGGTTTGCGGTTTCGGTGATCGGCAAGATCAACAAGTCGGCTACCGACACTTCGGCAAGTCGATCTTCTCTAAATGACCCTTCGGTTTCTGTTACCCAGTCGACCAAACGATTGAAGCGGTCGTCATACCCCTGCAACACTGTGCGCATGACGGCGGCTGGCAAACGATCATGAAACAACACGTGCAGAAGCGTGATGCCAGTGGTGAGAGAGCCTTTTGTTTCGGGCACAAAGATCACGGTGCGGCCGTCGCTTCTGCCGCGGGCAACTAATACATTGCGGTCGCTGGCAACACGATGCTTGGTGCCCACCAAATTGCTATTGCGATCAACTCTCGATGTCAGTTCGCGCGATATTCCACCACGGTCAACCACACTGACAGTTGCTGAGTTGCCCTCAATATCGCCTTCAATGCTGTAACGAGTAAAGCCAACAATGCTTGCTACCGCTGCATCCAAGTCGGCAATCACCTTGAGCGTCTTGTACGACAACCTGTCGCGCGCCACTCCGGCATTGAGCACGGCTTGCACGAGTGCGCGATCGAGCAATCCTTCGTCGCTACGCGAAATACCAACAGTCACTGTTTTCGCTTGGTGCTTGATCGCATCGACTGGTCGAGTCAGTTCATCAATTGAGCGTGTGAGCGAACTCGTCAAGTCATCGAGCAACGCTTCAGGAGAACTGATCTTGCCAGTGTTGTTTTGAAATGACTGCAGAGGGTCGCTCGCCATCACGTCGCGCAGCATGGTTACTACGCGCACTGCAGTTGATGGCTCGAGGTTTCCGTCGTAGTCGCCAGTTGTCAGTGCATCAAAAAATCGTGTTGCCGGCGCACCAATTTCTGCGCGAACTTTAACCAAGAGTTCGCTGCCAATTCCGCCGCGCTCAACTGCGTGCTCAACAACTTCACGACACGCCCGCAGTGGTCGTGCCAAGGCATCAATTGCAAGAGCTGCTTCGTAACCAAAGATGTGTCCCACCATCACGCTCAAAATAAATGCAACGCTCGGGTCTACCTGTGGCACCAGAATCACTGCAGCTGCAGCATCAAATCGTTGCTCGCCCTGCGTTGCAACCACAATCGGCAATGCTTTGTGCGCGCGGAAGATTGCGATCTCTTTGGCAACGTCAGCAGCGGTGCCGTCCGACAAACCTGCAGCGCAAACAAAGATCATTGGCTCGCACGACAAGTCAATGTGCTTCTTGTCTTCTGTGATGTCACAAGCAATTGATTTGTATGACAACTCCGACAACTTGATGCGTACTTCCTCGGCTGCAACTGCATTAAAACCATTGCCCACAACTGTCCAGTAACGGCGAGCCGGCGCAAACTGTCGCGCGGCTTGAGCAATTTGTGGGCGCATTTCGAGCACGCGGTTCATTGCATCTGGCACTGTGCGCAATGCGGTCAGCAGTTGATGCCGAGCAGCGTCGGTGCCCGAACCAAGTGCGCTCGACAATGCACATGCAAGCAACGCACCGGCCGACACTTGCGAATAAAACGCCTTGGTGCTCGCAACGCTCATCTCTATGTCGCGACCATCGGATGTGTACAACACGCCGTCGGCTTTGGCTGCCAATTCACTACCCCTGCGGTTAACAATGGCGAGCACAGATGCTCCACGCGAACGTGCCAAATCAACAGTGCGATTGGTGTCGGTAGTTGTGCCGCTTTGACTGATGGCAATGACCAGCGTGTCAGACATGTCGAGTTGCAACTGAAAACCTGACAGTTCGGTTGCTGGCAACGCATCTACTTGTACTCGATGATCGACAAGTGTGCGCAATAACTGCACAAGACTGCGACCAGCAATGGCTGCAGTGCCCTGGCCAATGACACGAATGCGTGCAATTTTGCCCGCTGCCAACGCGTCAATCACTTGTTGTGGCACGACCGAAGTATCGAGCGACGCAAAGAGATTTCCATCTCGTTCACCGATCTTGCCGCGCAATGTCTTGCGGAAACTTGCTGGCGCTTCACCAATCTCTTTTGCCAAGAAGTGCTTGTGCTCGCCACGATCAATGTCACGCGTGGTCACCTCGGCTATCGCAACATTCGATTCATTCAACCCCAAGTCGGTTCCGTCGTAGGCAAGCATTGTCATTCCATCAACGGATCCTGCATGGTCTCCGTCGAGCACGATCACTTGGCCGCGACTGGACGGATTGTTTGCGTCACTCAAAGCCTCGCCGTCCATGCGCACATATCGCAGGGTTTCTTCTACAACGCCATATGGCTCGCTTGCAACAATGAAACGATCTTCTGCAATGCCAATGTATAAACCCTGGCCGCTACCGCGAAGTGCGAGCAACACCTTGTTCGGCTCGTTCGCACTCGCAGTTGCTATCGCTACCGAACCATCAAACTCGCCAACCGTTTGTCGAAATGCACTGACCAAGTCGGCGCCCGCTGCGTTTTTGCGCGCGACGACAGTCGGAATCACTTTTGCATCAGTGGTGATTGGCTCGGCGATTTTTAAACCATTGCGTACTTTGATGTCAGCATGGTTGTCAACATCGCCGTTGAGAGCCGCAACCAAATATGGCATCGATGCCTTTGCATCGGTTTCTTCACTATTAACAGGATGGGCATTTGCTTCCGAAATAATGCCAACACTCGCCCATCTCGTGTGCCCCAGCACCGACAGTTTGGCGCCCGGTTGACTCACCAGCAAACGAAGTAGCGAATCATTGGTAACTGCTTGGCGCATTACTCGTGTGTTGTCGCCAAGCTCGCCAATCTCGGCAGCAGCCTTGTACACAAATGACCATGCTCGGTTTCCCGCGCCAACGCGCACCGAACCCGACGTAAAAAGATTGTCGTCTAGACGACCCTTGAGCAGTGGTTGCACTCGGACATCACTTGCGTCAATGCCGTGTCCCCACACCAACAAGTTGATGCCAGCAGAGTCACGCCCTCGCACTTCCATGCGGTCGAGTGCCGAAAATGATTGCTGAATCGAGAGATACGCATTTCGAGCACTGTCACTTGCACTCTTGCCAGCCAGCTCGCCCACAAGTTTTGCTGTGCGTAAACGATCGTTTCGTAGCGACCACGTTGCATCCCGTAGTGCAATCAGATCGTTGCTGCGATGCTCGACTTCTTGCGTACTTAAGCCGGTCGATGCTTCCAACACTTGCTCTGCATTAAGCGCAATCGCATCCAGTTGGTCGAGGCGCGAAACAAGCCCACCCACGAGTTGCAGATTGTCGACCAGTGCCGCAGTTCCCGATTCGCCGCGCAAGGCCGCGTCGACTACAGCTACATGTGCTGCGCATTGCGCAATCGCACCGATGTTGCCAGCCGCAATTGCCTTGTCGAGTGCGTCCAGCAAGTCGGTGGCTAATGGCAGTGGCCGGGCCGAGGGCCGCGACACGATGCAAATGATGCCGCACATGTATTACAGGCTACCGAGATCCACCCAAACGCTTGACCACACTGGCTGCCAAGCGTTGCGCCACGCTATTTGCGGTCTCTTCAAATTGGGCTTCAACCATCACCCGCACCATTGGTTCGGTGCCACTCGCGCGCAACAACACTCGGCCCACTCCATTGAGATCGCGCTCGGCTGCTGCTATTTCTTGAGCAAATTGTGTTGCAAGATCGGTTGCTACCGACTCGACACGCACGTTGATCAGCACCTGTGGCAACGAAGTCATCGCATCTTGCGCAAGTTTCTGCAGCGTCACATTTTTGCGACGCACTAAGTCAACAAGGCGCACGCCGGCAAGCAGTCCATCGCCAGTTGTTGCGTCTTTGCGATAAATAATGTGGCCGCTTTGTTCGCCCCCCAATACAAGTTTGTTCTCGTCGAGAGCTATCAACACACTTCTGTCGCCAACAGGCGTCGTCACTACAGAGATTCCGTGCTGAGCCATCGCCGCGTGAAAGCCGGCGTTGGTCATCACGGTTACAACAACACCATTGCCATCCAGCACTTTGCGCTCGTGCATGTCAATTGCTGCGAGTGCGAGCAAGTGATCTCCGTCGACAACATTGCCCACGTGGTCAACACCAATCACACGATCGCCGTCGCCATCAAATGCCAAGCCAATTGCTGCCTGATGCAAGCGCACGGCCTCGCCAATTATTTTTGGATATGTCGCGCCACATTCTGCGTTGATGTTTTTGCCATTTGGCTCGCAGTGAATCGCAATGACGGTCGCGCCAAGTTGCGCAAACACATACGGGGCAACGTCACTCATCGCTCCATTTGCACAGTCGACCACAATTCGAATGTCGGCAAATGCTCGGCTTGGCACTAAGCCTTCGATGTTGTTGCGATAGTCGTTCATCGCCGCGACTGACTCGGTTGCTGTTGCAACAGACTCACTCGAGCGTTGCCCACTCATGCTTTGTGCGCCGCTCGCAGCCATTGTCGATTCAATCATGCGTTCTTGTTCGTCAGTCAGCTTGATGCCACCGATACCAAATATCTTGACCCCGTTATCCCCATACGGGTTATGTGATGCAGTAACAACAGCACCAGCACAACCCCGCTGTGCTGCGGCAAATGCAATCGCAGGTGTTGGTGCTACACCGAGCAACTCAACTGTTGCTCCGCCAGCCACAAACCCACTTGCTAGTGCAGTTTGCAGAGCCAGGCCCGATGCGCGCGTGTCACGTCCAATCACCACGTGCTTGAGCGACAACACTGTGGCCGCGGCATGGCCAAGGTCGGCAACGTATTGTTCGGTCAGTTCGGTGAGGGCAACCCCACGAACACCGTCTGTTCCAAATCGAAGCATCTACACACTTCCGATCCACGCGACCAAAGTCGCGAAGCAATA
>QYPH01000056.1 GCA_007279905.1 Actinomycetota bacterium | reverse complement strand
GGTGTATATGGTGCAACCAAGTCGGCAATTGCCGCTCTCACTGTGAGCCATGCACAAGAACTTGCTCGTCTTGGTGTGCGTGTAAATGCAGTTGCGCCTTGCGCGCGAACCAGGATGGTAAATGAATCACCAACAGTTCTTGCGATGATGCCGAAAGTCGAAGGGTTTGATCGACACGCGCCCGAACACGTTGCGCCACTCGTGGTGTATCTGGCAAGTTCGTTGTGTCGGTTCACGGGTCGAGTCTTTGCTATTGAAGGCCCAGATGTGGCGATCTATCGATCATTCAGCGTTGAGCAAGATTGGACAACACACGAAGCGTGGACTCCAGAAGCACTGGCGCAAACATTTGCCGAAATCAATGAACGTTGTGACACCCAAGCATTTTTCCCTGGGGGAGTTGTGCGGCAAAGTGTTCCATCGGGGAGCGCGCTGAAGGCTTTAAATACAGCGGTGCGCTCGGACTAGTCGAACCACCAACCCTCTGATCCGAAAACAAGACACGTAAATATCTGTGGTGCGTTGGAGTCTGCTCGGTCAGTTATTGCGCAGTCTGTGACCCGCGTGTGACCCCGAGCCGGCGTCACAATGCATTCTGATATTTCTTACATTAAGTCGCGGACCTGATGTTTTTCCTGATTTGTTCCAAGTGAATTGGGGCGTCGACAGTAATCAATGGTTATCCAACTTCAGCAACTTCACCAACCAAGGTAAGCAGTAAAGTTTTTATCATGCGAATGGGCGAGGATGGATTTTGTAGTTCTTCAGCTAACGTGCGAACAAGTGGGTAGTCAGTCATACTGGGTCACCCTGACGTGATTTTTCTAGACTGTTCAAAACCCAGCCCCTGTGATTGAGTGGGCGTAAAGTCCCGGTGAAAGTGGCCGATGAAAGAAGGGTGGCAACGAAGGTGTGCCGAGATGTTCTCTGCGCCAGGAGAGCGCCGGTTCAACGCGGTGTGATCTTCTTCGCGGCGGAGGAGAAACCCAGAATCGGTTGGCCGTTCTGTTCCAACTGTCCCTGCACGAACACCATCGATTTCGTCTCGCGTAGGACGCGCCCCGTGGCCAAAATCGTGCTGTCAGCCACTCCCGCACCTAGAAACTCACAGTTGAAGGCAACTGTGACGCTGGGCCCAATGTTGGCGAGATAAGCCAGTGTGCTTGCAGCAGCGTCGGCGAACGTCATGAGTGCGCCGCCGTGGAGGATGCCGACATAGTTCGTATTCTTCTCCTGCGGCGCGAACGCGCAGGTGACAGTTCCGTCATCGGCAATACGCGAATAAAACGGACCGCTCAGCGTCTCGAACGGACTGCCGACCCATGTTCGCCAGCCCGCAAACGGACCATCATCCATCGTGTGAAAGCCGCCTTGTATATCGTCGCTCGAAGCCATCTCTGAACAGTACACATTCTTTTTGTCCGCTTCGACCAGCACACCGAACTGCCATTCGGCGCTGATTCCAGCACCCTGCATCAACAGCCGACGAATGTCCGGCTGTCTACGTTTGGAACTCTCGGCGCTCAATCTTCCGGCTGGACTTTAGGCCCACTCAATCACAGGGGGACCCAGGCATGATCCCTAGCCGGAGCTTTTCAGTCATTTTGAGTACTTTTCGTGTCCTTTGAGCCCGTGTACAAGCCTTTTCCTCTTTCTACTTGCTTTTGTCAGATAAAACTGTATTATTACTGACATGAAGCAGAAATCAAACTCAGTTGTGGGTCAGATCCAGAGACAAATCCAAGAAATTCCACTCGGAGAGCCATTTACCCCGTCTGCCCTCTCTCACCTGGGTACCAGAGCCAACATTCACCAAGTACTTTCACGAATGACCAAGGCCGGTCAGATCGAGCGCGTAACACACGGTGTCTATCTAAAACCACGCACGAGTCAGTACGTGCAAAAAGTCAGTCCAGGAGGCGAGAAGATTGCTCAAGCTGTTGTTGCAAACTCAAATCAGGTGATGAGCATTAGCGGGGCAGAAGCTGCTCGAAGGTTTGGTCTCAGCACTCAGATGCCAACTCAACCTGTGTTTCTCACATCCGGGAATTCGCGTGTTCTCACAGTAGGGAAATTGGCCATTCAGTTGCGGCACACGTCCGCGCGATGGCTCGCCCTAGCTGGTCGCCCTGCAGGTGAAGCATTAGTAGCACTCAGATACCTAGGTCGAGAGCTTGTAACCGCGCAAACAGTTGCCAAAATAAAGAAAGGTCTAGCTCCTGAAGAATTCGAATTACTCAAAAGTCCATCTTGCAAGAAACCTATTTGGCTAAGTGATGTCATCTATAAGTATGAACGGGAAACCGAGCTAGCTCTCAGTGCCTGAACAATTTCTCTTGCTTCCGAAGGAAGAACGCGAAGCCATACTTGAATCTGTTGCAAGGGAAATCGGGGTATCGGTCAAGGTTCTGGAAAAAGATGTATGGGTCTGTTGGTGTTTGGAAACCCTTTTCTCAATGCCTAATCGATTATCGATGGTTTTCAAAGGTGGCACGTCGTTGTCAAAGGTTTTTGGCGTGATTTTTAGATTTTCAGAGGACATCGACATAACAATTGATTTTCGCGAAATGGGTCGTGGCGTCAAACATCCCGACGAATCGCAAAGTAATGAGAAAAACAAGAAATTGGCAGAGCTGATGCAAGAGGATGTCAAGGAATACGTGGTCGGAGAAATTGCCCCCTATTTTGAAAAACAAGTGAAGATCCAATTCCCAGGTCAGGAAATGAAGGTACAAATTGTCGACAATGGCAAGGATTCTGAGCGAGGCGGGGAAATACACGTTTCTTACGTGTCAGCTATAGACACGATAAATCCGTACCTAAAAGAAGTTGTAAAACTAGAGTTCGGCGGCAGAAATAGTGTGAATCCTCAACGACCGAGCTCCGTAGTTTCGGATCTAGCACAGCACGTGCCAAACCTTATTTTTCCATCCGCAACTGTTGACGTGCTCGTTGCAGAAAGAACGTTTTGGGAGAAAGCAACCCTTGCTCACTCGGTATGCAAAAGAGAGGTGATGAAAACCGCCGAGCGAATGTCAAGACACTGGTATGACCTTTACGAATTGTCGAAGGGCTCAATCGGGCAATCCGCACTCAACCACATAGATCTATTGGCTGATGTCGTGTTGTACAAAAACACGTTCTACTATGCCGGATACGCAAAATACGACGAATGTTTAATCGGGAAACTAAATCTAATTCCAAATACCGCCGGCGTCACAGCTTTGGAGTCTGACTACCAGCAAATGATCGATCAAGGGATGTTCTTTCGTCAACCGCCAACTTTTGAAGAAATTATGGAACATCTTGCTACTCTGCAGAACGAGATCAATGCAAGGGTCCTCGCGTGGAACGAGGAACAAGGCGTATGACCTGCCCTTCAATGTGCGCGCTCGGACGGACTCGAACCGCCAACCCTCTGATCCGAAGTCAGATGCTCTATCCATTGAGCTACGAACGCTTGTGCACTACATATTAGTGCTGAGTAACGAAAGTGACTACGGCCGTATTTCGTAGAACGCATTGACCGAATGGTCGACATCAAGTTTGCGGAAGTGTGAGAAGCCTGCGGCCTTAGCCATAGTTTCGGCGGTGGTGGCCGAGAGGCCAAGTGTGCCAAGCCCAGCACCACCAGGTGTCGACATTGCAGACGACATGCATGACATCACGCTGATGCCATACATGAGGGGAGCCATTGGGTTCTTTTGCATGTTGAGCGCAAACGTGTCATGTGCCTTGATGTCGACGAGCATCCAGGTGCCGTTTGGTTTGAGTGCGGCATGAATGGCATGCATCATCTCTGCGGGGTGCGTCATGTCGTGAATGCAGTCAAATGTGGTGACGAAGTCAAGCGAGTGGTCTGCGGGAAGTGGGTTTGTGCGGGCATCGTTGAAATGCGCGTTATCAAGTGCTGATTCTTTTAGCTTTTGAGCAGCGCGATCGAGTGCGTATTGACTGATCTCGTAGCCGGTGAACGTACTCTTCGGGAAAGCCTTTGCCATGAGCAGCACTGCGCCGCCAGCGCCACAACCAATGTCGGCAATGGACGCACCAGCATCGAGTATTTTTGCCACACCATCGAGTGCGGGAAGAACGGCTGAGATGAGATTTGCGTTTGTCCATGGCTCAAAACTGCGCTCGATACCAACCGCACCTTCGGGGCCGTGACTGTCGTAGTTGTGGCCAATACCTGTTCTAAAACTTTCGGGCATGCGCTTAAGTGACTCCATCGTTTGCGGTAGTCGATGAAACATCCCCATGCCGAATGCGGGGTGCGCATCAGTGGCAAGTACGGCAATTTGCTCGGGTGACAAATAGAACATGTCGTCATCAATCGCTGGTACGGATGTTGTTGTCGACATTGACGGCGTGTTGATTGTGGAAATAATCTTTGCAGCAGCCTGGTTGTATGACCACTCGCGCACCCAGCGCTCATTGAGTTGTGTTGCGTGCGCAAGCTGTGTGGTGGTCATTGGTTGAGGCGCTGCGGCGAGAGCTTTGTAGAGGCCGAGCTGGTCGCCCAGGTGGATCATGCCCGAGGTGACGGCACCTTCAAGTTTGGTAAAGAGATGGTAAGAAAAGAGTTTTAGGCGGTCGGGGTCAAGTTCCATAGGGCAGACTGTAGTTATGAAAACTCTCCTCAAAGTGATCGCGGTTGTAGGTGTTGTGGCTATTGGCATGATGGTTCTAGGTGACTGGGGCCATAGGGGTCATCACCAGGGTGGTTTGGCAGGCAATGTGGTGATTCAAGATGCGGTCGACAGAGGCGTCACCGTGCAAGCAACGGGCACGATCAAAGTGGTGCCGGACGGCGTTTCGTTCAACTTTTCAGTGACTGCTCTCACCGACTCGACTGCAACTGCAGTGTCAGAAACAAGCGATGTAGCAGCCAAGGTGCGTGGTGCTCTCGATGCGCAGGGTGTAGCAAAAGACGACATCGCGACTCAAAACGCAACGGTGTATCCGGAATACAACTATCTCACTGACGGCACGACATCGTTGAAGGGGTATCGGGGCAAGCAAGTGTTTGTAGTGACACTGCGCGATGCTGCGAAGGCTGGCGAAGTTGTGGATGCAGTTGTTGCTGCTGGTGGCAATGCGCTACAGATCAGTTCGGTGACACCCACACTGCTTGACACCGATGCAGCGGCAGAAGATGCGCGCGTCAAAGCCGTGTCGATCGCCAAGGCCAAGGCTGAGGCATATGCCAAATTGCTGGATGTTGATTTGGGTGATGTGGTGTACGTAACTGAGGTGGCAGCACCTGCAGACTTTGTACCTAACGTGATGAGCGACAAGGCTGTTGGTGCATCGGAGTTTATGCCTACGCAGATTGACCTTGGCTTACAGGGAGTATCGGTGACAATTGAAGTGCGCTGGAGTCTGAAGTAATTTCTTATTAGAGATTTTTAGATCGCATTGCGCATGACGACATGCTCAATGTCGTTGAGCAGGGTATCGCGCGTATATATCCAACCTCTTTTTTGATACCAGTCTTGTTGGTCTTCGGTGTAGAGAAACATCTCTGCGTAGCCGAGCTCTCGTGAGCGACTCACAACGTGATCGACCAGCGCTGAGCCAACTCCAAGCTTGCGGGCTTGTGGAACGACAAAGACTGCAGCAAGCCACGGACCGGGCTCGATTGCACCTGGGAGGCCGTCGTCGTCGACGAGCGTTGCAAGGCCAAGCAGTTCGTCATCCTGGTTGAGAGCAGCAAAGACCTCGACGAGGCGATCGGCGTAAGTGCCACTTGCAGAGAACATGTCGAGGTATGTCTGCGTTGTATCTTCGGGGAAGTCGTGCTTCCATGCAACTCGAGACATCTCTGCTGCCTGTTGATGGAGGTGTGGCACTTGTTTGATATGAGTGATGGAAAATGCGGTGAGTTGTGCTGGCATGTCAAACGAGCCATCCGAGTTGGAAGGCAAGTCGATTACCCGAATGACTGAGTCGAGATTGATCACACCATATATATGTGGAAAGAGCGGCTCGTTGGGGAGCGACGGTGAGCCATCGATGTGCGCAGGGGGCTCCCACTTGAGTGGGCTCGTGAGTGTGGCTGGGTCGATATGCACCAACACCATGTCGGTCGCGCCGCGGTAATACTTGTTGGCAACATCGCTCATTTGCTGCTCGGTTGAGCAGTGAATGAATCCTTCAGTGGCAAGGGATGGCGCAGTGATGAAACCTTGCTGCTGCGCTTCAATCCAGTTTGCAGAAGTGGTGAGGTGCAATATCACGCACTTGAGCGTATTGGTTTAACTGCTGTGGTAGTTGGGCGCCTCGTGAGTGATGGTCACATCGTGTGGATGGCTTTCTTCACGGCCAGCAGTGGTGACACGCATGAAGCGCGCGCGTTGGTGCAACTCGGGCAACGTGGCAGCACCCGCATAACCCATGCCCGAGCGCAAACCACCAACGAGTTGGTAGATCACATCGGCAAGGGATCCTGCATATGCAACACGACCTTCGATGCCTTCAGGCACAAGTTTGTTGCGCTTTGCTCCGTCGCCTTGAGCCGAACCGTAACGGTCGGCACCAAGACCTTGCATCGCACCAAGCGAGCCCATGCCGCGGTAACTCTTGTAGCGACGACCCTCAAACAGCTCGACTTCACCCGGTGCTTCGTCGGTGCCTGCGAGCAAACTGCCTAGCATCACAACGGTGGCGCCAGCAGAAAATGCTTTAACGAGATCGCCCGAATAGGTGACGCCGCCATCGGCAATAAGTGGCACGCCCAATTTGTGGGCGCGGAGTGCAGTGAAGTGAATAGCCGACAACTGCGGCATGCCCGCGCCTGCAATAACGCGAGTGGTGCAGATGGATCCGGCACCAACACCAACTTTGACCGCGTCGACCCCTGCTTTGTGTAGAGCATCGACGCCTTCTTCGGTGACGATGTTGCCAGCAACAACCGCCATGAAGGGCCAACTGGATTTGATGCGCTCAACGGCCTTGATGACACCAGCAGAGTGACCATGCGCTGTGTCGATAACAAGTGAGTCGACACCTGCAGCGATGAGTGCCTCGGCGCGAGACTCAAGATCGTCGCCAACACCAACTGCGGCACCACAACGGAGTCGTCCACCAGAGTCGCGTGTGGCAGTGGGGAAGTCTTGGCGTTTCATGATGTCTTTGACCGTGATGAGGCCGCGCAACTTGCCGTCTTTATCGACGAGGGGAAGTTTTTCGATGCGATGCTCTTGCAGGATTTCACGGGCTTCGTCGAGTGACGTGCCTACGTGTGCAGTGATGAGTCCTGTTGATGTCATGAACTCGGTAACGGGGCGCACATAGTCGCTTTGTTTGCAAAACCGAATATCGCGATTGGTGAGAATACCCACGAGTGTGCCGGTGGCATCGGTGATGGGTACGCCAGAAAAGCGGTATCGATGCATCAGTTGTTCGGCATCTTCGAGTGTGGCAGTGGGTGGCAGAGTGACGGGATCGGTGATCATGCCAGATTGCGATCGCTTGACGCGACGCACTTCATTTGCCTGATCTTCGACGGTGAGATTGCGATGAATAATGCCGAGGCCACCAATGCGTGCGAGTGCGATAGCAAGACCGGCTTCGGTGACTTTGTCCATTGCTGCTGAAACCAGTGGCACGGCGAGTTGAATGTCGCGGGCAAATGTGGTGGAGGTGTCGACCATGTCGGGCAACACTTCGGAGTAGCCGGGCACGATGACTACATCGTCAAACGTGAGGCCCTCGAAGCGACTAAAAAAATCAGTGTGTTGATTGGTCATGATGCGGGTGCTTTCTGCTGGGTGATGAGTTGTTGGAGAGCGTCGATAATGAGTGCGTGCTCGGTGGCGTGCACTCGGACTTCAAGACTGCTGAGTGTGTCGGCGACATGGATCGGTACTACTTGGCTCGCGATAACTGGTCCGTTGTCGATGCCTTCGTCTGGCACAAAATGCACCATGACTCCGGTTTCGCGGCGAGTGCCTTGTGTGAACTCGGTGAATGCGCGCTCGATGGCATGAGTGCCTGGCAGTTGGCCGGGGAGGGCTGGATGAATGTTGATGACCTGCTTGGGGAACTGCGACAGAAAACTGTTGGACAAGACGCGCATAAAACCCGCAAGCACGATGATGTGAGGTTGCCATGCACCGGTGATTTGCGCAAGGCGCGCGTCGTATTGCTGGCGCGTCTCGTGCGGTTTTGCACCAACAACTGCTGTCTCAACGTTGTGGCATTGCGCCCGATGCAGTGCAAATGCCTCGTGCTTGTCGGAAACAACACCAACTACTTGGGCGTCGAGTTGGTGCACTGTGTCAATTGTTGCAGCACACGCATCGATGATGGCTTGCAGATTGCTGCCGTTGCCAGAAGCAAGAACCACAAGCCGCGCGGTCATGAAAGCAAAACCCGATTTGTCTGGGTAGAGCCACTGCTGGTTTTGTGTGGCACAAGGTTGCCGATGATGAAGGTTGGCTCATTGATGGCCGACTGCACCGCCGCCACATCGCTTGGTGCAACGATGACTACCATGCCGATGCCCATGTTGAGCGTGCGATAGAGCTCGTCGGTGTCGAGTGCGCTGAGTTGTTGCACAAGTTGAAACAGTGGTGGCATCGGCCATGAACCAAGGTTGATGCTGGCACCAACTCCATCGGGCAATACGCGCGGCATGTTGTCGGGCAACCCGCCACCAGTGATGTGTACGAGAGCCTTGACGAGCTCGGTGTCGAGCGCGTCTTTGAGTACGGGCAGATAATTGCGATGCGACATCAACAGCGCTTCAACAAGAGGTTTGTCGAGTGGGGCAGGCTGCGCCTCGAGGGGAATCCACGCAAACAACTTGCGCAAGTATGAATAACCATTGGTGTGCGGACCATTGGAGAGCACGCCGATGAGCACATCGCCATCTTGAATGTTTTGTAGAGGCAGAAGTTGGTCGCGCTCGGCAACACCTACGAGTGTGCCAGCGATGTCGAATGCGCCCGGTGCGTACACACCTGGCATCTCGGCGGTTTCGCCACCAAGAAGCACGCACCCGGCAGCAGCGCATGCTTCGGCCATGCCACCAACCACCTCGGCAACCATTTCGGCATCGATGTGCGACGAAGCAAGATAGTCAAGAAAAAAGAGCGGGTAGGCGCGCTGCACGAGCACGTCATTGACGCAGTGATTGACGATGTCGTGGCCGGTGCCACGAATGCGACCCGTGCGCGCAGCGAGTTCGACTTTGGTGCCAACGCCGTCGGTAGACCCAACGAGCACAGGGTGATCAAACTGTTTGAGAAACGAAACATCAAGTGCACCACCAAATGCTCCGACGCCACGCAACACCAAGTCGCTCGCAGTTTTCTCAACACTTGTTTTGATGAGGCTGACCGCGCGAGTGCCTTCTTCGATATTGACACCTGTGGATGCATATGAATGGATGGTGGCGCCGGGTGCACGCCACGCAATGTCGCGACGCATGTGCGAGCCGCGAAGCGCGATGCGACTGGCTGCTGCATACGCGTGAGTGCGCGCATCTTCGAGAGTGGGGCCGATGCCAACGCATGTGAGCACACGGCCGCCAGTGGCAACAAGTTTGTTGTCGACCAAATCGGTGGCACCGTGATACACGGTGGCGATGGGAGTCGATTGTGGAATACCAGAGATCGCATCTCCCGTAATTGTCTTGTGCGGGTAGCCATCTGCTGCGATGACAACACCGAGCGCGGTGGCTTCTTTGATGTGCAGAGGGTTTGCCTCAAGTGACGAAGCGAGCGACGAAGTGGTACATGCCAGCATCAACTCGACAAAATCATTTTCGATCAGCGCGAGCAATACTTGGGCCTCTGGGTCGCCGAAACGACAATTGAACTCGAGTAACCGTGGACCATCAGCGGTGAGCATGATGCCGGCGAACAATGCTCCTATATAAGGAGTGCCGATCTTGACGAAATGGCTGATGACTGGCGCGATGAACTCGGCGTGCAGTGCTGCTGCCGTGGTGTTGACGGGTGCTGGCGCGTATGCACCCATGCCACCGGTGTTTGCGCCAGTGTCACCTTCACCAACTCGCTTGTGGTCTTGGGCGAGGGGCAGAGCAACGCTCGTGATGCCGTCGCACAGCGCAATCAGTGACACTTCGGTGCCAATGAGTCGTTCTTCGAGCACGATGTCGCCAACAGCGATTGCTTCGCGGATAGCGGCATGGGTTTCGACGATCGATTCGGGCACAACAACACCTTTGCCACCTGCAAGACCAGACTGTTTTACAACGACCGGTCGGTCAAATGTGGCGCACCACGCGATTGCGGCATCAGCATTTCCCTTTGGAAAGTGGGCGAAGTGCGGGCTTGGCAAATTGAGTTGCTCTGCTAGCTGGCGCGAAAAGATTTTGGATGACTCAAGCATGCTGAGTTGCTGAGTTGGGCCGAAGACTTTGACATTGATGGCGTGAAGCGCGTCGGTGAGGCCAGCATCAAGTGCTGCCTCTGGACCAATGATTACCAAGTCGACATGTTGTTGTGTGCACAATGCAACCATGGCCTGCACATCGGTGACAGAGACATTGTGTCGCTCGCCTGGTGTGCCGGCGTTGCCTGGCGCGACAAGTAGGCGTTTGCAATGCATTGATTGCGCAACCTTGCTGGCAATAGCGTGTTCGCGACCACCGCTACCAACAACGAGTACTGTGACGTCGTGCGTCATGCAAGCACCTGATCGAATACGTCTTTGCTGTGTCGCTTGGTGATCTGGATTGGATATGCGCCAGTGAAGCACGCATTGCAGTAACCATCCTCTTTGCCAACCGCGCGCATCATGCCGTCGAGCGACAAAAATGCAAGTGTGTCACAACCAATTTGCAGACGTAATTCCTCCAAGTTGAGACGAGCCGAGATGAGGTCGTCGTCGTGACCCATGTCGACACCAAAGTGACAAGCATGTGTGATGGGAGGACAGGTGATGCGCAAATGCACTTCGGTGGCCCCTGCATCGCGAATGAGTGCCACGAGTCGGCCTGCGGTGGTGCCGCGCACGAGCGAGTCGTCGATCATGATCACACGCTTGCCTGCGAGGTTTTCATTCAGCGTGTTGAACTTCATTGCCACGCCCTTATCGCGCATCGACTGCGTTGGCTCGATAAATGTGCGACCGATGTAGCGGTTTTTGATCAAGCCGTCGTTGTAGGGAATGCCGCTGACGCGCGAGAAGCCAACCGCTGCAGGGATGGATGAGTCGGGTACAGGAATGACGACGTCGGCATCAACCGATGCTTCTGCGGCAAGTTGTTCGCCCAAGCGCTGGCGCACAGAGTG
The DNA here is from genome assembly GCA_007279905.1 of Actinomycetota bacterium. Classification (GTDB taxonomy): domain Bacteria; phylum Actinomycetota; class Acidimicrobiia; order Acidimicrobiales; family Ilumatobacteraceae; genus UBA3006. Next base: position 10,394 of record QYPH01000056.1, on the reverse strand, counting down.
CACACTGCGATTGTCCCACTCTGAATCTGGGCGCGAGAAATACACGAACTCAAATGTGCAACGGGCTTGTGGCACGTGAGGTATTTGTGCTTGGCGACGAGTGAGCTGCGTGCCCTGGGCAGTAACAATCTCTCCTGGCGCGACTTCTGAGATCTCGGTGCAATCGAGTGTGCGCAGCGCGCATGTTTCTGATGCGATAGCCCAACCACCATTTGGTAACTGACCAACCGACAGGGGCCTAAAGCCCCATGGGTCGCGCACGGCGATGACGCGGTCGGCTGCCAAGATGACAAGCGAGTATGCGCCTTGCCATGCCGACAGTGTGCGCTCAAGACGTGTTTCCCATGTTGTGCCACCAGCCGATGCAAGCATCAGTGTGATTACTTCGGTGTCGGACGACGCGGTCAGACCAAAACCCTTGGCGAGCAATTCGTCGCGCAACTCTGGCGCATTCACCAAATTGCCGTTGTGGGCTACGGCAAGTGGGCCGTGCATTGTCTCGACCAAAAATGGTTGCGCGTTGCGTGCGCCAGGAGCACCGGTGGTGGAGTATCGCGTATGACCAATCGCGTACATTCCGTGCAGTGGTGCAAGCGTGTGCGGAGTGAACACTTGACCAACAAGTCCGACATCTTTGTGCAGGCGTGCTTGTTTGCCATCGGCAACTGCAATACCCGCAGCCTCTTGTCCGCGATGTTGCAGCGCAAACAACCCAAAGAAAGAGAGTTGTGCAGCATCATCTTGTGTGGATGAGATGGCTAACACACCGCACTCTTCGTGCGGGGAGTCGGTATCGAAAATTGCTTGCAACGAATGCTCAAGCATTGCGACTCTTCGCATCGGCAGCAAGCACTCTTTCGCGTTGAGCGTGCTGAGCATTCGCGACTGCCGCAGCAACTGCGCTGTCGTGGTGAGCGAGCACTTTGGCCGCAAATGCCGCGGCATTGACCGGCTCGGCGATAAATGCGCAGGCGACCCCAGGCGGCATTCGCACACTCGACCAGATGTCATTGACTGATTGGGCATCATCGCTTGGTGGTGGGCACGCGATCACTGGCGCACTCACTTGCGGGTCGGTGAAACCCGACAACGCATTAGACCTTCCAGCAACGGTGATGTAGACCTTGGGTCGACCATTGGCTTCGTATTCGCGAATCAGACCAAGTACGTGCTCGGGTGTGCGATGAGCCGAGCCCACGCGCACGTCGACGTCGAGCGCAAAAACTCTCGCGGCGTCTGCAATTTTGTTGCTGTGATCCATATCGGCTGGTGAGCCCATGAGGATGATGACTTGGGGTTTCATAGCAGGTTCGCTTTCTGTAGTGCGGATGTGAGACGTTGTTGCACCGGATAATCACCTGCAACAAATGGTGTGCCAGTAATGCGTTCAAAGGCTTGTATGTAACGAGATGTGGTTGCGCTGATCACTGCTGGATCAAGAGTTGGTGGCGGACCGTCGCCGCGATAGCCAATGGCATCGAGCGCTAAGCGAATTGGTTCTTTGTCGAGACTCTCGGGCTCTTTGCCTGCTTGCAACCGTTCTTCATATGATTTGAGTTCCCAAAAACGCGAAGAGTCCGGCGTGTGCATCTCATCAATGATCAGCACTTTGCCGTCGGGGTGAATACCAAATTCATACTTGGTGTCGGCTAGCAACAGCCCTGCTTTTTTGGCCACTTGTTGACCGCGGGCAAACAACGCGAGTGCTGCATCGCACACAGTTGTCCATGTTGCTTGGTCGACTAAGCCGCGTGTTACCACGTCGGCACACGTGAGTGGTTCGTCGTGGGCGCCTGCATCGCCTTTGGTGGTTGGTGTGATGATGGCCTCGGGCAAAAGTGTGTTCTTTTTGATGCCATCAACAAAGTCGTAGCCATAAATATTGCGTTTACCCTGCTCGTACAGCTTCCAGATACTGGTGCTTGTGGAGCCTGTCATCACGCCACGCACAATCACTTCTACAGGAAGTGGGGTGGCACTCACCGCAACGGTTGCGTTTGGATCGGGTAGCGAGATGACGTGGTTGTCGATGATGTCTTGAGTGTTGGTAAACCACCAAGCCGCAAGTTGGTTGAGCACTTGGCCTTTGTAGGGCACTGAAGCAACGATTTGGTCAAACGCCGAGAGTCTGTCGGTGGTGACAAACAGACGCGTGTTGTTGGCGAGTGCGTAGGAAACGCGGACCTTGCCAACCCTGCGGTCTTGAAGCGGCAAGACGATGTCGAGACACGGATCAACTTGTTGCATGAAGTACTCCTTGTGTGAAGAGGTGAAGACCGAGTCCGTTGCGTGCACCACGATGAAACTGCGGGTGTTGACGAGCAACAACATGATTTTCGGCGTGTGGCATCAAGCCGAGCACAAGGCCCGACTCGTCACACACACCTGCAATGTCGGCACGCGAACCATTTGGGTTAGTGGTGTAGGTGAGTGCGATCTGGTCATTGCGTTGAAGCGATGCGAGCGTGGAGTCGCTGCAGGTAAAGCGCCCTTCACCGTGGGCGATGGGGCAATAGATCTCTTGTGTGAGATGTTTCGTCCACACCGATTTTTTGGATACTGGCTGCATAGTGACCCAACGACACTGAAAGCCTCCGCTTTCGTTGTGACCGAGAGCCGCATCGCTTGCGCCAGGCAACATGCCCATGCGCACCAGAGTCTGAAAACCGTTGCAGATGCCGATGATGGGTGTGCCCTTAGCAACCGCAGTGCGCAGCGCATCGCCAACGAGGTGCGAGAGTTCGAGTGCAAACAATCGTCCTGCGCCAAGTGCGTCGGCAAACGAAAAGCCACCAGCGATCACAATGAGTTGCGCGTTAGCGATGGCAGAGGGCTGATCGCGCAGTTGATTGAGATTGAGCGACGATGCATTTGCACCGGCGAGTTCGAGCGCAAACATCACATCGGGGTGGCGGTTGGTGCCGGGTGCCGTGAGCACGAGCGCATGTGGCTTCATATTCATCTTTGTGGTTACGTTCATCGTCCGTCCTGCCAAGCACCAAGCAAGGTTTGCATCGAGAGTGCTGCACCGTCGGGCAAGACGAGTGATTGATCGTCGGTGACCGTGCCGAAGATCTGTGATTGCCCAACAAGTTGTTGGAAAGCGGCCAGATTGTGTGGCTCGACTTCAGTGATGTGACGGCCAAGAGATTCGCTAAACAGCAGCGTGTACAAATCTGTTGCTAGGTCGAGTGGCGATTGCAAAATCATGTGCGCACCAAGTCGTCCGCCGATACACATCTCGGCAAGTGTCACGGCCACTCCGCCCTCGCTGCAGTCGTGGCAAGCAACAACAAGACCTTGCATCATGGCTTGATGTAATTGGCGATAGCGATGTGGAGCGCTCGTGTCAAAATCTGGAACTACACCGCTCGTTGCAAGTGGTTCTTGACAAATCATTGCGGCGTGGCTTGCACCAAACTCGGGCTTGGTGGTGCCAGTGAGCAGCAAGACATTGCCAGCCTGCTTGAGATCGGATGTCACGGTGTTTTCGGCTTGAGGTACGTGAGTAATTGCGGTAATCACCAGTGTTGGAGGCACCGAATGACGCTCGCCATCAGTGCCGACGTATTCATTATTCAGAGAATCTTTGCCAGAGACAAACGGTGCATTGAAGGCGAGTGCACCCTGGCAACATCCGTCGACTGCGGCAACTAGCTGGCCAAGTGTGGTTGCGCGTTGTGGGTCACCCCACGAAAAGTTGTCGAGCAACGCCGTATTGTCGGGATCTGCACCCACTGCAACCACATTTCGCAGGGCTTCATCAACTGCAGCCAATGCCATGCGTTCGGCATCGAGAATGCCGTACCACGGGTTGACGCCGATGCCAATAGCGATTCCGAAATCGTCGGTGGGTTCGGCCACTACAACACCGTCACCGTGTCCATCGCCAACTGCGCCAACAAGTGGTCGCACCATGGTGGCACCGCGAATCTCGTGGTCGTAGCGATGAATGATGTTTGCTTTACTAGCGATGTTTGGATGACCAAGTAGCGCGAGCAATACATCGACTGGTGATTGGCGAGTAATCCACTGAGGAGCTGATGCCGGTGTGTTTCGCAGCGGTGTTGGCATCACTGCGTGCATGTGGCGTTGTGGACGACCATTGTGCAAGAAGTGCGTGTCAAGTTTCAGCACTGGCTTGTTGTTGTAGTGCACCGTGAGTTGGTTGTCGCCAGTAAAAAATCCTAGGTCAACATATTCGACACCGTGAATTGCGCACAATGCTTGGAGCTCAGCGCAGTTTTGTGGATCAACTGCGAGAACCATTCGCTCTTGCGCTTCTGACAACCAGATTTCCCATGGTGCAAGGCCTGGATATTTGAGTGGGGCATCGCCAAGTTCAACGTCGGCACCAACACCTTCAGCCATCTCACCAATTGCCGACGACAAGCCTCCAGCACCACAGTCGGTGATGGAGCGATACAAATGTTTTGCGTCATGCAATAGATCAATCAATAACTTCTCTGTGATCGGGTCGCCGATCTGCACGCTGGCACCAGAGACATCACCAGTTGATGCATCCATTGTCATGCTCGAAAATGTTGCGCCGCGCAATCCGTCACGACCAGTGCGGCCACCCAACACAATCACTCGGTCATCGGGCAGTGGTGCGACTTGATCGACGAAAGTGTTGGACACACCAATGCATCCTGCAAACACCAGTGGGTTGGCAGTGAATGCAGGGTCGTACAACACCGCACCAGCAACTGTGGGCAAACCGATCTTGTTGCCGTAGTCGGCGATGCCGTCAATAACGCCGTCGCGGGTGCGCAAGGGAGGAAACACACCATCAGGAAGTGAAAGCGGATCGGTGTCGGGGTTACCAAAGCACAAAATATTGGTGCACGCGATCGGGTGATGTTGTGCGCCCATCACATCGCGGATGACGCCACCAACGCCGGTGTTTGCTCCGCCAAAAGGTTCGATAGCGCTTGGGTGATTGTGTGTCTCGCATTTGAGAGCAATCGTGCGGCCTGGCGTAAAGCTGATGATGCCTGCGTTGCCCACAAATGCACTGCGCACAAATGGCGCATTGATGGTGTCGGTGGTGGCGCGCAATTGATTGATCAGCGATGGACGAGTGATGCCGTCATCTGTAGTGATTGCCGCTCGAAATGTTTTGTGAGCACAGTGCTCGCTCCACGTTTGAGCAATCGTTTCGAGCTCGACATCGGTTGGCAACTGGCCTCGTTGTGCAAAATGCTGTTGCAAGGCCAGCAACTCTTGTGGGTCGAGAGCAAGTCCGCGATCTTTGTTAATCTCCGCAAGTTGTTGCTCGGAGGTGTTGACATCGATCTGTACATGTTCGACGTGTGTGCTGGCTGTGGCATCGGCATCAATAAACGTTGGCGTGATCGGTTCGTTGACGCTCCAGCGCTCGATGATGGGATTGGCCAGCAGCTGCGAGGTGAGTTGTTGCAGTTGTGCGTGGCTGAGGTTGCCGGTGATGACAAATCGTTTACCGCTGGCAACCCCCGTGATGGGCAGTGACATGCGCGTGGCGAGACGCGTCAATTCGGTAGTTATTGAGTCGGTAACGCCAGGGTGAAGCGCGGTCTCGATTACGAAATCGGCCGATGCGGATTCGACATTCCACTGTCCCCGTTGCAGCAAGGGTTCTACAACGAGCGACTCAACGAGAGTGCGTGTCTCGTCAGTGATGCTGCCGCGAAAAAAGATCAAGTCGGTGATTGCTACGTCTTGAAGGCTTGAAATGCCCAAATCGTGAGCCGCTTGAAGGATGTGCGCGGCCCGCGGATCGAGGCCTTGGGAGGTGACGGAAATGTGCTGGGACAACAAAATTGAGCCCGAGCCGCCTGCCACGACTGGATAGTAGTTTGTGATCAGTTTTTGCCTTGAGAAAGTGAACAAAAAGTTAAGTGAGATTGCTCACATGATTTACAAATTGTTTAATGGCGAAAGTGTCGTGTGCCTGTAAAGATCATGGCAATGCCATGGCTGTTTGCAGCCGCAATCGACTCGTCGTCTCGCTGGCTGCCACCAGGTTGGATAAGTACTTGCACACCAGCATCAATGAGCAGTTGTGGTCCATCACGAAAAGGGAAAAATGCGTCGCTTGCCCCAACACTGCCAAATGCACGGTTGCCTGCTCGCTCGCAGGCCAGGCGAGCGGCGTCAATGCGGTTTTGTTGGCCGCCACCAATTCCCACGGCTGATCCGTCATTCACCAAGACAATGGCATTGGACGAAACAGCCGCACAGGTGATCCATGCCGTGACGCAGTCGCGCAATTGGTTGGCAGTTGGCTGCGCTGTTGTTACTACTTGCCAAGCGCTCGTATCGACATGCACTGGGTCGGAGTCTTGTACGAGAAACCCACCAGCGATCTGGCGCAAGTGACGGCTTTGACTTGCTGGCGCGGGTGACTGCAAAATGCGCAAGTTCTTCTTTGCGGCCAAAATCTCGACTGCGCCCGCTTGATATGAAGGTGCAATGAGCACCTCGGTAAATACTTCACTGAGATCGCGCGCCATCTCTACAGTTGCTTCGCGATTGAGTGCAACGACGCCACCAAATGCGCTCAGTGGGTCACATGCATGGGCGTTGCGATACGCGTTTTCGATGTTCTGTGCAACAGCAAGACCACAGGGGTTCGCGTGTTTGATAACAACTGCACACGGCTCGTCAAACGACCACGCCAATTTCCAAGCCGCTTCGCTGTCGAGCACATTGAGATAACTCATCTCTTTGCCGCCAAGTTGGCGAGTTGTTGACCACCAATCTTGTGTGCCTTCGACGGAATATCGCGCCCCGCGCTGGTGTGGGTTTTCGCCATAGCGCAGCGTTTGTTCGCGTACGAGATTGAGCGTGATGCGTTGTGGCAATTCTGATGAAGTCGCTTCATTCGCTGCTGCCGTGATTGATGCAGTCGATGCAAACCATTGTGCAACTTGGGCGTCGTAGGCAGCGGTAGATGCAAAGGCCTGTGCTGCAAGTTGTTGGCGCAGGGCAGGCGGCACGATGCCACTAGTGCGAATGGCGTCAATGATCGCGTCGTACTGCGTGGGTTCGGTGACTACTGCTACGTGCGCATAGTTTTTGGCAGCAGCACGCACCATTGCTGGCCCACCAACATCGATGAGTTCAATGGATGGATTACTTGAGAATGGATAGAGATTGATTGCAGCGAGTGCGATGGGCTCGATGCCGTGCGTGCGCATATCGGCGACATGCTCTTTGTTGTCAATGTCCCCAAGCAATGCTCCGTGAATGGATGGATGAAGAGTAACGACGCGGTGACCCAAGATCGCTGGGTAACCCGTGACAGTGGCGACATCGATGACAGGAATGCCAGCATCGGCAATCACTTGTGCTGTGCCACCGCTCGACAACAACTCCCAGCCGAGGTCGTGTAAGGCGCGCGCAAAATCCACGACACCTGTTTTGTCGAACACACTGAGTAACGCGCGGGGCACTGGCTTAGTGTCGCATATTTTCGGTTGCGGAGCGTGACTCGAAGAGCAAAGCACAGATGACGATGAAGATGCCGCACCAAGCCAAAACCGATGGTCGCTCGCTGAGTAGGACGGCGCCGAGCAAAGTCGCCACGACAGGCTCAACCAACGTAATCATCGTTGCCTGACTGGGCTCGAGGTGATGCAACCCGGTTGCATACGACCAATAGGCGAGCGCGAGCGTGACAACGCCAAGCCACAAGACCATAACGATTGCATCTCGCTGGGTAAGCCATGAGAGGTTGACAAAAAATAATGTTGGCGCAAGCATGATCGAGGCGATACCAAACACGCGTGCCATCGCAATTTCGCTTGGGACACCGCTTGCAAGAATGGTTTTGCTGCCAAGCGCAAAGATGGCGTACCCAAGCCCAGCGCACAGTGCAAGACCAACGCCCGACACCGTGACTTGTGATTCGTTGCCTGATGCCACGATCAGACCCATGCCGAGAATGGCAATGGCGGTTGTCATGAGCCAGAGGAGAGTGGGAAGTCTGCGCGAAGTGACTGCCGAAATAACACCGGTGATCAGCGGCGCCGACCCAAGTGCAACAACCGTGCCGACCGCAACACCGGTTGATCGCACCGCACTAAAAAAAGCGGCGCCGTATAGCGCTTGCCCAAATGCCGTGAGGATCCATGTCGATGGAGTGATTGAGGGAGCAATAGGTTGGCTGGTGCGTCGTACAGAAGAACCAAGATGCACTCTTGATAATGCAATCAACACCATCGACCCAATGAAGAAGCGAATGGTGGCGACAGCGATTGGTGACGATGCTTCTGGTCCAAGTTGCTGAGCCGTGCCCGTGGTGGCAAAGCCAACGGCAGCAAGTACGACAAAGAGGCGAGAACGCACACGCAGAACCGTAGTTGGTGCATGTCCTTCGCCTGCTTCAGGGCGTCGGGGCCCGAAATTAGCCGCTTAGCCCAACGGTCCCTAAGAAGAGCACAAGTCCAATAGCTGGGAACATCAACCAAAGAAATATACGCAACACGCGATTCATTCGCCATGAGTCTGCAAGTGGAGCAGCAGTAATGCGAGCAGCGGCTACTACGAAGCAGTAGATGAGAACGAAGAGAATAATCCGACCAGCGGTCGCAATCCCGTATCCAAAGTCAGAACCGATATCGCGGGCAATGAGACCAGGAATGATCAGACCGAGCATGAAAAGCACGAGGCGAATTGGGCGCCGCCAATCGGTGCGCCCAGTTGCAAGCGACAAAGTAATCACCGTCGGCAACATAACGCCCCCGGCTGCTACAAAAATCCCAAGCGAGAAGATGACGGCGCAGACTCGAGCTACTGTCAGCCAGAGCCTCGACCAAGCTTTGCGAATGGCGAAAAGCACAGTTGAGTGAGCCGTGAAAAAACGGTGAATCCACTTACGATAAAAATTGATCCTGCCCATGAGAACTCTGGTTCCGTTGAAATCCATCGCATCCATGCTCGAGCAATTACGCCAAGAGCGAGACCACCTAACGCTCCACACGGAATGATCAGGGATGGTCGTATCCGAGTCAGCCACCAGTTCACTCTGTAGTTTGCCTTGCTCAGGATTGTGTCATTCAATGAACACCCCCTAGTTGCTCACAGCATGCCGTGCAGGGCACAGTACTGGAAATAGGAAACGGAGTAAAGGGCATGAGTTCCAATTTGCTCACATATTGCCGTTACTGTCGCACGATAACCTTTGGTAGATTTATTTTGCAGAAAAAATCTGGGCAGTCGTTTTGGAGAGTATCGGACTCACAAGCGGAATGCCCTTGCTCCTGTAGCTCAGTTGGATAGAGCGGCGGACTTCTAATCCGTAGGTCGTAGGTTCGATTCCTACCGGGGGCGCTTATTTGACCACCACACTGAGTCAACAACAAACAATTGTGAATTGGTGAGTGTCAGGTTTGGTGGGTCTCGTACATTCGCCCAGCAACAACTAAACCGGAAACTGCAGTGAGAATGGCGACCGTATAAATAGCGGCCGGGATGGAAAACTTGTCGGCAATGAATCCGGCAATGAGCGCACCGATCGCAAATCCGCCGTCGCGCCACAACCGATAGACACCGACCGACCGGGCTCGCCAGCGTGGGTGGGCGACATCGCCGATCGCTGCAAGAAGAGTTGGGTAAACCATTGCGGTGCCTGCGCCTAGAACACATGCGCCGATGGCCCACGAATAAAAACTAGAGGTTGCTCCAATCCACGCAATTGCAACTGCTTGAACCAACATGCCACCTACGATGAGTGGTTTGCGACCGATTCGGTCGGAGAGTCCTCCGGTGTAGAGCTGTCCTAAACCCCAAATAGCTGGGTACAGACTGACGAGTATGCCGATGCGCTGAAGAGATAAACCAGCGTCGAGAAACAAAATGGGAAACAAGCCCCAGGCGAGCCCGTCATTGAGATTGTTGATCATCCCTGCTTGAGAACACGACGATAAAGCCTTGTCTCGAAACGAAGTGAGCAGAAAAATATCTTTCGTCGACAGTGCAATGCTTTGTGTGTCGTGGGCCGCATCATGAGTAGTTGCCTCGTGGTGAACATGACCAAGAGTTTCGCGTACAAAAAAAACCGAAACACCGAGGCCAAGACCAGCAAAGGCAATACCAAGAAAAAATGGCTCTGGTCGAAGGCCAAAGCGTTGGGCGATGTATCCGGTGGCAAGCGCAGTTAACGCCACCGCGCCATAGCCTGCCGCTTCATTTAACCCCATGGCTAGACCGCGTTTGGTGGGTCCAACAAGGTCAATCTTCATGATCACGGTTGTCGACCAGGTGAGCCCTTGATTGACGCCAAGTAAAACATTGGCAAATACAACCCATCCCCATGTCGGAGCCCAGATGATCAGAAGTGGGACAGGGAGTGCAACAAGCCAGCCGGCTATCAGTACGGGTTTACGACCAAAGCGGTCGCCAAGTGT
>QYPH01000060.1 GCA_007279905.1 Actinomycetota bacterium | reverse complement strand
GTCGATCCACTCGCGCGACACATGGTGCGGTGCGTGCACAGCAGGAGTAGAGAAGTAACAAAAAAATGGACGATTGGGTGTGGACGCATGTTGGCGTTGCATCCATGTAATCGCATGATCGGCCAAATCTTCGGTGAGGTGATATCCGGGTTTGCCAATATGCGGAGCGATGGGTGTTGTTTGGTCGTACACAGGGGGTTCCCATTGCGAAGACTCTGCACTCATGATCCCGTAGAAGCGTTCAAAACCTAAGCCTGTTGGCCAACGATCAAATGGACCTGCGGGGCTTTGCTCCCACGATGGCGTGAGGTGCCACTTGCCAAAACAAGATGTTGAGTATCCAGACATGCGCAGTACTTGTGCAACTGTTGCCGACTCTGGTGGTATCGCACTGTCGTATCCGGGAAATGAGTTGGAAATCTCGGTGATGCCTCCCATGTGCGCGCTGTGATGATTGCGTCCAGTTAACAAAGCAGCCCGAGTAGGCGAACAGAGCGCAGTGGTGTGAAATTGGTTGTAGCGCAAACCGGTTGAGGCAATCTTGTCGAGTCCTGGAGTCGTCACTGGACCGCCAAAGTTTCCGAATGAACCGAAGCCAACGTCGTCGAGCATGATGAGCAATATGTTTGGAGCACCCTCTGGGGCGGTGGGGGCTTTGAGTTTTTGTGGTGTTGACTCGGCCATGAATCGCGAGATGTCTCCACCAAATGTGGGTGTTGCTTTTGGAAGCCGTTGTGTCATGAACGCAGACCAGCAACATCAAAACAATCAAGTGCGCGCAACACGTTGGGATTGTCGCCTGCGATCTGCAGGCTTGCCCCAGAGATGGCTTGTGACAACGTTGTGCTACCGCTCATAATGTCGGCCCACACTGCCAAATCGCACGAAAGCGAATTTGTCGCGCTTGAGCCGTCAGTTGGGACGGCCACGCAATTGCGAATATGCAGTCCCGTCGTGCCTTGAGAAAACTTGAACGCAATATGAGTATCGATACCTTCAGCGCGAGTTGGTTCGAGCAACACCCGCAGCATGTGAACGGCGCTCTCAACCGTTCCGGCCATGATCTGGTATTTGCTGATTCGATGTGTGTTGAATGGTGTTGCATCAAGACTTCCGTCAAAATGACGTGCTCGAGCAAGACACCAGTTGCGGATGTTGGCAGCAGGGGTTCGTTGAGCAACCACACGTAAGGCACGTGCAAGAAGTTGTTTGTCCGTGTCGCTTGGGTCAGTGCTGTACGCCAACCACGAAGCAAGTTCGATGGCAAAGCGTAGGTCATCGTGTTCAATTGCCCCTCGTGCCTGCGCACGCACAGTTTCTTTGCCACCAAAACCCTTGATCATTCGATCGGCGTGTTCTTGTGTCGACAAAGGAAACAAATTTGCTTCATGACCGTCAAAAAACCCAAACAGTCCGCTTCTGATTTGTCGCACATGGTGCTCCGCTACGCCATACAGCTCTGACGTGAGGTAGTCGCCGTCGCATTGGTCTGGCAATCGAATGGTTGCAGCCAAGTCGACGCTCGACATGCCGCGGTTGGTGTGGCGCACTGTTTGGTCCCACAAAAATTGAATTGAGTCTCGATACTTCGTCGCGCGATCTTTGATTTCATCGGCACCACTGATGGGCGGACCATGTGCACCTGCGAGGTGCTCGGAGTGCAAGCCCAGCAGATGATCAAGACCGCGCAGCATCACTTGGGGGTCTCGGTATTCTTCGCCACGAATTGCAAAAACATTAAACAGCACTGGCCACACCAAGTTGTTGACACAAAGCTTGTGTGATTTGAACCAGTAGGTCACCGAATCGTCGGCGTCCGACGGGGCGGGCATGACGTCAATGTCTAGACCCGCAACATGGATTGTGCACGACGAAGTAAATGTATTTTCTGGTGCAATGAACCCGTTGGTGTGAGGGGCGTGTGCAGGGTCATGCCAAAACTGGCCAAGTCCAACATTGACAACACCGTCGACACCCTCGAGCGGAAGTGTGATGGCAAACTGTTCGATGAGTCCACGAACATATGCGGGGGCAATTTCGGAAGTTGCGCGCACTCGATTAAATGCGATCTTCTCGTGCCCCCAGATGGGAATCTTTGCTGTTGGATCTTCTTCAAACACTGCTTGCGTGCCACCCACATAGTGAAAGTGTGTGTACAGCACCGCGACTATTGGTCGTGTCGTCACGGTACGCAATTCTTTGATGGCTGCGCGCATTTCTTCAATCGATTCGCCAGTGTCGATTGCGATGATGCCATCGGGCGCATCGACAAATGTTTGATTTGACAAGCCGTTGCCAACGAGGCACCAGACGCCTGGGCAAATGGCATAAAACTTTCGCTCAAGCCGTTGTGATTGGGCGATGTGATCGCGGTGGGCTATTTGGCCAGTTGGAAGCGTGATGCTGAGGTCACTGTTTGGCTCAAAACTACGGCTTGGTTTTTTGTACGAAGAAGTCACTCTTGCAACAGTAACTACTTGTAGTTGCCAAGTACCTGTGCGGGGTCACTTGATGCCGTGTCTGGCCAGTTTGAGTACCAAATGTCGGCCGCTGAAGTGCCTACGTGTAATGGCGGTCGGTCAAATCCGGCAATCGGTTCGAGCAACGGCTCAACGACTACATCCCATCGAGGTTTAGAGAAATAGGGGAATGACTGGCGGGGCTTGCCCGAGCGATTGAGCACTCTGTGGGGCGTAGAGATCAGTCGACCACCACTCCATAACTCGAGCATGTCTCCGACATTGAGCACCATTCCATTTGGCGGGCAGTCTGCGAAGAGCCACTCATCATTTCGATTGCGTACTTCAAGCCCACCGATCGGGTCGTGCGCAAGCAGTGTGAGCAAATTGAAATCCTTGTGCGGATGAATGCCCCACGAATCTGACTGCGATGGCATCGGCGGGTAATTGAGCAAGGTCATATTTGTTAATGGGTTGGTCATATACGAGAGCAAAATATTTTCGTCGACTCCCATTTGTCTGCACAGCGCGATGATCAGTCGTTCACTCACATTCGTCAACGCATTCCAGTACGCCATGATTGGAGTGCGCACGTCGAAAGAAATATTGGGCCACTTGTTTGGACCATACAGCGAGCAAGCAGCGCACACGGGGTTGCTCGGGTCGGTTTCGTTGTGCAACTTCCACGCTTCATATTGGTCGGCTGCACCTGTGCCGGAATTGGGGGTGAAGTAGCCGAGTGGCACAAAGCCTCGGTAATTGCCTTTAACAACCATGTCTTGCATGAGAACATCGCGGGGTATGTCAAAAATGGTTTTGACCGCATTGCGCATGTTGGCAACTATTTCGTCGGCCACTCCATGTCCAACGATGATGGCGAATCCAATTTCGCTGAGTGCTGCATACAAATCGGATGCATCGTTGTCGTAGTCGGCCGACCCTGGTGTGCTCGTTGAAAACGACTCAATCGAGATGATTGGAAGTGAGTGGCCCATAAGGGCAATCTACTCTGCGCGGTTTTGTACGTGTTGAAACCCAAATCGGCCCTTGATGCACAAGTTGCCGTGAGTTACAGAGTGGTCGCTTGGGGATGACACCTTGACGATTTCGTTGTCTTGTACATGCAATGTGAGCGCGCAACCAACACCGCAGTATGGGCAGATGGTGTCGGTCTGTGTTTGCTCTTCTTCTTTCCAGGTGCCGGCATCGCGCATGTTGTGTTCGCTCGTAAACATCAGTGCGCCGGTGGGGCAGACCTGAATACAGTTGCCGCAATACACACAGGCTGAGTCGGTGAGATCCACATTGAATTCAGTCGAGATGCGAATGTCGAAGCCACGGCCTGCAACTCCGATTGCAAAGGTGTTTTGCCACTGCTCGCCACACGCATCGACGCACTGGTAGCACATGATGCACTTTGAATAATCGCGGATATACAGTTCGTTGTCGATCTTGACAGGCTGCAACACATTGGAGACGCTCGAGCCATCGGCTACGTGGTGATGGCCAGTTGTTGCTTCATCGCGATGGTTGGTTGGTGCTGCAGGCTTACCGAAGCGTGTTGGCTCTGAACCGTATTCGGTATTCCAGCGCGCAACATTTTTCGTGAGAGAAAGATCAACTGAGGAGCCAAGCAATTCGAGTACGAGTTTGCGACTGTGGTCGGTGCGCTCGGTATCGGTGCGCACCACCATGCCGGGTTCGACTTTGCGTGAGCACGAAGGCACGAGCACGCGTGAACCTTCAACCTCAACCATGCACACTCTGCAAGCATTTTTTGGGGTGATGGTGTCGCCGTAACACAGGGTAGGAATCTCTTTGCCCATGGTGCGACACGCACTCAAAATCGTTTCACCCTCTGCAACGGTTACTGACTGATCGTCGATGGTGAGTTGCACAGAGCGCCTCACCTGCAAACCGGTTGTCACTTGAGTGCTCATTGCGCAAATACTTTCAGTTTGTTGATGGCAGAATCAATTGCACTGTTGGCTGTTTGGCCAAGACCGCAAATCGATGCATCGCGCATTACTGTGCCAAGTTCGCGTAACAATTCGATGTCTTGCGCTTGGACTCCCTTGGCCAAACGAGAAACGATCTCTTCTTGGCGCACGGTGCCGACGCGACATGGCACACACTGGCCGCACGATTCATCGCGGAAGAATGCTGCAATTCGACGGAGTTGATCGACCATGTCGACCGATTGGTCGAGCACCATCACAACACCCGAACCAAGACTTGAACCTGCAGCGCGAGTTGCTTCCATGGTCAGTGGCAAGTCGAGATCACTTGGGCCAACAAAACCGCCTGCTGCGCCGCCCAACAGAATTGCCTGCAAGGTTGACCCATTGCGCATTCCGCCGCCCAGTTCGATCAGTTGTCGCAGTGTGATGCCAAACTCAACTTCGTACACACCGGGCTTTGCAACTGCGCCCGAGAGGCAAAACAACTTGCGACCTTTTGAACCCTCAGTGCCAAGTGCGGCGTAGGCAGCACCACCATCTTTGACAATGGAGAGCACGTTGACAAGTGTCTCGACGTTGTTGACGAGAGTCGGTTTGCCAAACACCCCAACTTCAACTGGAAACGGTGGCTTGTTGCGAGGTTCTCCGCGGTAGCCCTCAATCGAGTTGAAGATTGCAGTCTCTTCACCGCAAATGTACGCGCCTGCACCGCGAACGATTGAAAGTGCAAAGTTAAACCCAGAGCCCAAGATGTTGGCGCCCAAAAATCCGTGTTTGGTCGATTCGTCGATCGCGTTTTGTACGTTGCGAATTGCGCGCGGGTATTCGCCGCGCAGATAGATAAACCCTTGCTCGCAACCCGTCGCGAACGAGGCAATGATCATCGCCTCTACGAGCGCAAATGGATCGCCTTCCATGATCACGCGATCTTTAAACGTGCCCGGCTCTGATTCGTCGGCATTGCAGATTGCATAGTGGGGAAATGCAGGTTGGCCAGCAACTGCACCCCACTTGCGTCCTGTTTGAAACGCTGCTCCACCACGACCAACTAGCCCGGATGCGTTGACCTCGTCGATCACACCTGTGGCACCGAGTTGCATCGCCTTGCGCAATGCGTCGAAGCCGCCGTGTTCTTGGTAGTCGGAAATGGAAAGTGGATCAACCTTGCCAATGCGACCAAGTAACACGAGATTTTTTGAATCCGTTGCAACTTGTGGAGTTGCTGACACAACGGTTGCTTCGGCATCTGGCCATGCACCTTTGGCGAGTGCGGTGATCTGCACGGGCGTTGCTGGCGCAAGCACTTCGTGACGGGCTGGGTTGCCGGCCTCGATGACAAGTACGGCAGGTGCGCGTTCGCATGTGCCGAGACATGGGGATGGGTGCGTGCCCTCGGGAAGTTGATCTTCGCGCAAACCGCCCATAGCACGACATGCCAAGTCGATGCACACGTGCACTTGACGCATTGTGCGCTCTGTTGTCGAGAACAATGCATAAAAGCTTGCGACACCATAAATCTCGGCTGGTGCGATATCGAGTTGTTGAGCGATGTAATTAATTGAACCGCGACTGATCCAACCGATGCGATCGTTTACCGCGTGCAATGTTGGCAACAACATGTGGCGCAGATTGCGTAGCGCTTCACCAGCCCGCGAGACGCGCAAGTCTTGCTCGAATCTTTGTCCACCTTGGGTGTACTGGGTTGGCTTGCCGAGCACGCTGTCAACGGCATCGCGCTCATCGCGCGTCGCTACAGATGAGTTGACTTTGAGATCCATGTTGGCAACAGCGTAATGCTGGGCTATTCGCCAGCAACGGGAACGCGTATATCGCTCTTCGAAATTTTGTCAATCCGCACAGCAGCAGCCTTGAATTCGGCGGTTCCCGATTTTGGGTCAATCGCCTCGATCGTGAGCAGATTGGTGTCGACTTCATCGGGGAAGTGTGGAGTCATAAAGACGAGTCCTGGACGCAAGCCATCATCAATGCGCGCTGGGGCATCCACTGTGCCGCGAGGCGACGTGATGCGCACGATTTCGCCATCGACAATGCCCATCGAGACTGCGTCTTCGGGTGACATGTCAATCGTTTCTGCCATGCGCAACGGGCTTTGAAATCCACCAGATTGCACACCAGTGTTGTACGAATCAAGTCGGCGGCCCGTGGTCAGGCGAAGTGGAAATTCTGGAGTCGTCTTTTCAACAGGTGGCGAGTCAATCACCACACTAAATGGAGCGAGGCGTCCGCGGTCTTCAAGCTTTTGGGCCCACAACCTGCCATGAAGATACGACGGCTCAAGTGTGTCTTCAGAAAAGCACGGCCACTGAATGCCACCCAAGTCGGCAAGTCGTGCGTAGGTCATGCCAAAATGCATCGGCGACAAACTGCGCAACTCGTTCCACACATGCTCGCTCGAGTCGTATTTCCATGAATGACCCATTAAGGCTGCAAGGTCGAGGATAATTTGAATATCGTCGTGGGCATTGCCAGGAGGAGTGATGGCCTTGCGCACTCGCTGCACGCGGCGCTCCGAGTTGGTGACGGTGCCATCTGCTTCGCACCACGATGCAGAACCAGGCAGCACAACGTCTGCAAGTTCGGCAGTTTTGGTGAGGAAAATGTCTTGCACTACGAGATGATCGAGATTCTTGAGCAATGCTGTTGCGTGCGCGCCGTCGGCTTCTGATTGTGCTGGGTTCTCGCCAATTACAAACGCAGATTTCATTTTGCCGTGTTCCATTGCTTCAAACATCTGTGTCAAGTTCCAGCCATTCTTCGACGGGATGGTGACGTTCCACATGTTCTCAAACTTTGTGCGAGCAGCATCGTCTTCAACATCTTGAAAACCTGGCAACTTGTTTGGCAATGCGCCCATGTCGCCACCGCCCTGCACGTTGTTTTGTCCGCGCAATGGGCTAAGGCCTGCACCCGGGCGACCAATGTGACCGCACAACAATGCAAGATTGATCAGCGACAACACGTTGTCGACACCGTTGTGGTGCTCGGTGATGCCAAGCGTCCAACAAATCTGTGCAGTCTTGGCATTTCCAAGCGCATGTGCGAGTTCGCGAATTGCTTCGCCAGGCACACCAGTGACTTTGCTTCCCGCTTCGAGTGTCCACTCTTCAACAGACGCGGCGTATTCGGCAAATCCGCTCGTCGAGTTTTCGATAAACGAACGATTGGTTAAACCGGCGTGAATGATCTCGCGTGCGATGGTGTTGGAGAGTGCAACATCGGAGCCGACGTTGAGTCCCAACCACAAGTCGGCCCATTGAGCGGTCTCTGAACGGCGCGGATCAACCGAATACATTTTGGCACCGTTGTGAATACCTTTGAGCACGTGCTGAAAATAAATTGGGTGAGCGTTGCGAGCGTTTGAACCCCACATCACAATGAGGTCGGTTGTTTCAACCTCTTGATAACTCGATGTTCCTCCACCTGCTCCGAAGACTGTGGCCAGACCGACCACGCTGGGAGCGTGTCAAGTTCGATTACATGAATCAATGTTGTTGGTACCAATAACGGCACGCGCAAATTTTTGCACGATGAAGTTCAGTTCATTGGTCGACTTGGAACACGAGAAGAATCCGATGGCGTCTGGACCATACGCATCCTTGACAGATTGAAAACCCGCGGCTGCACGGGCGAGGGCTTCGTCCCATGTGGCTGTGCGCAATATCCCGTTGTCGCGCACCATCGGCTCGGTGATTCGGGTGAGGGGGGCGTAGTTATGGCGGTTCTTGTTCTTCTTGTTTTGGTTCTTTTTACCAACGTCCATGCCCTTACCCTAGTGCAATAAGGGAATCCCGTCATATATCAGACCCCACAAGCCATATATAGTGACAGAGTCGTTTCGACGGCACCAGAAACCCGCCACTTCTCAAGCCATTATCCCACTCAAGCAATATCAAGGAGCAACTCACAATGTCATTCCCATCCGATCTCGAAATCGCGCGTGCCGGAAAACCACTTCCACTCAAAGACATTGCGCAGCAGATGGGTATCGGCGAACACTTGCTCGAGCCTTATGGCACAAGCCTTGCCAAAATCAGTCTTGATGCGATCGATGAATTGAAAGATCGCCCGAAAGCAAAGTATGTAGTAGTCACTGCCATCACGCCAACACCACTTGGTGAAGGCAAGACCACGACCACTGTCGGTTTGGGAATGGCAATGAAGCACATCGGCAAAAAAGCAGTAATCAGTTTGCGTCAGCCTTCGATGGGACCAACATTTGGTATCAAGGGTGGAGCAGCAGGTGGCGGCTACAGCCAAGTGATTCCGATGGAACTTCTCAACTTGCATCTCACAGGCGACTTCCATGCAGTGACCGCAGCACACAACTTGTTGTCGGCAATGGTCGACAATCATTTGCATCAGGGCAACGAACTCGATCTCGATCTCGACAACATCACATGGCGCCGAGTGATTGACGTCAACGATCGCTCGTTACGCAACATCATTGTTGGTCTTGGTTCAAAAGAAGACGGTGTGACACGTCAAACAGGTTTTGACATCACGGCGGCATCCGAAGTGATGGCAATCTTGGCTCTTGCGACTTCGGTTGAAGATATGCGTGCACGTTTTGGTCGCATCGTTGTCGGTTACAACACCAAGGGTGTTCCTGTAACTGCCGAACAACTCTCGGGTGCAGGTTCAATGGCTGTCATCATGCGCGAGGCAATCAAGCCAAACTTGTTGCAGACTCTTGAAAACACACCGGTGATCGTGCACGCAGGTCCGTTTGGAAACATTGCGCACGGCAACTCGTCCATCATCGGCGACATGATCGGCATCCATGGTGGCGATTACCTGATTACCGAAGCGGGCTTTGGCGCCGACATGGGTGCCGAGCGTTTCTTCAACATCAAGTGCCGCACCTCAGGTTTGGTGCCAGATGCTGCAGTGCTCGTGACAACTGTGCGTGCACTCAAGGCTCACTCGGGCAAGCACAAGATTGTTGCTGGAAAAGCATTGCCAGCAGAGTTGTTGGCAGAAAATCCATCCGACGTTGAGGCCGGTGGCGCAAACTTGATAAAGCAAATTGAAAACGTAAAGGCTCACGGTGTAACACCAGTCGTTGCAATCAACGCTTTCCCAACCGACCACAAATCAGAACACGATGTGATTCGTCGCATTGCAGCCGAAGCTGGCGCACGCGTTGCAGTGTGCACGCACTTCGCCGACGGTGGTGCCGGTGCAATCGACTTGGCAAAGGCAGTTGAAGAGGCTTGCCAAGAAAAGAACGAATTCCACTTGTTGTATCCATCAGAGGCTTCGCTCAAAGAAAAGATCGAGACTGTTGCGACCAAAATCTATGGCGCCGCAAAGGTTGAATACACGGCCCTTGCAACGAAGCAGCTCAAGAACTACACCGACAATGGTTTTGCCCACCTGCCAGTGTGTATTGCTAAAACTCACCTCTCAATTTCGGGTGATGCTTCGCTCAAGGGTGCACCAACTGGTCACACACTGACAGTGCGCGAAGTGCGTGCTTCGGTGGGTGCAGGATTCATCTACCCAATCTGTGGCGAGATGCGCACACTGCCAGGTCTTGGCACCAAGCCAGCAGCCGCGATCATCGACTTTGACGAAAACGGCGAAATCATCGGGCTGTCATGACCGACAATTTCAAGCGCTCACCGGGTGGTGCCATCTTGATGGATGGCAATGCATTGCGCGACGAAACCGTTGCGCGTCTGCGCAAAGTGATTGAGGATGCGGGTTCGCCGCGGGTTTGTCTTGCAACCGTTCTGATCGGGGGAGATGCCCCGAGCCATATCTATGTAGCGAGCAAGCACAAGAAGGCTCAAGAAGCAGGCATGGAGTCGGTCGGCGTGCATCTTGAAGAAGATGCAACTCAAGAGCAAGTCGAGGCCGAGGTGCGCAAGTTGGCTCTCGATCCAAACGTGCATGGCATTTTGGTTCAGTTGCCACTTCCAAAACACATCGACGCCGAGCCAGTGCTTGCGCTGTTACCACCGGAAAAAGATGTTGATGGTCTCACCGAGCGTTCGATGGGTCGTTTGATGCGCAGTTTGCCAGGTCATGCGCCATGCACGCCGCTCGGCGTTATGCGCTTGCTCGAGCGCTACAACATTCCAACCAAAGGCAAGAAAGTTGTTGTCATCGGTCGTTCGTTTCTCACCGGTTTGCCACAAGTCATTTTGTTTGTCCGCAGAGGCGGCGACGCAACAACAACCTGTGCGCACTCCATGACACCGCCAGAAGATCTCAAAACAGTGTGCCTTGATGCGGACATCATTGTTTCTTGTGTTGGTATTGCGCGCATGATCAAAGCCGACTTCGTCAAGCCAGGCGCAACAGTTGTTGATGTTGGTGTAACACGTGTTGAAGGCAAGATCGTTGGCGACGTCGATTTCGATGCGGTGCAAGCTGTTGCTGGTGCGATCACTCCAATGCCGGGCGGAACTGGCCCAATGACCATTGGTTGCTTGCTCGAGAACACACTCGAGGCAGCAAAAATGCTTGGTGCGTTTCCGCGCTAATTATTTCCGCGAGAATTAAAAAGCGGCAGGCGCTTGTAGTCGCTTAGCAGTTGCTTGTAAGAGTCGATCCAGAATCGTTGCCATGATCACGATGGCTATTCCAACTTCGGCGCCAAGACCAGCATCGGGCCCAGTGAGTGCTTCAATCGATCGATAGCCAAGTCCGCCGCCACCAACCATTCCTGCAATGATCGCCATTGCCAACACCATCATCACCATCTGATTGATTGCCAAAATGATTGAAGGCATGGCAAGAGGAACTCGTACGCCCCACATCACCTGTCGTGGGGTTGCGCCAAATGTGGTTGCTGCTTCAAGTGATTCGTAATTGACTTGCCGAATGCCAAGAGCGGTGAGTCGAATTCCTGGCGGTATTGCGTACACGACAGCAGCAACGATGCCAGGCACAGGACCAACCGAAAATATCATCACAAAAGGAATTGCATACACAAGGTTGGGGATGGTTTGCAAGGCATCCAGAAATGGTGAAAGCATCGACTCTGCTCGGGGTCTGCGACCGAGCCAGATGCCAATAGGAATGGCGATCAACATTGAAAAGATCACTGCAATAACTGTTTGTGTCAGCGTGTCCACTGCATCGGGCCATCTACCCGTGAGTCCGATGAAGGTGATGCCGACTGCAGTTGTCAGCGACATTTTCCAGCCAGCAACTAAATATGAAAATGCGCTCGCTGCGATGACGATTGCTTGCCACGCGAGTGTTTCATTGAGCCATGTTTGAGCACGGACTATGAGCTCGCGTACGACGAAGTCGTTGAATGGTCGAGTGATGACATCGAATGTCGTACGAAACCATGCAAAGGCAGAGTCGATTGGGTCTGCAAACGAAGTTCCCCATGAAAATGGAAAATCAATCCAACCCATCGTGCGCCCTATCAATGTTGCTATTACCAATCCGATCATCGTTGTGTACATCAACTTGCGACTGATGTGAAACCGCTGACCGCCAGGCTCGATAACAAGCGACCTACTCACGCGGTCGAGCACGAGCGCAACAGCGACTACTGCAAGGCTCACCACGAGGCCACGGCCGGGCTCGAGACGACGCACGGTTTGATTG
>QYPH01000064.1 GCA_007279905.1 Actinomycetota bacterium | reverse complement strand
GCCAACAAGTGCATTGACACCGACCAACAATGAAAACTGCGCCAAATTCTGTCGCAGTCCAAGTTGCAACGTTGGTTTGATAGTTGGCTCCTTTCTCAATTGGTCCTCAATGGAATTTGTGTTGCAAGCGACCATGTCTCAGGACTGCCGTCGAAAACGACGAGAGAGGAAGAGTGACCAAGACCCTCATCCACAAAATCGTAGATTTGAATGACGTCCCCATTCCTCTTCCTGATTATTGCCTTATTGCACTGTGATTTGCATCGTACTGATATTGCAGGTTTCAGCCGTAGGTCGTAGGTTCGATTCCTACCGGGGGCGCGAAATTAAAGCCTGTGCAACGGCATGAAAACCACGCATTGTCTCGGCCGAAAGAGCAGATGGTGAAGCGCTTGGATATGTAGAGAATCGTGCAATGACTGTGCGACTCGGGCGATGGATCCAGCAGTATTGACCGAAGATGCCGAGTCCTGAAAATTGTTGATTGCGTTCGACTACCCAAAACGCATTGTGGTACATGCTCCAGCTGTCTCCTTCAAAGCTTGTGTCGGGAGAAGTTTGGACATAACTCGCATAGCAGTTGCGCGCATCTTCGTCGCCTTCGCGCGTGTCTTGAACCCAATTCTCTGGCAGCACAGCATTTCCATTGATCACTCCGTCGTTGAGATACGCCAAACCAAATCGGGCGAGATCGCGAACTGTGCAGGACATGCCACCCTCTGCAGCGGGGAAGCCAAGCGGATCAATCAAGATGTCGGCGCGGTGTTCCATTCCAAAAGGGCTCCAGATATCTCGCGACAAAACATCGTTGAACGGGATGCCATTGACGATCTCGAGAATGCGCGCAACGATGTTGGTGAGCGGCGAGCGATAGTCGAACAGAGTTCCGTGTGGTCGCGCATTGGCATACGTAGCGAAGTGTTTCAGCACACCAATGGCCGGGCTATTTCCGAGTGGTCGATAACCAGCTTGTCGTTCGTATTCGATCAGTACAGAATCCGAGTCGGGATCTAGATATAAATCGTAATCTTCGACAAAATCTGTGCCTGCAGTCATGTCAATAAGGTGTCGAACAGTGCATCCGTCCAGGCTGGTGCCAGCAAACTCTGGGGCGATAGTGGTGACCTGATCATTGATGGACAACAGACCCCGACCAATGGCAACTCCCAATGCGGCGGCCGTCATCGATTTGGTCACGCTCATCAACAGATGCAAACTTCCTTCGTTCAGTCCATTGAAGTAACGCTCGTCAACGATGTGTCCATCGTGGATCACGCAGATGGCGTCGCAATAAGTTTCGCGCAAGTGGTGATTCCAGTTTGTGGTTGAGCCATCAAGGGCTTTAAACGAGATGTTGTCCAGATCAATAGGACGGCGGGGAAGTGCGCTTACGAAGTCACCATGATTTGAGATCGGGGCGGTTTTCATTAAGTCCGCGACATGATGGAATGCCCAGCGATTGTGGGGAGGATCCATCCAGTTGTCGAACGTGGCCGTTGCGCTCATCTGTTGAGTGTAAATGGCGAGGCGAGGGGCACGAGTACGACCGACATGCTGATATGGAATAAACAACGCCAATTTGTGGGTTATGGCGTCTGACCGCCTATCCTTTCGGGGTCAGACTGTAGAGAGGTCTTCACTTGAAATTCAAAAAAGGCGACACCGTCATCTATCCACAACATGGTGCTTGCATCGTTCACGGCATCAAGCGGATGAAGGCTTTTGGGGCCGTCCAGGAGTATCTGATCTTGAAGACCGTGATCAACGAGATGACCCTTTCGGTGCCAACCGCGATGGCCAACCAAGTTGGTGTGCGTCCTCCGGTTTCCAAGTCAGAACTCGAAGACTTGCGTTCGGTGTTGTCGAAAGCCGACCCACGCGTGCCAGCAAACTGGTCGCGACGTTTTAAGAACCACCAAGAAAAACTCAAGAGCGGCGATGTGTATCAGGTTGCCGAAGTAGTGCGCAACTTAGCTGCTCGCGACCGCGACTCTGCGTTGTCGGCTGCAGAAAAAACGATGTATGACCGTGCGCGTATCAACTTGATTTCCGAAATATCACCTGCACTCAAAGTGTCGACCGATGCCGCACAGGTGTGGCTCGATGCAGCACTCGAGCAAGGTGTGCTCAAGCCTTCAAAGGGCGCCAAGTTGGTGAAGCAAGCCTCGAAGACAACGACGACTGCTGTTGAAAAACCTGCTGCGAAGACTGTCGCAAAAGTTGCCAAGGCTCCAGCCAAAGCAGTTGCCAAAAAGAAATAGCCAGATATGGCGCGCCTCGGCTACGTCGGTTTAGGAATCATGGGTGGGCCAATGGCTCGCCATCTTGCAACCGCGCAGCACTCGATGACGGTGTTCAACCGCACGACTACAAAAGCTGATGCGTGGGTTGGACAACATGGTGGAGCAAGAGTGCTGACACCACGAGAAGTTGCTTTGGCATCTGACATCGTGTTGATGTGTGTGGGTAATGACGACGACGTGCGCTCTGTAGTTTTTGGTGCCGACGGAATTTTGGCAGGACTCAAGACCGGTGGCATCTTGGTAGATCACACAACGGCGTCTGCGACGATTGCGCGCGAGATTGCAGATGCGTGTGCCAAGCAGGGCTGTGGGTTTGTCGATGCACCGGTGTCGGGTGGTCAGGCAGGCGCCGAAAATGGACAACTGACGATCATGTGCGGAAGCAACGACTCTGCGACTTTTGATGCGATTGAACCAATCATCGCTGCTTATGCAAAACGCAGCAAACTTTTGGGAACAGCAGGCTCTGGCCAGTTAGCAAAGATGGTCAACCAAATTTGCATCGCTGGTATTGCTCAGGGTTTGTCGGAGGCGCTCAACTTTGCAATGCGCGCCGGCCTCAACCCAGACGATGTGGTCGACGTGATTTCAAAAGGTGCAGCGCAATCTTGGCAAATGGAAAATCGTGCAAAGACGATGGTGCGCAATGAGTTTGAGTTTGGTTTTGCTGTTGAGTGGATGCGCAAAGACTTGGGCATCTGCTTTGACGAGGCATCGCGCAACGGTGCGCAATTGCCAATGACCGAAATGGTCGACAAGTTTTATGCCGAAGTAGTCGCCATGGGTGGCAAGCGCTGGGACACCAGCAGTTTGATTGCTCGCTTAACTGACTGAAAGCCGCAACTGGTTGACGCCGCGAATGGTGAGACGGTCTCGCCATGACGGCGTGCCAATAACTTCGATCTGAGCGAAGCGTTTAATCAGCGAGCCAATCGCAATCTCGGTCTCGAGTTTGGCCAATGATGCGCCAAGGCAATAGTGGATGCCCGACGAAAAAGCCATGTGTCGATTTGCGTTAGCGCGATTGAGCTGCAAGTTATTTGGGTTTTGGAACATTGATGGATCGTGGTTTGCGCCACCCAGTGACGTGAGAACAACGGTGCCGGGCTGCACAGTTATTTGCTCGTTGCCGACCAGGTAGTGCACTGGCACAAGTGGCACGCGCACGGTGTGTTGCACCGGGCCATCAAAGCGCAACAGTTCGTCGATGTGCGCCTGAGAGAGACCGTTGTTATGAACGATGGCTTGCTGATCAGGGTTGTTGAGTAGCCCAAGCGTGCCATTGCCAATCAGGTTGACAGTCGTTTCATGACCAGCGATGTACAACAAGACCACGAACGCCATTAATTCTTCGGTGGTCATTTGTTCGCCAGATTCTTCAGCTGTGATGAGTGATGAAAGCATGTCGTCACTTAAGTGCTTGCGGCGGTGTTCAATAATGGTGGTCAGGTAGGGCACGAGTTGAGCAATTGCATCTTCGGATTGCACGAGTTCTTCATCGGTGGCGGTTGGCTCGAGCGAATTGGTGATGATCTGCGACCACTGGCGCAACTCGATGGCGCGATCGGTAGGCATGTCAAGAAGGTCGGAGATGACTTGAAATGGCACGGGAAAAGCAAGGTCATCTATTAGTTCAATTTGCCCGGCTTCTTGTGCGCGATCGAGAACGTTGTCGACAAGTTGTTGGATGCGAGGTCGCAAACGCTCCATCGCGGAAGGAGTGAATGACTTGGAGACGATGCGACGCAGACGCGTGTGATCTGGTGGGTCGAGATTGAGGATTGATTTGGTGCGGGACTCTTGGCGGTCTCGACGAGCCTGGCGCGCTTCGGATGATGCTTGTGTCGAATACTTTTCTATGTCGCGAGAAAAGTCTGCACTTTTGAGTGTCGTAGAAACGTCTTCATAACGAGTGAGCACGACCATGCCGAATGCGGTGGTGTGCACAGGCTCGAGTGCGCGCAATGCGTCGTAATACGGATACGGGTTGGCACGAAATGCCGGATCAAACGGATTGAAAACCGGCGCGGTCATTTAGGCAAACGGAGCAGCAGGAACATATTGCGCAATTGCCTGACCGTCCATCACGATCCATTGTGAGCCTGAGATGCGCTCGGTGAGTGCTCGCATTGCCAAGTCGCCAGCAATCGAAACATCCATGATCCCAAGACCAAGCAAACTCAGATTTTTGCGAGTGTTATCGCTGAGTAATGGTGTGTCGAGAAACGCTGGGCACAGTGCGCTCACGCAGACGCCGAATGGCTCGAGTGCCGCACCAAGCGACTTGGTGAGCCCAACCATTGCATGCTTGGTGAGACCATAAATGGGGTCAGCCGCAATTGCCACGATTCCGGCCAGCGAAGCAGTGATAAGAATGTGACCAGACTTTCGATCAACCATGCCAGGTATTACTGCACGTGCACCAAATACGGCACCGTCCACGTTGATGCTCATGATGTGCTGATACGAATCGTTGTCAAGGTTCTGAAATGGATAGTCGACTGTTGCACCAAACACATCAGTTTTGGTTGCCACACCCGCATTAAGACAAACGATGTCAAACGGTTTGTGCGTGGTGATGATCTTGTCCCATGCTGTTGCGTCGGTGACATCGAGATGCACATATTCGCCGCCTACTTCAACAGCAATGGCCTTGCCGAGAGTGTCATTGACGTCGGCAATAACAACACTTGCGCCCTCACGAGTGAATCGACGAGCCATCTCGGCACCAATGCCACTTGCTCCACCAGTGATGAATGCGCGTTGATTGGTCAACTGTCTAGTTGAATGTCCATCTGATTGTGCCGACATGTTTCCCCAAACTCTCTTTTGCTAAAAATAGCTATTTGCCTAGCGCTGCAGTTGCAAACGCGTCCATCAGTCTGCCAAGTTCGGCATCGGTGATCACTAGCGGAGGACAAAATGCAATCGTGTCGGTATTGATCGCGCGCGCAATCGAGCCCAACTGAATCATGCGGTCGCGAATGGTGACAGCATTTTGGTCTGGTTTGAGGCCTGCTGCCCACACTGCGCCATCACCGCGCACATGGTCGATCGTGCCATCCTGGGCGAGAGCCTTGAGTCCAGCGCTCAAGACTGCACCAACATGCTTTGCTCGCTCAACCAAACCTTCACGTTCGATGATCTCGATGTTCATTAATGCGGCAGCACACACAGCTGAGTGACCGGAGTAGGTGTAGCCATGGCGCAAGAAAAAGTTTGGATCAGACTCGAGAGCATCGCAAACATTGCGCGCAACAAAAACTCCGCCAAGCGGCTGGTAACCAGATGTGACGCCTTTTGCAAAACACAATAAGTCTGGAGCAACGTTGTAAAAGTTGGCAGCAAACCATGTGCCCATGCGGCCAAAGCCGGAAATCACTTCGTCGAAAATGAGAAACGCACCATGTTGGTCGCACAACTTGCGTGCGCCCTCCAAATAACCGGGTGCAGGAGGCCACACACCGCCTGCACCTTGAATAGGTTCCGTGATGACTGCGGCAATGCGCGAACTGTTTTCGCTCATGAACTTTGCAAGTTCTTCCAGGTTGTCGCTGTCGACTTGAACGACTTCTGGAAGCAACTGACCAAAACCGATTTTGTTGAGTGGCAAACCCTGCGCGCTCGTGCCGCCGTAGTTGGTGCCGTGGTATCCGCGCATGCGCGAGATGATGATGGTGCGCTCGGGGTGACCAGCCTGCACTTGGGCAACACGTGCAAGTTTCATTGCTGTGTCCACTGACTCTGAACCACTGCCGCACAAAAACACTCGCGCATCTTTCATCGGCGAAATCGTTTGCAACTTTGCGGCAAGTTTTTCGGCGATGTCATTACTGAAGGGATCAAATGTTGAATACGTTTCAAGCGTCGAAATTTGCTCGGCAACGGCTTGAGCGATCTCGTCGCGCCCATGGCCCACTTGGCTATACCAAAGGCTGCCAATGCCGTCAATATATTCGTTGCCCTTGTCGTCCCACAGAAGTGAACCCTTGCCCCGCACAATGCGCACAAAATCGGTTTTGGTGGGCTTGGCAAAGGCATGTAGCAGGGCGTCGGTCATGGCTGCAACGCTAGTTGGCAGGGGAGTAACTGGGGGTTGCGGGTCGTGGTTTCGCCTATCCTGTAGACGGTATGAAGGGCCTGATTCTCTCTGGTGGTGCTGGCACGCGTCTGCGACCGATCACACATACAAGCGCCAAACAATTGGTTCCGATTGCCAACAAGCCCATTTTGTTTTACGGCATTGAAGCAATGGCCAAGGCTGGTATCAAAGAGATCGGCATCATCATTGGCGAGACCGGCAAAGAGATCCGTGCAGCTGTTGGTGACGGATCTCAGTTTGGTGTCAAGGTCACATACATCCCGCAAGATGCACCGCTTGGTCTTGCACACTGCGTGCTGATAGCTCACGACTTTTTAGGTGATGAAGACTTCGTGATGTATCTGGGCGACAACATGCTCGAGCAGGGGCTCACACAGTTTGTCGACGACTTCAAAAATGCTCGGGCAGCAGGTGGACCAAAAGCACCGACCGCGCAGATCTTGTTGTGTCACGTCGATAATCCAAAACAGTTTGGTGTTGCCGAGGTTGATAAGAACGGCCATGTTGTGCGACTCGTTGAAAAGCCTGAAAACCCACCGAGTGATCTGGCCCTCGTCGGCGTGTATTTGTTTGACAAGACCATTAATGAAGCAGTGCGATCGATCAAGCCGTCACCTCGCGGCGAGCTCGAGATCACCGATGCAATTCAATGGCTCGTTGACGAGAAAAAAGTTGTGCATCACCAAGTACTGCAAGGTTGGTGGATCGACACAGGCAAAAAAGATCCACTGCTCGAATGCAACCGTTTAGTGCTCGAAGTGCTTGAGCCTCGCAATGATGGCGAAGTAGATAGTGCATCGCAAATCGAGGGACGAGTAGTCATCGAAAAGGGCGCCGTAATTAAGGGCTCGCGCATTCGCGGACCAGTGGTGATCGGAAGCGGCTCTGTGGTTGATCACAGCTACATCGGGCCATACACGTCACTTGGACGCAACTGCAAGGTTGAGCATTCAGAGATGGAGCATTCGGTTGTGCTCGACGGCTCGAGCATTATTGGCATCGCACGCCTCACCGACTCGTTGATTGGTCGGGATGTTGCCGTAACAAGGTCTGAGCAAAAGCCTCGCGCATTGCGTCTGATGTTGGGCGACGATTCGAAAGTGGAGCTGGAGTAAATGCCAACAATTACAGAGTCAACAATTATTTCAGGAGTGCAGATCGTTGAGCCGTCGATGTTTAAGGACGACCGCGGTTATTTCATCGAGACCTATCGTCGTCAGTGGTTTCCGCTTGGCCGCGAGATGGTGCAAGGCAATCGCGGAGACCGCCAAAAGGGTTGCATTGTTGGGTTGCATTATCACCTGCACCAGAGCGACTACTGGTACGTGCCGTACGGTACGTGCAGAGTGGTGTTGCACGACTTGCGCACTGGCTCGCCGACCGACGGCGCAACACAAGTTGTCGACTTGGGCGCACGAGCAGATGGCACGCATGATCACCGAGGCATTTTTATTCCGCCAGGTGTTGCTCATGGTTTTGCATCGCTGACCGACATGACGATCACGTATTTGGTTGACAGTTATTACAACCCAACCGATGAGCGTGGTCTTGCATGGAATGATCCAGCCGTCAAAGCAGACTGGGGGATTGCCGAACCAATTTTGTCGAAGCGCGATCAAGAAAACCCACAGCGCGGCCAAATCGACAAACAATTTCAGCCACACTTTGGCTTGCGCACCTGAGGTAACAACATGAAGATTTTTGTTACGGGCGGCGCTGGATTTATTGGTTCAAACTATGTGCGATGGGTGTTGGCCAACACCGATCATTCGGTCACGGTGTACGACTCACTCACGTATGCGGGCAATATGTCAACGCTCAGAGATGTTGATGACAGCCCGCGGTATTCGTTTGTGAAGGGCAACATTTGTCAGCCAGGCGATGTGATTGCTGCGATGAAAGGTCATGACGCAGTGGTGCACTTTGCCGCAGAGAGTCACGTCGACCGCTCGATTGTTGGCAGCGAAGACTTCATCTTGACTAACTGTTTTGGAACAAACGTGATTATGGATGCCGCGCGTCAACTTGAGATTGCTCGCGTTGTGCACATTGGCACCGACGAGGTGTATGGCTCGGTTGAAGTTGGTTCGTCGAAGGAGACCGACCCACTCGAGCCGCGCTCACCGTATTCGGCGTCAAAGGCAGGCTCTGACCTCATTGCGCTCAGTTACCACGCAACACATGGCGTGCCAGTTGTGGTCACGCGTTGCACCAATAATTTTGGACCATTTCAATACCCTGAAAAAGCAATTCCGTTGTTTACAACCAACTTGCTTGATGGCAAAAAAATTCCTTTGTATGGCGACGGGCTCAATGAACGCGATTGGTTGTATGTAGACGACCACTGCACCGGTGTGCATCTGGTTTTAGAAAAGGGCAACGTTGGCGAGATCTACAACATTGGTGCTGGCAACGAAACTGCAAACAGAGTGCTTGTCGACAAGTTGCTTGCACTGTTGGGCAAAGACGACTCGAGTGTCAACTATGTAGCCGACCGACTTGGGCATGACCGCAGATATTCGGTTGACATCGCCAAGATCACCGCGCTCGGCTGGAAGCGCGCACGTTCGCTTGATGAAGCCCTGGAGCAGACAGTTGCGTGGTATCGCGACAACCGTTGGTGGTGGGAGCCACTCAAGGCAAACAAGTAATGAAGATTTTGATCACGGGTGCCAATGGGCAACTTGGTCACGAGTTGGTGCGAGCAGCGATTGCATCGGGTCTTGAAGTTGTTGCAACTTCGCACGAGACACTCGACATTACCGACAAATCGGCTGTTGATGCTGCGATCACCGAGGCACGACCTGACGTTGTGATTCATGCTGCTGCGTGGACGGCCGTTGATGCATGCGAGAGCGACCCCGACAAAGCGATGCTGGTCAATGGCACCGCAACAAAATACGTTGCAGATGCAGCACATGGTGTTGGCGCACACGTTGTGTACATCTCTACTGACTATGTGTTTGACGGCAGCAAGACTTCGGCATATGACGAAGACGACACGCCAAACCCTCAGAGCGCATATGGATCGAGCAAACTTGCAGGGGAGCGCGCACTTGGGCCCGACGATGCAATTGTGCGCATTGCGTGGGTGTGCGGTTTTTACGGATCAAATATGGTCAAGACGATTTTGCGATTAGCAGAACTACCACAGCTCAAGTTTGTTGACGACCAAATTGGTAACCCAACATTTGCAGACGATGCAGCGACAATGATCATGCAACTAGCCATAGAAAAACGACCAGGTACTTGGCATGTCACCAATCAGGGCGATGTCAGTTGGTATGAGTTTGCTCGCGAAGTATTAATTGCCGGTGGATTTGACCCGAGCAAGGTTGCACCGATAAAGACGCATGAACTGCAACCACCTCGACCGGCTAAACGCCCGTTCAATTCGGTGCTTAATAACGCAAGTTTGAAGAAAGCTGGAATCGCATTGTTGCCCGATTTTCGCATACCGCTCAAGAGGTTGGTGTCACAGATTCAGCGCAACGAGCGAGGGTAGGGTTATTGCTATGAATCAAGCGCAACTATTGATTGAACTCGAGCCAGTTGCGGCCAAGTTGTACGAGCGTCATCAAGGTGTTGCTAAAGAATGGTTTCCCCACGAGATGGTGCCTTACAGCCGTGGCAAAGATTTTGAGCCAGGCAAGCAATGGGCGCCAGAGGATGCAGATTTTGGTGGAGGCGACACAGAGATCGACGAAGCAGTGCGTGCCGCATTGTTTGTCAACTTGCTCACCGAAGACAATTTGCCGTATTACTTTCGCGACATCGACCGTTTGTTCGGCAGCGACACCGCATTTGGTGAGTGGGCTCGCAACTGGACGGCTGAAGAGGGCAGGCACTCGATCGTGATGCGCGACTATTTCACTGTCACTCGAGCTGTTGACCCAGTGGCACTCGAGCGAGCGCGCATGATTCAAGTGCGCGGCGGTCAGGTGCCAACGCCGCATGACGCATTTGAAGCACTTGCGTATGTGAGCATGCAAGAACTCGCCACACGTATTTCGCATCGCAATACGGGCAAGTTAATGAAGGACGAGCTGGGTACCGCCATCATGTCGCGCGTGGGCAACGACGAAAACTTGCATTACTTGTTTTATCGCGACTTGACTGCTGCTGCGCTCGAGGTTGATCCGTCTTCAACCGTGCTTGGTATCGAGCGTGCGGTGCGTACGTTTTCAATGCCTGGTCTTGGCATTCCAGACTTCGATCGTTTGTCAAAAGAAATTGCCAAGGCCGGCATTTACGACCTTCAGATTCATCACGACCAGATTCTTGAGCCTGTCATCATGCGACATTGGAAACTTGAGAGCGTCACAGGGCTCAGTGATGAAGCAGAAACTGCTCGCGATTCGTTATTTAAGCGCATGGCTCGTATCGCCAAAGTGGGCAAGCGCATGGCTAGTAGTCACGCAATTGTTTAGCGAGTAACTCGCTCGTTACTTGTCTTCGAATATCGAGAGACTGCCTGAGTAATTAGCCACCCATACTCGACGGAGTCGTGCATCGTAGGTAATGCCCACAGGGTGGTGACCGGTTTTCATTGTCTGGACAACTTGCATGTCGCTTGTGCGAACCTTGACCATCGTGTCGCTCTGGTAGTTGACTACATACAGGCTGAAGCCATCGTCGGACATCACCATGGTGCGAGGTTCGCTGCCCGTTGCAACTGATTTGATGAGAGTGTCGGTGAGGGGATTAATGGCGCGTATTTGACCCGCCTTATTGTTGGTGATGTAGAGCACCGAGTTGTCGGGCGAAAGCACCACATGTCGCGGCGTGTAGCCAGCACTGGCAATGGTGCGCGTAGTGAAATCGTGCAAATTGATGGCAACAATATTGCTGCCTCCCATCACTGTCACGTAGGCAATTGACGAGTCGTTGGTGATGGCGATGCCGCGTGGATGCAGACCAACTTCGATTCGTTCGACTTCTTTATTGGTGGAGATATCAATGACTGAAACATCAAGCGAGCAAAAATTGGAGACAACGACGTACTTATTGTCTGGCGTGACAGCAAGATATTTGGGAACTGCGCCAACTTGGATCACTTGATCAATCGCCAATGTTGTTGTGTCCACCCGATAGACGAAGCTTTGGTCGCGGTCATTGCCCTGGCATGTGTCGGTTGCGCTCGGGTCCCATCCGGCGCCATACATCGCGTAATTGGAAATATAGGCGTATTTGGCATCTGGCGAGAATGCAGCTTCCACAGGAGAGCCACGAACTATTGAAGATCTGTCTGGAATATTTATACCGAAACTTGCAAGATCGACTTTGTCATCGATGGTTGCTATCAAATTGCTCTGTCGATCAAACACACTGATGTTGTGTCGATACATCATGTTTTGTGCAAAGAACACTCCGGCGCCAGAGTGCACGATGCTCTTTGGCTGCAAGTTGTCGTTGGCGATCGTGTCAACCAGCGTGAGGATTCGTTCGTCGGACCGCTTGCCGTCTGGCGCCACGAGCGTGGTAGTCGAAGTCGAAGTCGAAGTCGAAG